>NZ_JBQFXP010000004.1:0-369726 GCF_056540905.1 Ruegeria sp. AL1
CTCTGGCCGCGATGGAAGGCAACAACCCGGAAATCGGCGAAGAGAAGATCAAGGAACTGATGGCGGCTGTTGATGACTACATCGACACCCCTGAGCGTGAAGTTGACAAGCCGTTCCTGATGCCGGTCGAAGACGTGTTCTCGATCTCGGGCCGTGGTACCGTTGTGACCGGTCGTGTCGAGCGTGGCGTGATCAATGTTGGCGACGAGATCGAAATCGTCGGCATCCGTGACACTCAGAAAACCACCTGTACCGGTGTTGAAATGTTCCGCAAGCTGCTGGATCGCGGCGAAGCGGGCGACAACATCGGCGCGCTGCTGCGCGGTATCGACCGTGACGGCGTTGAGCGTGGCCAGGTTCTGTGTAAGCCGGGTTCGGTTACACCGCACACCAAGTTCGAAGCCGAAGCCTACATCCTGACCAAGGAAGAAGGCGGTCGTCACACTCCGTTCTTCGCGAACTACCGTCCGCAGTTCTACTTCCGGACCACTGACGTGACCGGCACCGTGACCCTGGCGGCTGGCACCGAGATGGTTATGCCCGGCGACAACGTCGGCTTCACCGTCGAGCTGATCGCGCCCATCGCGATGGAAGACGGCCTGCGCTTCGCCATCCGCGAAGGCGGCCGCACCGTCGGCGCCGGCGTTGTGTCGAAAATCATCGAGTAAGTCGGCTCTGCCGACTGGTGGGCGGCAGTTGCTCTGAAAGAGCAATGAGAGTCCACTCGATTGAACTAAAGAAGGCCGCTCCACAAGGGGCGGCCTTTTTCTCTTTTAACGGGTTCGAACGGGTGTACCGGTATGAAGAACAGCAGCCGTGGGTGAGCGTTTTCCGATGAAGTGTACGTTGCTTTTCCACCTCATTGGGAATTGAGTAAACCTTCGATTTCGTCAAACCTTATGGCCATCCCCGACTTTCCGGGCATCGCGGCGACGTTCTCAAGATAGCTCAAGTATACTTGGCAATATTCTGGGGCTCTCCACGTATCAAGGTACAGAGGTTCTAGATCTAAATCGGTCATCCCGTTGTCTTTCATTCTCTTTGCCAATCGATCGAAGTCTTCGTTTGTAGGCGGTATTGGTTCATTCGCCTCACCGGTGTTGATTGCACGAGCGTCAAGGAGGTGTGAAGTCATAGTCGCCATGACTTGATCCAGTTCCAGATATACCAGAGAGAGTTGATGGTAATTCAGTTTGCCAGCACCATGGCGAGCTACAAGTGCGCAAGTTTTTGGATCATCGAATGACCGCAGAAACTGGATGCGTGCGTTTATCATATCGACCCGCTGCCGATCCGAAAGCGCTCGAGAGTACTTGGCCAGTCGTAACCTATATGCCAGCAATTCGCGGTCTAGCTTCTCTCGAACATCCTCGCTTGTTCGAAGGCTCGATCTCGCCTCGAAAAAGCGGTCGATAACGTAATCCAGGTCTTCTGGAGCCTTTTCGTCAACGACTTGCCAGAACTTCGCCAGTTTACCACGCAGCATCAATTCACGCGTCTCGGGTGCGCCGACAGGGATATCTCGTATGTCTGCCAGCGCTGTGCCGATGCTAAGAGCGTCTGGAACATTTTCACTAGCAGTACCTTCACGAAGTAGCATGAAGATTGCCAGTGAAGCACAGATCGTAGCTGCACCAAAAGTAAAGAACTGCATTTTCATTGTGGCGGCTTCCAGACTCGACATACTCTACCTATGGTGGAAGATGGGCTATGTGTCCTCAGATGTCGATGGGGGTTGTGCAACACTGGGCTGGAGAAAACCCACCCAACATTCTCTTTTGTATGGCAACCATTTCCCCCTTGCCAAACCCCACTAACCCCACTAATACGCGCGAGTTCTCAACAAGAACGTCAAGGCGGGGTGATTCCCGCCTTTTGGGTTCGATGAGGGTTGGCGATGCGCGCTTGTCCTCCTCTCAACCTCAACGCCTGATAAAAGGCTGTATCTATGCAAAGCCAAAATATCCGTATTCGGCTGAAGGCATTTGACTATCGCGTTCTGGATGCCAGCACGCAAGAGATCGTCAACACTGCCAAGCGGACCGGCGCGAACGTGCGCGGCCCGATCCCGCTGCCGAACAAGATTGAGAAGTTCACGGTTCTCCGTGGCCCTCACGTTGACAAGAAATCCCGCGACCAGTTCGAGATCCGCACGCACAAGCGTCTCTTGGACATCGTTGATCCGACCCCCCAGACCGTTGACGCGCTGATGAAGCTCGACCTCGCTGCTGGTGTGGACGTCGAGATCAAGCTGCAGTCGTAATCGGAGGGTATGAGAATGCGCTCTGGTATTATCGCAAAAAAAGTTGGCATGACCCGCCTGTTCATGGAAGACGGCAAGCAGATCCCTGTGACCGTTCTTCACCTGGACAACCTGCAGGTTGTTGCACAGCGCACCGCTGACAAAGACGGCTACACCGCCGTTCAGCTGGGCGCCGGTGCTGCCAAGGCAAAACGCACCTCGAAGGCCATGCGCGGTCACTACGCCGCTGCAAAGGTTGAGCCCAAGCGTAAGCTGGCCGAGTTCCGCGTCTCCGAAGATGGCCTGATCGAAGTGGGCGCCGAGATTTCGGCAGAACACTTCCTGGAAGGTCAGAAAGTTGACGTTTCGGGCACCTCGATCGGTAAAGGCTTTGCCGGTGCGATGAAGCGTTGGAACTTTGGTGGTCTGCGCGCCTCGCACGGTGTTTCGATCAGCCACCGTTCGCACGGTTCGACCGGTCAGTGTCAGGACCCGGGCAAGGTGTTCAAAGGCAAGAAGATGGCCGGTCACATGGGTGCTGCCCGTGTTACCACCCAGAACCTGGAAGTCGTCAAAACCGACGCCGACCGGAACCTGGTCTTCATCAAAGGCGCCGTTCCCGGACCGAAATCGGGCTGGGTCACCGTCAAGGACGCCGTCAAGAAGAAAGCACCGGAAGGCCTGCCTTTCCCGGCTGCTGTGAAATCGGCTGCAACCGAAGCACCTGCGGAAGAAGCGCCCGCGGAAGGTGGTGAAGCATGAAACTTGATGTAATCAAACTGGACGGCGGCAAAGCCGGCGACATCGAGCTGGATGCGGACCTGTTCGGCCTCGAGCCGCGCGCGGACATCCTGCACCGTGTGGTCCGTTGGCAGCGCAACAACGCGCAGGCCGGTACCCACAAGGTCAAGACCCGCTCGGAAACCAGCTACTCGACCAAGAAGATCTATCGCCAGAAGGGCACCGGTGGCGCACGCCATGGTGACCGTAACGCGCCGATCTTCCGTGGTGGTGGTATCTACAAAGGCCCCGTCGTGCGTTCGCACGGCCACGACCTGCCCAAGAAGTTCCGCAAGCTTGGCCTGCGCCACGCTCTGTCGGCCAAAGCCAAGGCAGGTGAGCTGGTTGTGATCGAGAGTGCCGAAGCCGAAGGCAAGACCGCCGCTCTGGCCAAACAGGTTGCAAACCTGGGCTGGAAACGTGCTCTGGTCATCGACGGCGCGACCGTGAACGAAGGGTTCCTGAAAGCGTCCAAGAACATCGAAGGTCTGGATATCCTGCCGTCGATGGGCGCAAACGTCTATGACATCCTCAAGCGTGACACCCTGGTGCTCACCAAAGCGGCTGTCGAAGCACTGGAGGCTCGTCTGAAATGAGCGCGAAGGCAGAACACTACGACGTGATCCGCAAGCCGATCATTACCGAGAAGTCGACCATGGCGTCCGAAAACGGCGCGGTTGTCTTTGAAGTGGCGATCGACAGCAACAAGCCGCAGATCAAAGAGGCCGTTGAGGCGCTGTTTGGTGTGAAGGTCAAAGCGGTGAACACCACCGTGACCAAAGGCAAGGTCAAGCGGTTCCGCGGCCAGCTGGGTCGTCGGAAAGACGTCAAAAAAGCGTATGTGACCCTGGAAGAGGGCAACACCATCGACGTGAGCACCGGTCTTTGATCGAACCCGTCTTTGGAAACATTTGAAGGCCCCCGCTTAAGCGGGGGTTTTTCTTTAGGTGGGAACACCAAGATTTGAGCGCAAATCCCTGCGTCTCGTCCAGAAATCGATTGCGATATGGGTGGGGTTGTCTATCCGGTATGTAATCAACAAGAAAGTTACGGCAGGCGCATGACCCTATCCACTCACTCGACCCGGGACGCCCCGAAAGTAACTGCCGCGCGGGATTGGGTGACGACGCTTGCCAAATATCGGGAACCGAACCAGATGCGCAGCTGGTTTGAGCTGGGGGTTACCCTCATTCCTTTTCTGGCTCTTTGGGCTTTGGCATGGATCTGTCTGTCAGTCGGATATTGGCTGGTTTTTGCGATCTCGGTTCTGAACTCAGCCTTTTTGCTGCGCCTGTTTGCCATACAGCATGATTGCGGGCATGGCGCCTTTTTCAAGAACCGAGGCGTCAGTGACTGGGTCGGGCGGATGATCGGAGTACTGACGCTCACACCTTATGACGTCTGGCGACGCACACACTCTACCCATCACAACGCGTCTGGTAATCTGGACAAGCGCGGAATGGGCGATATCCATACACTCACGGTGGCCGAATACCGCAGGCTGACACCCATGAATCGTTTTTGGTACCGGGTGTATCGTCATCCCGTCACACTATTCGGTCTTGGCCCCGGCTATTTGTTTCTGTT
Source organism: Ruegeria sp. AL1 (assembly GCF_056540905.1). Classification (NCBI taxonomy): domain Bacteria; kingdom Pseudomonadati; phylum Pseudomonadota; class Alphaproteobacteria; order Rhodobacterales; family Roseobacteraceae; genus Ruegeria; species Ruegeria sp. AL1. The sequence goes on from NZ_JBQFXP010000004.1 coordinate 4,610, forward strand.
CCAGAACCGGCTGCCGCTTGGGCTTATGGGGAGCTTGAAATTCTGGACCAGCGCAATGGCTACGAATGCGGCCATTCTTGCTGTGCTTTATCTCATCTATTATTTTGGCGGCTTGATGCCGCTGCTGTTGATCTTTTTGCCCTCGACGCTGATCGCCGCAACGGCGGGTGTATGGCTGTTTTATGTGCAGCATCAGTTCGAGGATACAACATGGGAGTCTGATGAAGACTGGCAGTTGCATGAAGCAGCCTTGCACGGCAGTTCCCACTATATCCTGCCGCCTGTTCTGCAGTGGTTCAGTGCCAATATCGGCATTCACCACGTGCACCACCTATACAGCCGCGTCCCGTTCTACCGGCTGACAGAGGTGCTTAGGGATCATGATGAGCTGGCGAACAGTAACCGAATGACCATTCGTGAAAGCCTCGCCAACGCGCGATTGCATTTGTGGGACGAAAACCACCGCCGCTTGCTGTCATTTGCCGAGGCGCGCGCGCTCTATGGGTGAGTTAACGGTTTCGCGGCTTGCGAGACAGGTGTCGCAACCTCTAAATCAAGTCTGATACCGGACAAGCAAACAGCATCAACTTGTCCGTCAGGCCTTTAACGACCCGTCGCTAAAAACAGGCAATAGTCCAGTCAACGTGTGTTTTTGCCGTCGATGTCAGTTGGGTTTGGTCGAAATTGTCTCAATTTGAGTGTGCTTATAAGCAACAATCACGTAAACGCTGCGTCATCGTCTCTTTTCTGCCCATTTTAGCGTTGATACACAGTCCATGGTACAGGTGGAATGTTAAGCAGTGCGGGCGGTAAAATGAGAACCGGTTACAACGGTCCTATTGCTATTTGTTGGACGCAAACTGAACTGGATGGGCTTCTTTCAGCTCCGGTTTCCGACCTGAATGTCGGGGCAGTCTGGTCTTGGTGCGGTGCCAAGGCCGGTTTGACGATCATGGACATGTCGGACGATCCAGATAAGGGGCTTAGTGGTTCCTTTTTGCTTGGTCGTGGAGCGGGGTGTTTGGTCCGGGTTCAGGCCCGGCTTGAGCTTTCAAACGGTGCACAGCGATTCATCGCAGAGCTTGTCAGTTCGGATGAGGATGATTTCCTTGGGTTGGTCTTCAAAGATGCATGCCCGACACGGGATCAGGACTTCTGGGTAAGCTCAATTACCGATGTCACGGAGCCTGCCCGGGCTGCGCCGGCGGCGAGCAATGTTGTCGCGTTCCAGTCATCGCAACCAGTTGAGCTATCCCCTCCCGAGCAGGTTGCTGTTGTTGCTGCTGAATAAGCAAACTACACTTTCCTTACCGTTATTCTGCAGGAATTTGGACTCTGCGCGATTGGCCTGTTGACTCTGCCCATCGCGCGGATATAAGCGCGGCTTCATTGGTGTTGGTGGCCCCCGCAAGGGGATACCTGTCATGGGGGAGACCTCAAGAGGACAACGCCCTTCATAGCGGCCCTAGGGCCTCGACCTGAACGAAGGAGATCAGCCGTGACCAAACGCACGTCTGCCAAGTACAAAATCGACCGCCGGATGGGCGAAAACATCTGGGGTCGTCCGAAATCCCCGGTCAACCGTCGCGAATATGGCCCCGGCCAGCACGGTCAGCGCCGCAAGGGTAAACTGTCGGACTTCGGTCTGCAGCTGCGCGCCAAGCAGAAGCTGAAAGGCTACTATGGCGACCTGACCGAGAAGCAGTTCCGCCGCATTTATGCCGAAGCCGTACGTGTGAACGGCGACACCGGTGAAAACCTGATCGGTCTGCTGGAAAGCCGTCTGGATGCCGTCGTTTACCGCGCCAAGTTCGTGCCGACCGTCTTCGCCGCGCGTCAGTTCGTGAACCACGGCCATGTTAAAGTGAACGGCAAGCGGGTGAATATTCCCAGCTACCGCGTCAAGGAAGGCGACGTAATTGAAGTACGTGACAAATCCAAGCAACTGGCCGTTGTTCTGGAAGCCGTTGCGCTGGCCGAACGTGATGTGCCGGATTACATCGACGCGGACCACTCGAAGATGACCGCAACTTTCGTGCGCGCGCCGGGCCTGGGCGATGTGCCCTATCCAGTGATGATGGAACCGAACCTGGTCGTGGAATTCTACGCGAAGAACTAATCTTCGCCGATCTGCACAAGATGAAGGGCCGCGCTTTCAGCGCGGTCTTTTTATTTGGAGGGGGCTCTGCCCCCGTCGCTTCGCGACTCCCCCGGGGTATTTGGGGCCAGATGAAGATTTGGATCAGATCGGAAATGGGCGGCCTTCGGCGATGGCTTCCATCGCGAAGTAGGATGTCACGCTGTCCAGTTCGACCTTTTCGATCAGGCGCTGATAAACCTTGTCGTAGGATGCCATGTCCTGTGTCACCACTTTGAGTTGATAATCGTAGTCTCCGCCGATCCGGTGGAAGTCCACGACCTCGGGAATGGTCAGCACGTGGCGGCGAAAGGCCTGCAACCACTCGGCAGAGTGATGTCGGGTGCGTAGCATAACGAAGACCACAAGGTTCAGCCCCAGTTTCTCGCGCGCGATCTGTGCTGTTGATCCGGTGATAACACCGCTGTCATTCAGCGTCTTCAGTCGCCGCCAGCACGCGTTTTGGGACAAGCCGACCCGATCTGCCAGGTCGCGCTGAGAGAGGGTGGCATCTTTTTGCAGCCGGCGGAGGATGCTTTTATCAATTTGATCTAAAGTTTTGGCCATTTCGAAGCATATGACACAGGATTCAGAAAATTAAGTCAATAACAGGGGAATTATTTGCACCGAAAAGCAATCATATTCGATATGCAATATGGAGCCCACGCAATGACCTTGTCCCAATTTCGCGTAGACATCCAATCCACCGCTCACAATTCGAACCTGCGCGATGGGTTGATCGGAGAGAACGTTCTGATCCCAGGTCTGCAGGGGGATGTACCGCTTGTATATGCGGATTATGTCGCCTCGGGCCGTGCGTTGCGGCAGGTCGAGGATTTTGTGACTGCGCATGTGTTGCCGTTTTATGCCAACAGTCACACCGAAGCCTCCTATTGTGGGTCTTACATGACCCGACTGCGCCGCGAAGCGCGCGCAGAGATTGCCCGCATCATAGGAGCCTCGGAAGAGGATGCGGTGATTTTTGCCGGATCAGGCGCCACTGCGGGTCTCAACCGGTTGGTCAGCCTGCTGGGAGTTGATCGTGCTGATCGGCCGGTTGTATTAATCGGGCCGTATGAACATCACTCGAACATCCTGCCGTGGCGAGAGAGCAAGGCGCAGGTTATCGAAATCCCGGAAGCATCAGACGGCGGTGTCGATCTGGCCGCCCTTGAGCAGGCTTTGAAGGTCAACGCTGAGTCTGATCTGATCATCGGCTCGTTTTCGGCGGCCTCGAATGTCACCGGGATCATCACTGAACCGGACCCGGTCACCCGGTTGCTCAAGTCACATGGGGCGCTGGCTGTTTGGGATTATGCCGGGGGTGGGCCTTACTTGCCGATCGACATGGGGCCGGAAGACGCGCGCAAGGACGCGATCGTTGTCTCACCTCACAAGTTCCCGGGCGGGCCGGGGGCGTCGGGGGTGCTGGTGGTCAACCGACAGGCCGTGAAACGCACCAGCCCCAGTTGGCCCGGTGGCGGAACGGTGAGTTTTGTGTCGCCTTGGCGGCATGACTACAGCGCGGATCTGGCGACCCGGGAAGAGGCCGGAACGCCCAACGTGATCGGCGACATTCGGGCAGCACTTGCTTTCATCGTCAAGGATGTGGTGGGCACGGATGAGATTACCAGGCGGGAGGCAGTATACAATCGGATGGCGATACAGGGATGGGGTGATAATCCCAACCTGACGCTGTTGGGCGCGGACAATCCGCACCGGTTGCCGATTTATTCCTTTCTTGTTCGCGACAATGCCGGGCGTCCGGTGCACCAGCAGCTCTTTACCCGGATGCTGAGCGATATTTATGGCATTCAAGCGCGGGGCGGTTGTGCCTGTGCCGGGCCATATGCGCATCGGTTGTTGGGTATTGATCGCGCGACTTCGGATGAATTACACGCAGCGTTGAGCGCGGGAGAAGAGATGAAGAAGCCCGGCTGGGTGCGGTTGAATTTTTCGTATCTGATGAGCGTCGAAACCGTCCAGTTCATCATCGACAGCGTGAATGATCTGTCGTGCCGGACCGAGGAATTCACGCCATGTTACAGCGCCGACCCGGCAACCGCCCGCTTCAAAGCGGCGTGACGGAATTGCCGCTTTTCTCAACGCGTTGAGACGGGTATGAGGGGCTCCAACATACGGAGCCTGATATGAACAAGATCACCCCGCAACCGGGCATTATGGACATCGCGCTGTATCAGGGCGGGCAGTCGCATGTGGCCGGGGTCGCGCATGTGATCAAGCTGAGTTCCAACGAAAACCCGCACGGTCCCAGCCCCAAGGCGATTGAGGCTGTGCGTGACAGTGCGGCAACCCTGCATCGCTATCCCAGCACTGACCATGCCAGCTTGCGCGCGGCGATTGGCGCATGTCACGAGCTGGACCCGGCGCGGATCATCTGCGGCGTCGGCAGCGATGAGGTTCTGCAATTCGTGGCGCAGGCCTATGCCGGCCCGGGGGACGAGGTCATGTACACCGAGCACGGGTTCTCAATGTATCCGATCATCGCGCGAATGGCGGGTGCGACACCGGTCATGGTGCCTGAGACCGACCGTCAAGTGGATGTCGACAACATCCTGAGCGCGGTTACCGACCAGACCCGAATTGTGTTTGTGACCAACCCGGGTAATCCGACTTCGACCATGATCCCCAAGTCCGAGTTGGAGCGCTTGGCCAATGCATTGCCGCAGACCTGTCTGATGGTGATCGACGGCGCCTATGCCGAATTTGTTGCGGATTTCGATGGTGGTGCGTCGCTGGTTGATCGGTTCGACAACGTGATCATGACGCGGACGTTTTCCAAGATTTATGGTCTGGGTGGAATGCGCGTCGGCTGGGGCTATGCCGCGCAGGCCATCATAGATGTGTTGAACCGGGTGCGTCAGCCGTTCAACCTGTCACTTACCGCTCTGGCAGCGGCAGAAGCCGCGATCAAGGATGATGCGTATCTGACCTTTTGCCACACCGAGAACGCACGCCTTCGGGTGTGGCTGTCGGACGAGTTGGCAAAAGTCGGCGTGCCGTCCGATCCGTCCAGCACCAATTTCATTCTCGCGCGTTTCAAGGATCAGCCCGAGGCCGAAGCCTGTGATGACTATCTGAAATCGCGAGGGCTGATTGTGCGGCGTGTGGCGGGATATAATCTACCGAATGCGCTTCGGATCACCGTCGGTGATGAAGACGCTTGCAGAAGGGTAGTCGCCGCAATCACTGCATTCAAAGAGGGCGCAGCATGAGCCAAGTTTACGACCGTGTTGCGCTGATCGGGCTGGGCCTGATTGCCTCGTCCATGTTCTGGGCGATCAAACGAGGCGGTCTTGCGGGGGAAGTGACCGGCTATGCCCGGTCCGCCGAAACCCGCGACACGGCGCGCCAGATCGGTTTGTGCGACCGGATTTGCGACACCGCGCAAGAGGCCGTCGCGGGTGCGGATCTGGTTGTGCTTTGCGTGCCCGTCGGGGCCATGGGTGCGATTGCGGCGGATATTGCGCCAAGCCTCAAGCCCGGCGCGACCGTCAGCGATGTGGGCTCGGTCAAGCGCCATGTTATCGCGGCTGTGTCCCCGCATATACCTGATGGTGTGCATTTCATCCCGGCGCACCCATTGGCAGGGACCGAGCATTCCGGTCCTGAAGCCGGTTTTGCCGAGTTGTTTGACAATCGCTGGAACCTGATCGTCCCGATCGAAGGGTCCGACCCCGAGGCGGTGGCCCGGTTGCGCGCTTTGTGGGAGGGGATGGGTGCCTATGTCGATGAGATGGATGCCGATCACCACGATCTGGTGCTGGCCGTTACATCCCATGCCCCGCACCTGATTGCGTATACGATGGTGGGCGTGGCGGATGATCTGCGGCGGGTCACCGACACTGAGGTCATCAAATATTCGGCTGCCGGTTTCCGGGACTTCACCCGTATCGCGGCCTCGGACCCGACCATGTGGCGCGATGTATTTCTGACCAACAAGGACGCAACGCTGGAGATACTCGGCCGGTTCACCGAAGAGCTGTTTGCCTTGCAACGGGCGATCCGCACCGGGGATGGGGAGCACCTGTTCGACTACTTCACCCGCACCCGAGCGATCCGGCGTGGCATCATCGACGCAGGGCAGGATACCGACGCCCCGGATTTCGGACGCAGCAAGGCAAGCTCATGACCTGTGGGTGGCGCGCGTATACAGTCGGGTTTCTGATCGCCAGCGCTTCTCTCGCAGCGGCCGCCCCTTTGGATCGCTCGCTGTTTCCTGTCGCGCGGGTCGAGGCAACGCCAGCTGCTGCACCTGCGCCTGCGGCCCGACTGCGCCCCGAATTGCGGCCTGCATCACCACAGGTATTGGCCTTCGCCGCACGCCCGTCCGATCTGCCGCTGCTTGGCCCTGATACCTCGCTCATGCCATACCTGCGTCCCAAATCACTGGAGCAAGAGGTCTTTCTGAAAAAGCGCAAGCTGCGCAAAAGCTCAGTCTGTGGTGATATCGCCATTCAGGGCAAGCCGGTGGGCAAAGTTCCGGGCAAGATCAAAGCCTGTGGGATCAAGGATGCGGTACAGATCACCTCGGTGTCCGGCGTAGCGCTGAGCCGTCCGTCAACAATGGATTGCGGCACCGCGATTGCGTTGAATAAATGGGTCGACAAAACGGTCAAGCCGACCTTCAAACGACGCGGGCCAGTGGTCGAGCTTCAGGTTGCGGCACACTACGCCTGCCGGACAAGGAACAACCGCAAGGGCGCGCGTATCTCGGAACATGGCAAGGGCCGCGCGATTGACATCTCGGGCTTCAAAATGGCGGACGGTGAGGTGGTGACCGTGCTGAATGGCTGGCGCAAGAACCCATCGCAGAAACAGCTGGTCAAAGTCTGGCGCGGGGCCTGTGGGCCGTTTGGAACCGTGCTTGGGCCAAATTCTGACCGGTTTCACCGCGATCATTTCCATCTTGATACGGCGCGCTATCGCCGCGGGCCTTATTGTCGCTAACGCAGGATCAAACGCGGCGCAGGTCCAAGGGGCAGGGGGCCCAGCGCGACAAACCCGTCGCGGAAATTCAGTTGCAGATCCAGCGCGTTGGGGTTGCCGCCCAGGCCGGCCATAAAGGTCAGGGCCCGGGTCACAGGATCAACCGCCTGATCGGGTAGGGCACCGGCGGCGTTGGCCATCGCCACCATGTCACGCCAGTTTTCTGCCTTGATGGCGATCTCGCCGGTTGGAATGCCCTGCGCGTCAACGTCAAGCTCTCCGGCTGCGAACAGGCGCAACTCGCCCCATTTGACTTCGGCCAGCCGCAGGTCAATCCTGACCGGCTGCGGGCGACCGGCTTCGATTGCTGATCGATCCCACGGTTTGTCAAATGTGATGAACGCGTCCAACTCTAGCGTTTCAAAGGTCTGGGGCAGGGACGCGGCAGAGCGCATGAGGCGACGCAGCTCCTCCCCGGGTTCAAACCCGTCCACTTTTGCGCCAATCACATAAGACTCGGGCGCGCCCTCTTGCGCCATAACCAGATTGAGGCTGTCCCCTGCGGCCTGCGGGTCGGTGCCGTCTGTCAACGCCCACGCCCCTGCTGTCAGGGCCATCTTTTCCAAAACCAGCGCCACACCGGGTTGCAGGTTCAGCTCGGCCTGCAGTTCCATGGCCTGAATTATGGTGGTCTGGTCGAAATACGATACCCGCTGAGGCGTATCGGCAAAGCGCAGCATCTGACGTCCGGGCCAGATTGCAGGGCTTTGGAATTCGATCCAGTCGGCGCTCCAGGCAGTGCCATTGACCGGATCAGCCAGCGCGGGATTGTTCAGGCGTGTCACATGGCGGCCTGGATAACCTGCGGTCGACACATCCGAAAAATCGGCCTGCCATCCCAGTTCTTGTTGATGGTCGAACCACCCGGCGATCGCGTTGCGAAGGCCGTATCCTGCGACAAACCAATAGGCGCTCCATGCCAGGACGACAAACACAAATACTCGTATCAGACGGCGCATGATGAATGGCCCTTTTTCCTGCCTTGGAATTGATGTTTATAGGCGCAAACGGGCAAGGACCAGTGCAATGACGATGTGGGTATTCGGATATGGATCGCTATTGTGGAACCCCGGCTTTCCGGTGGCGCGCAGTGAACGGGCCACGTTGCACGGATATGCGCGGTCATTCTGCATGCGCTCGATCCATCATCGCGGCACCGAGGATGAGCCGGGGCTGGTGTTGGCGCTGGATGAACAGCCCGACACCAAATGTTCGGGGCTGGCTCTGGCGGTTGAGCCCGGGCATGAAGGCCGAACGCTGGCCGAACTGCGCGAGCGCGAGCTGATCTCATCCGCTTATCTTGAGCGCATGCTGGACGTGCATTTGGACAACGGACAGGTGGTCAATGCCGTTACCTATGTGATCGATGCCCATCACGTACAGTATTGTGGCGGGCTGCCACTGGAAGAACAGGCCCAGATCATTGCCCATGCCGTTGGTGGACGGGGTCCAAATACCGAATACCTGTTCAACACCGCCGATCATTTGACCGAGATCGGTCTGCATGATCCGGACCTTGAGTGGTTGTCGCAACGGGTGCGTAGAATCAGCGCATAAACCCTTGGCGTCGCGGCCACGTTTTCGCTAGGCTCACTCCAGAGCAGACAATACCAGGAGCCACGCGCATGGCGCAGGCACATCAGGGCGCGAGACCACATTTCTCGCAACCGATCCGGCAAATCTTGATGATGCTGATCGCAATCGGGCTGTCGGGCTTTGGGGTGTTCATGGCCCTGCCTTATGTGCTGCCGGTCATTCAGGCCAACCTGTATCTCAACGGGTTCATCATTCTGGTCTTTGTCATTGGTGTGCTCGCCTGTTTCCTTCAGGTCACTCAACTGATTGGATCTGTGCGCTGGATCGAAGCCTTTGTCGGCGGTGTGGTGCGTGAGGATGCGCGTACACCGCAACTTCTGGCCCCCTTGGCCTCGCTGTTGCGCGCACGTGGCGCGCGGTCTCAGATAAGTTCCAGCTCGACGCGGTCCATTCTGGACTCGGTTGCGGAGCGGGTGGAAGAAGAACGCGAGATCACGCGCTATATCACCAATGTTCTGATCTATCTTGGCCTTCTGGGGACCTTCTTCGGTCTGGCCACCACAGTTCCCGCCATTGTCGATACCATCCGCAGCCTGAACCCTCAGGAAGGTGAGGAAGGTCTGGCTGTGTTCAACCGGCTGATGACCGGGCTGGAATCGCAGTTGCAAGGTATGGGCGTTGCGTTCGGTTCGTCTTTGCTGGGTCTGGCCGGGTCGTTGGTTGTGGGCCTGCTGGAACTGTTCGCAGGGCACGGGCAGAACCGCTTTTATCGCGAACTGGAGGAATGGCTATCCTCGATCACCCGTGTCGGGTTTGCGGGCGGTGAAGAAGGCAGCGCGGAACTGGCCGTGTTGACGCCTGTGCTGGACACCATGGCCGAGCAGATGGATGCGCTGCAGGACATGTTCACCGCGCAGGAACTGAACCGCGCCGAGATGTCCGGCAAGCTGGGGCAGCTTGTGGATGCGATCAGTGAAATGAACATGCGGCAGGCGCAGTCCGAAGGTGTGACCGCCGCCCTTGAACGCGTGGCGCTGGGGCAGGATGCATTGCTGGACCACATGCGCGACCATGGCGCGGGCGAAGGGATCGATGCCGAAAGCCGGATGCGTCTTCGATCGATGGACGTGCAATTGCTGCGGATCCTCGAAGAGATATCAGCCGGTCGTCAGGACAGCATGAACGAGCTGCGCAAGGATTTCGAACTGCTGGTCAAGGCCCTGACCCTGCCGCGCGGCGCGGTTCGCAGCCCGTCCGAGGGGGACTAAGCCATGGCCCTGTCCCGTCGCACCGGTCAGCGGTTCTCGGGTTCGGTCTGGCCCGGCTTCGTGGACGCGATGACGGGTCTTTTGATGGTGCTGACCTTTGTGCTGACCATCTTCATGGTCGTGCAATTCGTGTTGCGAGAAACCATCTCGGGACAAGAAGATGAGTTGACTGCCTTGTCGGACGAGATTGCCGCGCTGGCCGGTGCGCTTGGGTTGGAAGAGCGTGAAAACAGCCGCCTTCAGGCGCGATTGGGCGCATTGAATACGACGCTGACACAGGTCGAGGATGATCTGGCGCAGGCCGAAACACAGATCACCGATTTTGAGGCGCAGGTTGCCGCGCTGCTTGCGGATCAGGATCGCGCGCGTGGCGAGATTGCCGCGTTGGAAAGTCAGCGCGACAATTTGCTGTCCGAACAGCAAGACCTGCTGTCCGAGCAAGATGCCCTGAATCTGGCACTGGCCCAAAGCCGTCAGGAAATCGACGCACAGGCAGAAGCCGCACGTCTGGCCGCCGCACGTCGCGAGGCGCTTGAGGCGTTGGTCGCTGATCTTGAAGCCAGCGATGCAGCGCGGGCCACACTGATCACGGAACTGGAACAGGAGCTTTCAGATGAGGAAGCCGCACGCCTTGCTGAGGCTGCTGCCGCCGAAGCCTTGCGCGACCGGTTGCAGAACGCGGATTCAGAGCTGACCGCCATGACGCTTGCACTGGAGGCGCAACGGCAAGAGGCGGAAGAGACACTGACCCTTCTGGCCGCCGCACAGGCCGCAAAAGCCGAACTGGAACGCCAATTTGGCGAGCTGAATGCTGAAGGGTTGCGCGAACAGCTGCAGGCCGCGCTTGCCGCGCAAACGCAGGCGGCCGAAGATGCCCATGCGCTCAGGTCTCTGGCTGCGGAACGTGCGGCTTTGCTGGCGGTTGCCGAACAGGCGCTGGCCTCCGAGCAGGAGACGTCTACAGAAGCTCAGCGGCAAACCGCTTTGCTTAACCAGCAAATGTCGGCCCTGCGCGGACAATTGGGATCGCTGCAGGCACTGCTGGATGACTATGAAGAACGCAATGAAGCGGCGGAGATTCAGATTCAGACCTTGGGTCAGGACCTGAACGCGGCGCTGGCCCGCGCGGCCTCGGAAGAGCGCCGCCGCCGCCTGTTGGAAGAGGCCGAGCGCATCCGCCTTGAGGCCGAGGCCGAGGCTCTGGCCGGGCAGAACGAAGAATTGACCGCGCAGGCCGAAGATTTGCAACGCTACCGGTCTGAATTTTTCGGACGGTTGCGCGATGTACTGGGTGATCAGGAAGGTGTGCGGATCGAAGGCGACCGATTTGTATTTTCCTCGGAGGTTCTGTTTGACACAGGCTCCGCCATTTTGTCCCCGGAAGGGCAGTTGGAAGTGGCGAAAGTGGCCAATATCCTGCGTGGTGTTGCGGCGGAAATTCCCGAGGGTCTCAATTGGATCATCCGCGTGGATGGCCACACCGACAATGTGCCCTTGGGCGGCGGAGGGCGCTATCGCGACAATTGGGAGTTAAGCCAGGGCCGTGCGTTGTCGGTCGTTCTTTTCATGGTCGACGCGCTGGGTATCCCGCCGAGTCGTCTGGCGGCAAACGGGTTTGGCGAATTCCAGCCGGTCAACCCGGACGATACGCCGGAAGCGCGTGCGCAGAATCGCCGTATCGAATTGAAACTGACAGAGCGGTAAGGATCACCGTACTGGAACTGTCACCGATCTGGCGCTGATTGCGGCATCATCTCGGATCAGCGTGATTTCTCCGCGATATGTTCCTGCGGGCCACTGCGGCTGAGACAACCTGCGCCCTGTGGCGCGAAAGGCTTGCGCCTGGTCTTTCTCGAACACGATGTCATCCGAACTGACCTGGCCTTGTGGGCCAAAAATCTCGATCCGCATGATGTCGTTTTTTTGGATGCCAAACGCGTAACCAAATAGCACAATCGCCCCCGCTTTGACCGAAAAGACTTCTTGCGCTGCGGTCCCGGCTTTGATCGCGGAATATTTTGGGATGTCCGACGTAAACCCGGCAGAGATCAAACCACCCGGCGCATATGTCATCGGATCAGCCCAGAGGGTCGTTTGCGGCGATGCGCAGGCTTGCGGTCCGTCGGGCGCAAATGGATCAACGGGAATGCTGTTTTTACGCACGGAAAGATGTAGATGCGGGAACTGGGTTTTCCCGCTCAACCCGATTTGCCCCAATACTGTTCCGGCGGAGACACTATCTCCTGTTTTGACCTGCACGGATCCCTTTTTCAGGTGGCAGTATTGGGTTTCCCACCCATCCGGGCTTGCGATAACAACGCCATTGCCACATTCCCGACCTTGTACCGAAGCAGCGGGTTCGCTGGAAAAGACCGTATCTTCCATGCCGTCGCGGATACCAAGAACGGTCCCTGAAACTGCCGCCAATACGTTTACGCCTGCCTGCATGTCAGCCAGGGTCGGCAATGCGAAATCTGTCCCTTTGTGCCCGTCATAGACCAAGGCACCGCAGCGATAATCCTGCGCTCCTGAACCGCCATCATGGTCGACGTAGTTTTGGATAAAGCAGCTGTCACCCAAAACACAATCTACCGGCTGCTCCAGTATGAATTCGCTCGCCGCCGGGCTGGCAGCGAGCGTTATCAATGCCGCAAATGCGGTGCGCATTTAGTCTGCCGTCAGCAGCGGCGGTTTATCTCCTGGAATGCGCGGTTGGTCCGGGCCGAGGATAACCAGGTTCAACTCACCCTTCTTGACCGAAACGCGAACTACACCGCCTTTGGCCAGTTTGCCGAACAACAGTTCCTCGGCGAGGGGCTTCTTGATGTGTTCCTGGATGACGCGCCCAAGCGGACGGGCACCCATCTTGTCATCATAGCCCTTATCGGCCAGCCACTCGGCAGCCTTAGGCGTGAGATCGATGGTCACGTTGCGATCCAGCAGTTGCGCTTCAAGCTGCAGAACGAACTTCTCGACCACCTGCAGAATGACCGATTTCGGCAGCGGCGCGAATGAGATCACAGCGTCCAAACGGTTGCGGAATTCAGGCGTGAACGTGCGCTCAATCGCGGCAGTGTCTTCACCTTCGCGCCGGTCGCGGGCAAAACCGATGGCGGCTTTGGCCTGTTCCTGCGCGCCCGCGTTCGAGGTCATGATCAGCACCACGTTGCGGAAGTTCACCGTGCGGCCGTTGTGATCGGTCAGCTCGCCATGGTCCATCACCTGCAGCAGGATATTGAACACATCCGGATGCGCTTTCTCGATCTCGTCCAACAACAGGACGCAATGGGGGTGTTGATCGACACCATCGGTCAGAAGACCGCCCTGATCAAACCCGACATAGCCCGGAGGCGCGCCGATCAGGCGGGAAACAGCATGTTTTTCCATGTATTCGGACATGTCGAAGCGCAGCAGTTCCACCCCCAGCGTATCCGCAAGTTGTTTCGCCACCTCGGTTTTGCCTACACCGGTTGGACCCGCGAACAAGTAGTTGCCGATGGGTTTCTCAGGCTCGCGCAGACCGGCACGGGCCAATTTGATCGCGCTGGAGAGCGCCACGATGGCATCATCCTGACCGAACACCACCCGTTTCAGCGAGGTTTCGAGGTCTTTCAGAACCTCGGCATCGTCCTTGGTGACATTCTTCGGCGGGATGCGTGCGATCTTGGCGACGACGGCCTCGATCTCTTTCACGCCGATGGTCTTGCGGCGCTTGCTTTCGGCCAGCAGATGTTGCGCGGCACCGGCCTCGTCAATCACGTCGATGGCCTTGTCCGGCAGCTTGCGATCGTTGATATAGCGGGCTGAAAGTTCCACTGCAGTCCTGATCGCGTCCGCAGTGTATTTGATCGCATGATGCTCTTCGAAATAAGGTTTCAGACCGCGCAGGATTTTCACGCTGTCCTCGACCGAAGGTTCGTTCACGTCAATCTTCTGGAACCGGCGGCTCAGTGCGCGGTCTTTTTCGAAATGCTGGCGGAACTCCTTATACGTGGTCGAGCCCATGGTGCGCAGCTTGCCGCCCTGCAGGGCAGGTTTCAGCAGGTTCGACGCATCCATCGCGCCGCCCGAGGTGGCACCGGCACCGATCACGGTGTGAATCTCGTCGATGAACAGAACCGCGTCGGGGTGATCCTCCAATTCGGTCACAACCGCCTTCAGCCGTTCTTCGAAATCGCCGCGATAGCGGGTTCCGGCCAACAGCGCGCCCATGTCCAGCGAGTAGATCGTGGTTTCGGACAAAACATCGGGCGCTTCACCGGCGACAATCTTGTGCGCCAGACCTTCGGCGATGGCGGTTTTACCAACGCCTGGATCACCTACCAGAAGAGGGTTGTTCTTACGGCGGCGGCAGAGCACCTGAATACAGCGCTCGACCTCATCGGCGCGTCCGATCAGCGGATCGACATCACCAGCGCGGGACTTGGCGTTCAGGTCAACGCAATACTTGCCCAGCGCGCTTTCTTTTTGCTCGCCTTCGCCGGCGCTGGGCTGCGTTTCCTCCTCGACCTGATCGGCCCCGGAAACCGAGCGGTTTTCACCATAAGCAGGGTCTTTGGCGACACCATGGGCGATGAAATTCACCGCGTCATATCGGGTCATATCCTGTTCCTGCAGGAAATAAGCGGCATTGCTTTCGCGTTCGGCGAAGATGGCCACCAGAACATTTGCCCCCGTCACCTCGGTCCGGCCCGAGCTTTGGACGTGAATGGCGGCGCGTTGAATCACACGCTGGAACGCGGCGGTCGGGACAGCTTCGGACCCGTCGATATCGGTGACAAGGTTTGACAAATCCTCGTCAATGAACTCGACCAGAGTGCTGCGCAGCTCATCCAGATCGACGCTGCAGGCCTTCATGACACGGATGGCGTCCGGCTCTTCCAGCAGCGCCAGCAGCAGATGTTCCAGCGTTGCGAATTCGTGCCGCCGTTCGTTCGCAGCCGCCAGGGCCGCGTGAATGGCTTGTTCCAATGTGCTCGAGAATGAAGGCACGCGGGTGCTCCTCTGTCTTGGGTCAGAAGGGGGCGGGCTGTAGGCCGGATCCCCATCCCAACCATGTCCTCATACCATTAGAGTTTGGTTGATCGTGGCCCGGCTTCAAGGGTTTTCTTGCACTTGACAGTCTAATTTCCTGTGACCGTGGCCGTGAGGAGGGGAAATTATGCATTAGAATCGGTCTTTTCGACCTCTGATCTCAGCAAAAACTTCCGCCGGGTCAGCGTTTTCCATGTCCAGTTGCGCCTGAATCGCCGGATCAGCCGCACGGAGAAAGGGGTTTGTGGCTTTCTCTAAGGCAAGAGTCGAGGGCACAGTGGGTTCGCCTGTGGCGCGGGCGCGTTCGATATCGGCCACACGGTCTTTCAGTGCCGGGTTATCCGGATCGATGGTGACGGCGAATTTGGCGTTTGATTGCGTATATTCGTGACCGGAACAGACGATTGTTTCGTCCGGCAGGGCCGCCAGCTTGCTGAGCGAGGCCCACATTTGCGGTGCGGTCCCTTCAAACAAACGTCCGCAGCCCAACGCCATCAGACTGTCGGCCGTAAACACAGCCGCGCTTTGCGGCATATAAAAAGCGATGTGCCCAACCGTGTGTCCCGAGACATCCATGATCTCGACCTTCTCACCTCCAAACGCGAAGCTGTCACCGTCATTCACTTTCAGGTCCAGTTGCGGCAGGCGGTGCGCGTCGGCGGCGGCACCGATTACCTGTGCGTTGTGCTTCTCAAGAATACCCGCCAACCCATCCACATGATCCCAATGATGATGCGTCAGCAGCACATGCGACAGGTTCCAGCCGCGTCTATCCAGTTCAGACAGGATGGGCCCCGCTTCGGGTGCGTCGATCAATGCGGTATTGCCGCTTTCGGCGTCATGCGCCAGAAAAGCGTAGTTATCGCTGAGACAAGGAATGGTGACGATCTCAAGAGGCATGGTCTTTTGCCCTTTCGTTGCTAGACTGCGCTCAGCTAAGCCGATTGACCGGGTGTCCGCAATGCATCTTGATGTGCAGGATCTGAGGAATTTCTACTATCGCAGCACGTTGGGACGTGCGGCGCAGGCGGCGATCCGGGGCCGGTTGATCGAGCTGTGGCCCGAGGCAAAAGGGCAGACCGTGGCTGGATTCGGATTTGCGGTGCCCCTGTTGCGCCCTTTCCTCGCAGATGCGCGCCGGGTGATTGGTTTGATGCCGGGGCCGCAGGGTGTGATGCCCTGGCCTGCAGGAATGCCAAATGTGTCGGTCCTGACGGAAGAGACACTCTGGCCGATCGAAACCGGTCATGTGGACAAGCTGGTCGTGATGCACGGGCTTGAGACGTCAGAGCGGCCCAGCAAGGTGCTGGAAGAATGCTGGCGGGTGCTGGGGCCGGGCGGCAAGGCGCTGTTCGTGGTGCCCAACCGGGCCGGTCTTTGGTCACGCTCGGACCGCACACCATTCGGGTTCGGGCGGCCGTATTCGGCATCGCAATTGGAGAACCAGCTTCGCGCGCACCATTTCCTGCCCGAGGGCCATTGCTCGGCCCTTTACATGCCACCTTCCTTTCGCCGCTTCTGGCTGAAATCGGGTAATCTGATCGAAAAAACCGGACAGCGGGTGCCAACCGTTATGGCGGGTGGCGTTCTGATGGTTGAGGTCAGCAAACATATTCGCCCCCCAAGCGGCAGCGTTACGAAGGATAAGTCCAGGCGACCCATAAAGGCGCTGGATGGATTGCTGAAACCTGCCTGACAATTGGGCCTTTTGGCGCGCGCGAATTGCGGGAAAAAAGTCACAGGAATCGCAAAAACCTGCATATTCGTAACATTTTTCAACTGAGCCAACCGGTCCAAAGGGTCGCACTTGATGTAACTGTCTGAAAGTTAACGGTTTGTGGATAAGTATGTTACCGCTATAGCGTATTGCTAGGTTGGAATACCTCTGCTACATCCCCGGTGATTTTGATCCCCGCCCTTTATGGACGGGGTTTCCTCACGCCCCAAGGTAGCGGCCGCTACTCAAAATCGGGGCCTCAAATATCGGAAGGGTGGACGTGTCCGAACCAGCTTCGATTTCCACAGGCATAGCCGAGCGCTATGCCACGGCGATCTTCGAGATCGCGAAAGAGAATAATGACCTTGCAGGTCTGGAAACCGGAATCAACGATCTGGCAGCAGCATTGGGCGACAGCGCCGAGCTGCGCGACCTGATCGCTTCGCCTCTGGTTTCGCGCGCCGAACAAGAGGGCGCAATCACCGCAGTTGCTGACAAGATGGGCCTGAACGCCATCCTGCGCAACACGCTGGGTCTGATGGCGCAGAAACGCCGCCTGTTTGTGGTGCCGCAGCTGGTGCAGGTTCTGCGCGACATGCTGGCTGAAGAGCGTGGCGAAGTGACCGCCGATGTTGCCTCGGCCAAGGCGCTGACCAAGACCCAACTGGATAAACTGTCCAAAACGCTGTCCGAGCGTGTGGGCAAGACCGTGACAATCAATGCGACCGTGGATGAAAGCCTCATTGGCGGTCTTGTCGTTAAAGTGGGCTCGAAAATGATCGATAGCTCGATCCGTTCGAAGCTGAACTCCCTACAGAATGCAATGAAAGAGGTCGGATAAATGGGAATCCAAGCTGCAGAGATTTCTGCAATCCTGAAGGACCAGATCAAGAATTTTGGTCAGGAAGCCGAAGTGGCCGAGATCGGCCGCGTGCTGAGCGTCGGTGACGGGATTGCCCGTGTATACGGCCTGGACAACGTGCAAGCGGGTGAGATGGTCGAATTCCCCGGTGGCATCATGGGCATGGCGCTGAACCTGGAAAGCGACAACGTGGGTGTCGTTATCTTCGGTTCCGACCGTGACATCAAAGAAGGTGACACTGTTAAGCGCACCAACTCGATCGTGGACGTTCCGATCGGTGACGAGCTGCTGGGCCGCGTTGTTGACGGTTTGGGCAACCCGCTGGACGGCAAAGGCCCGATCAATGCATCCAAGCGTGGCGTTGCTGACGTAAAAGCCCCTGGCATCATCCCGCGTAAATCGGTGCACGAGCCGATGGCAACCGGCCTGAAATCGGTTGACGCGATGATCCCGATTGGCCGTGGCCAGCGGGAACTGATCATTGGTGACCGTCAGACCGGTAAAACCGCTGTGGCGCTGGACACCATCCTGAACCAGAAAACCTACAACGACGCGGCAGGCGACGACGAGTCGAAGAAACTGTACTGCATCTACGTGGCCGTTGGTCAAAAGCGTTCGACCGTTGCGCAGCTGGTGAAGAAACTGGAAGAATCCGGTGCGATTGAATACTCGATCGTTGTGGCCGCGACCGCGTCCGACCCGGCGCCAATGCAGTTCCTGGCGCCTTACTCGGCGACCGCAATGGCGGAATACTTCCGTGACAATGGCCGTCACGCGCTGATTATCTATGATGACCTGTCGAAACAGGCCGTGTCCTATCGTCAGATGTCCCTGCTGCTGCGCCGTCCGCCCGGACGTGAAGCTTATCCGGGTGACGTTTTCTACCTCCACTCGCGCCTGCTGGAGCGTTCGGCGAAGCTGAACGAAGATTTCGGTGCAGGCTCGCTGACCGCTCTGCCGGTTATCGAAACGCAGGGTGGTGACGTTTCGGCGTTTATTCCGACCAACGTGATCTCGATCACCGACGGTCAGATCTTCCTCGAAACCGAACTGTTCTATCAGGGCATCCGTCCTGCTGTGAACACCGGTCTGTCGGTTTCGCGTGTGGGCTCGTCGGCTCAGACCGATGCGATGAAATCGGTTGCGGGTCCGGTTAAGTTGGAGCTTGCTCAGTACCGCGAAATGGCGGCCTTTGCGCAGTTCGGTTCCGACCTCGACGCCGCCACCCAGCAGCTGCTGAACCGTGGTGCGCGTCTGACCGAGCTGATGAAACAGCCGCAGTACTCGCCGCTGACCAACGCCGAAATCGTCTGCGTCATCTTCGCGGGCACCAACGGTTACCTCGACAAGATCGACGTATCGGATGTTGGCCGCTATGAGGCCGGTCTGCTGTCGCACCTGCGCGGCAAGCATGCTGACCTGCTGAAGTGGATCACCGACGAAGATCCCAAGGTCAAAGGTGACGCGGCAGACAAGATCAAGGCAGCGATCGACGAATACGCCGCGACCTTTGCTTGATAGGGGGTTCCGATGCCTAGTCTGAAGGACCTTAAAAACAGGATCGAGTCGGTCAAATCGACCCGCAAGATCACCAAGGCCATGCAGATGGTCGCGGCCGCAAAACTGCGCCGCGCCCAGGAATCTGCCGAAGCCTCACGCCCCTATGCCGAGCGGTTCAATGCCGTGATGGCGGGGCTGGCGGCGTCGGTCGGGGGCAGCGACAGCGCCCCCAAGCTGCTCCGGGGTACGGGCAGCGATGATGTCCATCTGCTGGTTGTCATGACAGCTGAACGCGGCCTGTGTGGCGGCTTCAACTCGAACATCGCCAAGCTCGCCCGTCAAAAGGCGGAAGAGCTGCGCGGCAAAGGCAAGACGGTCAAGATCCTGACTGTCGGCAAAAAAGGCCGTGACGCGCTCAAGCGCGATTTGGGCGATCTGTTCATTGGACATGTCGACCTGAGCGAGGTCAAGCGTATCGGGTACACCAATGCGCAAGACATCGCCAAGGACGTCCTGTCCCGCTTTGACGGGGGTGAGTTCGACGTTGCCACGATCTTCTACTCGAAGTTCGTCAACGTCGTGACGCAGATCCCGACGGCACAGCAGGTCATCCCGGCCTCGTTCGAGGACGAAGCGACAGGTGACGACAGCGGTGCCGTGTTCGACTACGAGCCCAGCGAAGAGGCCATTCTGGCCGACCTGCTGCCCAAGGGGGTTGCAACCGCGATCTTCTCGGCTCTGCTCGAAAACGGAGCGTCTGAACAGGGTGCGCGGATGTCCGCAATGGACAACGCGACACGCAACGCGGGTGAGATGATCGACAAGCTGACGATCCAGTTCAACCGCTCGCGTCAGGCCGTGATCACCAACGAGCTGATTGAAATTATTTCCGGCGCCGAAGCGCTGTAGAGACATACCGGAGACGAAACATGGCGAATGCAAAAGGCAAAGTCACACAGATCATCGGGGCCGTCGTCGACGTGCACTTCGAAGATCAGCTGCCTGAAATTCTGAACGCGCTGGAAACCACCAACAACGGCAAGCGCCTGGTGTTGGAAGTTGCTCAGCACCTGGGTGAAAACACCGTCCGCACCATCGCGATGGACGCGACCGAAGGTCTGGTCCGTGGCGAGGCAGTCACCGACACCGGTTCTCCGATCTCGGTTCCGGTGGGTAACGCCACGCTGGGCCGCATCCTGAACGTGGTCGGCGAGCCGATCGACGAAAAAGGCCCCGTTGAAGCGTCTGAGGCCCGTGCCATCCACCAGCCCGCGCCCGAGTTCGACGAACAGTCGACCGAGTCGGAAATTCTGGTCACCGGCATCAAGGTTGTTGACCTGCTGGCCCCCTACGCCAAAGGCGGTAAAATCGGTCTGTTCGGCGGTGCGGGCGTTGGTAAAACCGTTCTGATCATGGAACTGATCAACAACATCGCAAAAGTGCACTCGGGCTTCTCGGTGTTCGCGGGTGTTGGTGAACGGACCCGTGAAGGCAACGACCTGTATCACGAGATGATCGAATCGAACGTGATCAAGCCCGACAATCTGTCGGAATCTCAGGTTGCGCTGGTTTACGGTCAGATGAACGAACCTCCGGGAGCGCGTGCGCGTGTTGCTCTGACCGGTCTGACCCTGGCCGAGCAGTTCCGCGACCAGTCCGGTACCGACGTTCTGTTCTTCGTCGACAACATCTTCCGCTTTACGCAGGCGGGTTCCGAGGTTTCGGCTCTGCTGGGTCGTATTCCTTCGGCGGTGGGCTACCAGCCGACACTGGCCACCGACATGGGCGCCCTGCAGGAACGCATCACCTCGACCAAGTCGGGTTCGATCACCTCGGTGCAGGCCATTTATGTTCCTGCGGACGACTTGACCGACCCCGCGCCGGCAACCTCGTTTGCGCACCTGGATGCGACCACCGTTCTGAACCGTGCGATCTCGGAAAAGGGTATCTACCCGGCTGTTGACCCGCTCGACTCGTCCTCGCGTCTGCTGGACCCCGCAATCGTGGGCGAAGAGCACTACGGCGTTGCGACTGACGTTCAGCAGATCCTCCAGCGCTACAAGTCGCTGCAGGACATCATCGCCATCCTCGGCATGGACGAACTGTCGGAAGAAGACAAACTGACCGTGGCCCGTGCCCGTAAGATCGAACGCTTCCTGTCGCAGCCGTTCGACGTTGCCGAGGTCTTCACCGGTTCGCCGGGCGTTCAGGTTCCTCTGGACGTGACCATCGCCTCGTTCAAAGCGGTTGTGGCTGGCGAATACGATCACCTGCCCGAAGCGGCCTTCCTGATGGTTGGCGGCATCGACGAAGTGATCGCCAAAGCGGAAAAGATGGCCGCAGAAGCCGCCTAAGGAGTATCCCTGATGGCAAACACGATGCAATTCGACCTCGTCAGCCCCGAGCGGAGCCTTGCTTCGCTTGAGGCCACCGCGGTCCAGATTCCTGGCGCGGACGGGGACATGACGGCGATGCCCGACCATGCCCCCACCATCACCACGCTGCGCCCCGGTCTGCTGAAGGTTGAGGCACCCGCAGGAGCCAGCGAATACCTGGTCACCGGCGGGTTTGCCCAGATCAACGGCGACGGTCTGTCGGTTCTGGCTGAAAAGGCCATTCCGGTTGCCGAAGTGACCCGGTCGCATCTGGATGACCTGATCGCCGAGGCCCGCGCCTCGCACGAGGCCGCAAAGGCCGGTGACGATCAGACCATCGTCGATGACGCTGCCAAGCTGCTGGCCGATATGGAAGCCCTTGGAACGCATATGAGCCTGTAAAGGTTCAGCTCATTCAATTTGAAACGGCCCTGCAATGCGGGGCCGTTTTTTTGTCGTGATTTTGACAGACGCGTGCGGTAAGAAGCGGAAATTCAATAATAAAGATAGCTGATGAAGACATTTGCCACCCATCCCATTGGTATCGACCAAGGTGAAGAAGTTCTGTTTTCCGAGTTTGCCGATGGTGGCGATATGTGGACAGGCGAAGGCCCGCGCGAACGTCGTGCGGCGATACGCTTCTGTCAACCATTTCGAACCACACCCGTTGTCCAGATCGGCATTTCGCTATGGGACGTGGACACATCCACCGCTTTGCGGGCCGAGGTAAAGGCCGAGGAGGTCACGCTCGAGGGGTTTAGCGCAGTGTTCCGCACGTGGTCCGACAGCAGGATTGCGCGCATTCGGGTAACATGGATGGCGATCGGAGAGGTCGCGCATGAGGATGACTGGGACATTCTTTAGCGCGAGGCCGCAGGGGACAGCCTACTGAGACGTCTGCAGAGCGTCAGGCGGGCCTTTGATTGTCAAAAGATCAAATTCAGCATCACCAGCGATACGACCAAAAACAGAACGGTCATCACTCCGCCCGATCGAACAAAATCCGTAACCTTGTATCCGGCCGGTCCCATGATCAACGCATTCACCTGATGGGTTGGAATGATAAAGCTGTTCGATGTGGAAATCGCGACGGTCAGAGCGAACAGGGCCGGGTTGGCTCCGGCGGCGACCGCGATGGATACGGCCAGCGGAACAAGCAGAACCGTGGCCCCCACGTTTGACATTACCAGCGAGAATGCCGTTGCCAGAATCGCCACTCCGGCCTGAAGCGACCAGATCGGCCAGCCATCCAGAATGAGCATGATCTGTTGCGCTATCCATGCGGCTGTTCCGGTGTTCTGAACTGCCTGGCCCAGCGGGATCAGACAAGCCAGCAGAAACACGGTGTTCCAGCCTACGGCGCGATAGGCCTCATCCACGCTGAGGACACGA
Source organism: Ruegeria sp. AL1 (assembly GCF_056540905.1). Lineage (NCBI taxonomy): Bacteria > Pseudomonadati > Pseudomonadota > Alphaproteobacteria > Rhodobacterales > Roseobacteraceae > Ruegeria > Ruegeria sp. AL1. The sequence goes on from NZ_JBQFXP010000004.1 coordinate 27,441, forward strand.
CTCAGCATCATCCCGGCGGCACCGGTCAGCAGGCAAAGCGACAGGCGGATATCGGTGAACAGGATCATCGACAGGGAAATGGCAAAAAACGCCAGCGCCCATCCGACTTTTTGCGGCCGCAATTCGTCTTGAGGGAAGTCCGAAGTGACGACCACGAAATCCGGATCCCGCTTGATCCGCATCAGGTTGTCCCAGCGTGTATGCGCCACAAGCATGTCGCCAGCGTGGAACTCCTCAAGGCCAATCTGAGTGGATTCGTGATCTTCCGTTTCCACGTGGCTCAGCGTTTCTTCACCCCGATGAATGGCCAGCAACGACATACCGTAGGTTTTGCGAAACAAAAGCTCACGCGGGCATTTGCCGATCAACTTGCTGTCCGGTGTTACGACCACCTCGGCAATGCCCGCATTGGTTGGCGCGAATTCTTCGACGAACACGTCCAGATCGGGCAAGACGGTCAGTCCGTATTTCTGCGCGAACTCTTCGACAACCCAGCGACGGCCGACAATGGCAAGGCGGCACGGGGCGGCAATTTCCGCCGTGAGAACCTGAACCATGGATGTCTTGCCGCGATAGAAGGTCGAGATGATATACAGATGATTCTCGAAATTGATGTCAGCCAGGATTTGCCCGACCAGAGGGCTTTCCGCGGGCACCACGACCTCAAACACATCCGCCTTCAGGCCATAGACGCGCTGCAGATATTCTTGCGTGCCTTGTCCGGTGCCCGTACTGTCCTGCCCCGTTTCGCCGGGCAGAACCCACCCGCCCAGCAGCAGAAAATAGGCGATACCTGTCAGGATCAGAACCGCACCGATCGGTGTGACGGAAAACAGCCCAAAGGGTTGCATTTTCTGTTCCTCGGGCAAACCGTTATTGGCCGTCAGGATCAAATCGTTCAGCAGGATCAGCGGAGAGGACCCGACCATGGTCATGGTGCCCCCCAGAATGGCGCAGAACCCCATAGGCATCAGCAACCGCGACAATGGAATACCGGATCGGGATGAAATTCGGCTGACGACAGGCAGGAAAAGCGCAGCGGCCCCCACGTTCTGCATGAAAGACGAAATGACGCCGACGGTTCCGGACACGATGGGCAACACCCGGTTTTCGGCCTTGCCGCCATATTTCAAAATGACTGCCGCGACCTTGTTCATGATCCCGGTCTTGTCCAGACCGGCCCCCACGATCATCACCGCGATGATCGAGATCACGGCGTTCGAGGCAAAGCCGTCAAACAGATGCGGCACGTCCGCCAGATTTCCCAGACCGGGCGCATAGCTGAGCAACCCGATCAAAACCAGAACCAGAATGGCAGAGAGGTCGATGCGGACAATTTCCGAGACAAACAGGAAAACGGTAAAAGCCAACAGGGCGCACACCACACCCATCTCAAACGTGAAAGTCAGTTGCTCCACAAGGCCACCCAGCTTAGTTCGCAGCAAGTTTGACCTTTGATCCTAAGCAATTACGCGTGACTTGTCATGGGAATTTGAAGTCGCCTCTTTGGGCGGCTCTTGAGGTGAAATCCGCGTGGGTCGGGTTGATCTGAAATGGAGTTGTGGTGTTACCTCAGGAAAGGCCGGTGAACCCTAGGATTGGGTTTCACCCCGTCATTTGAGAGGTTGGAATTGGTTTGGCGCACGAGAACTGATAACTCGGATGTTCGGGTATGATCGTTGAATGAGTGATGGGGTGGAGCCCCATCCTACGTTTGTTGTCATTCATCTTACGGAGCGTCAGCAAGTGCTTCTGAAATACAGTCATCATGAATCGGGTTATGCCCAGCAGCGAGCATAGCAATCTTTGCATCGCGCTCCGATCTGGCCAGCAATAGGAATTCCTTGCCCATCGTTGTGAGCTTCCCAACCATACATTCGGCAAGAATTCGGTTCTGTGCCGACGTCATGTCATCTCTTGACAAGTAAAGCACATATTTCTCTTGCGCTGCAGCGTTGAGAGGATCGGCTGCAACTGAACCTGACGAAAGTAAAAGGATGCATCCCGTTCTTAGAATGTGCATGGCCTATCTATTGGTATCTATAGTCGAATTTCAAAACGTCCTGAGCCAAGGCCCACTGCTCCAGCGATGGTCCCCCAATCTATCACCGCGCAAACTTCTTATGCTTCAACCGCTTTGGCTCCAGCGCGTCCGGGCCTAGGCGGCGCTTCTTGTCCTCTTCGTAGTCTTCGAAGTTGCCCTCGAACCATTCCACATGGGCATCGCCTTCGAAGGCCAGAATATGCGTACAAATCCGGTCCAGGAAGAAGCGGTCGTGTGAGATGACCACGGCGCAGCCGGCGAAATCGACCAGGGCGTCTTCCAGCGCGCGGAGGGTTTCGACGTCCAGATCGTTGGTCGGTTCGTCGAGCAGCAGGACGTTGCCGCCCTCTTTCAGCAGGCGGGCCATGTGGACGCGGTTACGCTCACCGCCGGATAGCAGCGAGACTTTCTTCTGCTGGTCACCGCCCTTGAAGTTGAAGGACGAGCAATAGGCGCGGGAATTGACCTGCGCGTCGCCCAGCTGGATGATCTCGGCGCCGCCGGTGATCGCCTCCCACACGGTGTCATTGTCGGCAAGGTCGTCGCGGGACTGGTCGACATAGGACAGTTCGACCGTGTCGCCCAGCGTGATGGTGCCGCTGTCGGGTTGTTCCTGACCGGTGAGCATCTTGAACAGGGTCGATTTACCGGCACCGTTGGGGCCGATGACGCCGACAATGCCGCCGGGGGGCAGGGCAAAGTCCAGCCCTTCGATCAGTTGCTTGTCGCCCATGTGTTTCGACAGGCCCTCGACCTCGATCACCTTGCCGCCGAGGCGCTGGCCGTTGGGGATGACGATCTGGGCGCGCGTCAGCTTTTCGCGTTCGGACTGCTCGGCCAGTTCGTTATAGGCGTTGATCCGGGCCTTGGATTTGGCCTGACGGGCCTTCTGGCCCTGACGCATCCATTCCAATTCGCGCTGCAGGGTTTTCTGCTTGGACTTGTCCTCGCGGGCTTCCTGTTCGAGCCGTTTGGCTTTTTGTTCCAGCCAGGCAGAGTAGTTGCCCTCGTACGGAATGCCACGCCCACGGTCGAGTTCGAGGATCCAGCCGGTGATGTCATCCAGGAAATAGCGGTCGTGGGTGACGATCAGGATGGTGCCCTTGTAGTCGATCAGGTGCTGTTGCAACCAGGCGATGGTTTCGGCGTCCAGGTGGTTGGTCGGTTCGTCCAAGAGCAGCATGTCGGGCGCTTCGAGCAGCAGCTTGCAGAGCGCCACGCGGCGTTTCTCACCGCCCGAGAGGTTGGCGATGTTGGCATCGTCCGGCGGGCAGCGCAGCGCCTCCATGCTGACGTCGATCTGGCTGTCGAGGTCCCAGAGGTTCTGGCTGTCAATTTCGTCCTGCAGCTTGGCCATTTCGTCGGCGGTCTCATCCGAGTAGTTCATCGCCAGTTCGTTATAGCGGTCGAGGATCGCCTTCTTTTCCGCCACACCCAGCATGACGTTTTCACGCACGGTCAGGATTTCGTCCAGCTTTGGTTCCTGTGGCAAATAGCCGACCTTGGCACCTTCGGCGGCCCAAGCCTCGCCCGTGAAATCCTTGTCGAGGCCCGCCATGATCTTCATCAGGGTCGATTTACCGGCACCGTTGACGCCGACGACACCGATTTTCACGCCGGGCAGAAAGCTGAGGTGGATGTTTTCAAAGCACTTCTTGCCACCGGGATAGGTCTTTGAGACACCCTGCATGTGGTAGACATATTGATAGGCGGCCATGTCGCGTCCTCTGGGTCGGGGAAATTGAGTTAAAACGCTGGATATCCGAGCGAGGCGGGCGGGGCAAGCTGGTGGTTTTGTGCTTCTTGGTGGCGCGAGGAGCCGTCTAAATCTGTTGTATCGCGAAAGGAGAAGAATTTGTCTGAGCTGGCAGAGTTGATCGCAGGTTGGGCACAACCGGGGCGGGTCGAATGGATCGGAGTGCGACCTGAACGGCGGGTGCAGATGCAAGCTGTTGGAACAAGCATCATCTCCGCAGATGGCGTGGAAGGCGACCGCGGTCGTGCGGGTAAGCGGGCGGTGACATTGATCCAGTACGAGCATCTGGCGGCGATTGGCTCTTATCTGGGGCGAGGGTCGGTTGCGCCGGAGGCCCTGCGGCGCAATCTGGTGGTTTCGGGGGTCAATCTGGCGGCGCTCAAGGGGCGGGAGGTGCAGGTGGGAGAGGCGGTTTTGCGGTTCACCGTGATCTGTGCACCCTGCAGCCGGATGGAAGAGGCTTTGGGCAAGGGGGGCTATTCTGCCGTGCGGGGGCATGGCGGGTGGTGTGCTGAAGTGGTGCGGCCCGGGCGGGTTGCGCTGGGCGATCTGGTGCAGCCGGTTGATTGACAACCAAGCGCAGTTCTGAACATCAGCAAGGGATGGAGCGTTTCCAAATCCCATATGCGCGGCCCGGGCAGGTCGTGGGGTTGTTCGGGGGGTCTTTTGATCCGCCGCATCAGGGCCATGTGCATGTCACGCGCGAGGCGATGAAGGCTTTTGGGCTGGATCGGGTGTGGTGGCTGGTGTCCCCTGGCAATCCGCTGAAGGAACGCGGGCCTGCGCCGCTACAGCGGCGGGTAAGGGCGGCGCGAGCGGTGATGGGTCATCCGCGGGTCGAGGTCACGGATATCGAGGCGCTGACGGGGACGCGGGCGACGGCGGATACGCTGGCCGCACTCAGACGGCTTTACCCGCGGGTGCGGTTCGTGTGGCTGATGGGCGCCGACAATCTGGCGCAGTTTCATCGTTGGAAAAACTGGCGACAGATCATCAACAGCGTACCTGTAGGAGTGGTTGCGCGTCCGGGGGATCGGATTTCGGCCCGGATGTCGCCTGCCGCCCGCCTCTACGCAAAATACCGGATCGACGGACAGGCAAGGCATTTGTTGGGGCGTGCTCAGGCTCCGGCGTGGTGTTTTGTGAACGTGCCGATGGTTGACGTCAGTTCAACTGATCTTCGCAATCGCGGCATCTGGGCCGATGGGGTGTTGCCGGAATGACTCCCCTCTGCGCATAATCTTAATCCTGTGATTGTCTGGATTTAAGCTCTGGGATTTTATTTACCCTATGGTCGAACGGTTTTCACGACGAAAGTTTCTGATGGGTCTTGGGGCCGTTGTAGCTCCATCCGCAGCACTGGCCGACGCGCCGCTGGTGTCTTTGCGTCCCCAGTTACGCGGCCCGAAGACAAGTGGTGCAGAACGGTTGATCCGCAATGCCGGGCTGCGCGGCGAGGTCGTCTTTGCTGTGGCCGACATCAATACCGGGACTGAGCTTGAGGCCTTTGGCGGAGATCGCGGATTGCCTCCGGCCAGTGTCGCCAAGGCCTTGACTGCGATGTATGCGCTGGATGTTCTGGGGCCTGATCATCGCTTTCAGACACGGCTGCTGGCTGATGGGCCCGTCGAGAACGGAGTTCTGAAAGGAGACCTGATACTGGCTGGTGGCGGCGACCCGCTGTTGGATACGGATGCGCTGGCTACAATGGCGGCCAATCTGCGCGAGGCCGGGATCATCGAAGTTCGTGGGGCGTTCAAGGTCTACGATGGGGCGCTGCCTTACGTGTTCAGCATTGACGCAGGCCAGCCCGATCATCTGGGATACAGTCCGGCGATCAGCGGGATGGCTCTGAATTTCAACCGCGTGCACTTTGAATGGAAGCGGGCGGGTACAAAATACGACGTCACTATGGATGCGCGCAGCGCCCGGTATGCGCCTGCGGTTGATATGGCGGCCATGACGCTCGAAAATCGCAAGGGCCCGATCTATACCTATCAGCCCAGCGCGAGGCAGGATCGCTGGACCGTCGCCCGAAGCGCGCTGGGCAATGGTGGCGCGCGTTGGTTGCCTGTGCGCAAACCGGCGCTGTACACGGGCGATGTGTTCCGGACGCTGGCGCGATCTAACGGCATCGTGCTTGGCCGCGTTCAGGTTACGCGGGAAGCGCCGCAGGGAACTGAGCTTGTCGTGCATCTCAGCGACCCGCTGGAGAGCATCCTGCGTGGGATGCTGAAATTCTCGACCAATATCACTGCTGAGATGGTTGGGTTGGCTGCTTCGATAGCGCGCGGTGCGAAGCCGCAAAACCTGACGGAGTCTGCCGCCGAAATGAACCGCTGGGCGGCCGAAACCTTCGGTGTGACAGGCATCGCCATGGTCGATCACTCGGGTCTTGGAGATAAGTCGCGCATGGCGCCGGGGGACCTGGTCAGAGCGTTGGTGGCCGCGCAGAAGGATGGGATGCTGCGGCCCTTGCTCAAGGATTACAGGCTTCTGGACAGTCAGGGACGACCCGTAAAAGACCATCCGATCAAGGTGGATGCAAAGACAGGGACGCTGAACTTTGTGTCCGGTCTGGGCGGATTCATTACCACGCCGGACGGGTCAGAACTGGCCTTTGCTATATTTACCGCAGATGTTGATCACCGCTCTACCATCCCGCGTGCACAGCGCGAACGACCCCCGGGTGCGCGCGGTTGGAACAACAGGTCACGCAGATTGCAGCGCGCGTTGATCGCGCGCTGGGGAACGCTGAGCGGAAGCTAGCCTCAGGTCGTGTGGCGTGCCCGCGCGCCGCGCTCGATGGCGGCGGCGTGAAGGCGGTCGATGTCCAGCTCGTGCCGGATTTCTTCCAGCAGGCGCAATTCCGTCTCGGCCAGAGAACCATCTGCGGCAGCCACATCACAGGCCAGCGCATAGGCGGTCTCATTGAGTCGCTCGGGCAGGCTGTCGCGGATCAGACCGAACAGCGCATCCAGACCTTCTTCCTGTTCGAACAGGTCGAACACAACCTGTGAAACGACGCGGATACGGTCGATGTCATAGCCCGCAAACACGGGCAGCATGTTGACCGCCCCTTCTATCTTGACCAATTCGGCTGTGCGGATGGTCTCGTCCGATGCCGAGATCGCGACCATGATCGCCACGAGGCAATCCTGCGGAGACATGGAGGGTGGGGTTTGCTGGGCCATGGGATCGTCCTGAACAAAAGGTCTTTGCGCGCACGATAGGAGGGGGTGCGGGGAGGTTCAACCGATTGTTTGGGGGCGGAGAAAGCGATCTGAGGGGCAAGGTTGTTCCGTATGTGACGTAATTGACGGCTTGGCGCCCAAAAGCAACCATTTCGACTTCTAATTCTAAAGCACATTTTATGTCTTTGGCCTCATTTCACGGGTATGTCGGCGGCCCGGCGTACCGCGAGAACCGAAGCAGCATAATCGCCCAATGAAATTCCTCTGAAAGCAAATGCCGCCGGTTTATTGCGCGCTCGGATATCGACTTTCCCAGTGACCAATTCCCCCAAATCGCCAGCAATTTGCTCGTATGGCAACATCGGCTTGTCGCTTTCCAGTTCCTGTTGTCGGTCGTCGACTATCACCGTTTCGAAGGCAGCCATGCCTGCTGGCATCCATGGAATGCAGATATCTGTTATCGCCGCAAAGGCGGTCGGTTTCAGCCATCGGCCATCTAAGAAGGGTTCGATAGAGTAGTCCAAAGTTATCGATGTCACTATAAGATCGGCATCACACAAAGCGTCTTTGGCATTAGTGCACGATTCAGCTTCCAGCCCCAGTCCTCGAGCATAACGACAAAATTTGTCGACATTCTCTTTGCCTCGCCCGAACACGCGGATTCGTTTCAATGAAAAAAGTTCTGAAAACGCAGCAAGATGGGAGTGAGCTTGCACCCCCGCGCCCACAAAAGCCACGGTCTCGGCATGAGGGTCAGCAAGCCTACGCGCTGCCACCACTGACAGGGCAGCAGTTCTGATTGCCGTAATCCAATTCGCTCCCAAGACCGCGCGAAGTCGTCCGGTTTGTGCATCCATAACCATGATTGCACCGTTGATTGCGGGAAATCCCCTCGCCGGATTTTGCGGACACAATGTGACCTGCTTGGTCACGATGAAATCATCATCTCCCATTGCCAAGGTAGACATTGCATAGCGTCCGTCTCCGGGCAGGATGACTGTTTTGGGAGAGGTTTGCAGCTTTCCTTTAACTTTGTCTATCAGAGCGGACTCAATGGCATCGGCAACTTCAGAAGGATGGATGCCCAAACCCCTGAGGTCCTCGTCAGACAGATAAATCAGCGCGTTCTCAGATGTCATGGCTTTCCTCACCTCAGCAATTTTGCTTTCTGACAAATACACTATTTTGGGCCGTTCTTCTTATCGGTTCACCTTCGCAGAAGAAAATTAAACCGTAACTTTCAATCGCCCGATCCAGGACGAAAAAAAGGAAATGCGTCTTCATTTCCCAAGATTGTGAACCTTGCCGAACGGCAACTTCGTCCCGCGTTGCGGACATTTGCGAGGTAGGCCTAGCATCGAACAAATGTCACTCTGGCCTTTAGAGACACGAAAATTCCCACCCTTTATTGACTCATACTGCACCTGCACAATAACAGGGGCCGGTCCGGGTGCATGGGGTGTCCGGCGCTTATCCCGATGGAGCAAATCAATGTCCGACCTGCGTGAAACCGCGATGACGTCCAAGGCGTGGCCGTTTGAAGAGGCGCGGCGGTTGCTCAAACGGTACCAGAAGGGCGCTCCGGACAAGGGGTATGTGCTGTTTGAGACGGGCTATGGCCCCTCGGGCCTGCCGCATATCGGGACCTTTGGCGAGGTGGCGCGGACCACCATGATCAAACGCGCGTTCGAGGCTCTGTCGGATATTCCGACCAAGCTGATCTGTTTCTCGGATGATCTGGACGGGATGCGTAAGGTACCCAGCAATGTGCCGAATCCTGAGATTCTGGAGCAACATTTGCAGCGGCCTCTGACCTCGGTCCCTGATCCGTTTGGCGAATACCCGAGCTTTGGCGAACATAACAACGCTATGCTGCGGCGGTTCCTCGATACGTTCGGGTTCGAGTATGAGTTTTATTCGGCCAAGGAATTCTACGAATCCGGGCAGTTCGACGAGGTGCTCAAGCGCGCGGTCGAGCGTTATGACGAGATCATGGCGATCATGCTGAAAAGCCTGCGCGAGGAACGCCAGCAAACCTATTCGATCTTCCTGCCGCTGCATCCCGAAAGCGGGCGGGTGATGTATGTGCCGATGAAGAAGGTCTGTGCCGAGACCTATACCGTGACCTTCGATGACGAGACCGGCAAGGAATGGACCGTTCCGGTCACCGGCGGAAACGTAAAGCTGCAGTGGAAGCCGGATTTCGGCGCGCGCTGGGCGGCGCTGGGCGTGGATTTCGAGATGTATGGCAAGGAACATGCCACCAACGAGAAGATCTATGACGCGATCTGCCGGGCTTTGGGTGGTCGTGCGCCCGAGCATTTTTCGTACGAACTGTTCTTGGATGAGAACGGGCAAAAGATTTCCAAGTCGTCCGGCAATGGTGTGTCGATTGACGAATGGCTGACCTATGCGCCGACTGAATCTCTGGCGTACTTCATGTATCAAAAGCCCAAGACCGCGAAGCGGATGCATTTCGACGTGATCCCGAAAGCCTATGATGAATACCATCAGCAGTTGCGCGCTTATCCGGGGCAGGATCTGAAGGCGCAGCTGAACAATCCGGTGTGGCATATTCACGGCGGGGATGTGCCTGCATCCACCCTGATGGTGCCCTTTGCGATGCTGTTGAATCTGGCTTCGGTATCCGGGGCCGAGGATAAGGAGGCGCTGTGGGGCTTTATTCGCCGTTATGCGCCCGAGGCGACGGCCGAGACGCACCCCGATCTGGATCAGGCGGCGGGCTTTGCGGTGCGCTATTTCAACGATTTCGTCAAACCGACGCGTCAGCACCGCGCACCGACGGATCAGGAGCGTGAGGCGCTGGAGGCGCTTCGGGCCGAGCTGGCGGCTTATGAAGGACCGATGGAAGACGAAGCGCTGCAATCGGTGGTCTATTCCATCGGGCGCGAGCGGTTTGATCCGATGCGCGGCTGGTTCACGGCGCTCTACGAAGTGCTGCTGGGCGCAAGCCAGGGGCCTCGTTTTGGCGGGTTCATCGCCCTTTATGGTGTGCCTGAGACGATTGCTCTGATCGACAAGGCGCTGGCCGGAGAACTGGTCTGATTTGACCTGATCGCACATGGGGCTACCCTTCGGTCAGGAGGTGGCCCCATGCGTCGACTATTGCTTGCTGTATCGCTGAGCGCCGGATTGGCCTCGGGGGCGTTTGCCCAGAACGCCGAGATCGAAGCCAATATCGCGGCGCAGATTCAGGCATTCAAGGCGGATGACTTTGCCACCGCCTTTGCCTTTGCCAGTCCCAATATCCAGAACCTGTTCCGCACCCCGGACAACTTTGGGGCGATGGTGCGCAACGGCTATCCGATGGTTTGGCGCCCAGCGGATGTGCGGTTTCTCGAACTGCGCGAAGTGGCCGGAGCCTTGTGGCAGAAAGTCATGATCATGGATGGCGAGGGCCGAGTACACATTCTGGATTACCAGATGGTGCAGCTGGAAAACGGATGGAAGATCAACGGTGTACAATTGCTTAGCCAATCCGACCCGTCGGCATAGCGCAACAGGACCGTCACGGTGATATGAGCGGCGGTTAATTCCTTTTCGATACTCAGACTTTTGCGTTTCGGGGCATATCGCCCCGGCCACTGGGTTTATGCGCGTTGCCCCTTGCTGCGGCGCGATTGGGAAAGGGATTTCTATGAACAAGGCAATCACCGACGGCATCGTGTTCATGCCGCCTGCATTCGCGAACGGTCTGAATGTCTGGTCCAGCGGCGATGGCACGCCCGGATCGCCAACCTATGAAGGGTCGGGTTCGGGTGTTTTTGTCCCGGCCGATGCCGATTTCGCCGGTTGCCTGGAAATCTTCAAGACAGCCGCCACTCAGCAACTGCGGTATATGGGGCAAACTCAGCTTTTGCCGGGATGTTATTTGCAGATCAAGGCGCGGGTTAAAGCCATCAGTGGACCGTTGCCGTCCGTTCGAATTGCCGGCTGGGCCGGGGGCGCCGGTGATGTGCATGTTCCGGGATTGATCGAACAAGGACCGGCGACGCAGCTGACCGGATATGGCAGCGTCCATGAGATTACCGCCATTGTGGGAACCGGTCTGCGGCCCGGCGTGGACATGTCCTGGGGGGCATCGGCCATTTACGGGCATTTCGGGTTGGATATCGAGGGGGCAAACGGCGCGGTTGTCCGTGTCGATGATATCGAGATTTCAGATATCACACGTGTCTTTCTGCGCGACATGATCGGTGTGGTGGATGTGCGCGATTTCGGCGCGGTGGGTGATGGTACGACAGACGACTCGACGGCCTTCGAGGCCGCCGATCAGGTGGCAAATGGCCGTCGCGTTTACGTACCGCAAGGGGTGTTTCATCTGGCGCAGAACACGAGTCTCGCGTCGGAAATCGAGTTTGACGGCACCGTCACGATGCCGGATGACAAGATGCTGTTGCTGACAAAGAATTTTGATTTGCCAACATATATCTCTGCTTTCGGAGACGAGGCCTTGGCCTTCAAGAAGGCGTTTCAGGCTTTGCTGAATAACTCGGACCATGAATCGCTGGACATGGGTGGCCGCAAGATCTCGGTCGATGCGCCGATCGATATGGCGGCTGCTGTGCCGAACCGAACCGGTTATGCCACCCGGCGTGTCATTCGCAACGGTCAGTTTGACGTGAAAAGCAGCAGCGCCTGGGACACCAGCAGTTTCACCTCGGTTGCGACCTATGATCCAAATGATCCGTTCAAGCTGACCAATGTCGCCAATGTCGCCAACATCCCCGTGGGAGCGCTGGTGGAAGGCAGCGGAGTTGGTCGCGAAATCTACGTGCGTTCGAAAGATGACGCCGCTGGTGAAATTACCTTGAATGCACCAATTTATGATGCGGCAGGAACCCAGAACTTTACGTTCACCGCGTATCAGTATGTTCTGGATTTCAGCGGTTTCAGCGCGTTGCAGAAGTTCAACATGGAAGGAATTGAGATTCAATGTAATGGCCGGTGCAGTGCAATCCGGCTGGCCCCGTCCGGCAATACGTTTGTTCTGAAGGACTGTTTCATCAGCCGCCCGAAAGATCGCGGGATCACGTCCATCGGGACCGGTTGTCAGGGCATGCTGATCGACGGTTGCCAGTTCCTGTCTACTGAAGAAAGTCTGGACGTGGCAGATCGCAGTTCGATTGCGCTGAACAGCAACGCAAACGACGTGAAACTGCGTCACAACCGCGCCACCCGCTTTCATCACTTTGCGGTCTTGGGCGGCGACAACAACCTGGTCCTTGGAAACCACTTCTTTCAGGGCGATAACGTCACAAATGGCATTCGCAACGCGGGTCTGGTTCTGATTGGCGGTTATAACAGCTCGTCCGTTGCCGAGAATTACGTCGACAACTGCTTTATCGAGTGGACCAACGAACGGGACACCAACCCGGTTTATACAACCGGTTTCTCGTTCAGTGCGCTGAGTGTCACGGACAACATCTTCTATTCCAGCGATGTAGCGCCCTGGTTCAGCTATTTTGTGGTGCGGCCTTATGGCAGCGGTCACTATCTGAACGGCGTGACGGTGACCGGGAACAAGTTCCGTGTGAACAACGTCAATATTGACCGGGCCGAGCGGGTGGATACCAGTTTCGCCGACCTCAATCACGACCGGCACGTAAACGTTGCGTTTGAAAACAACACCTTCCACAAAATTACCACTCCGTGTGCAAACCCGCTGCGCATTCGACATTCGCAGAACTCGACCTCGTCCGCGTGGCTGATCAATTCGCAGGGTCGGTTGCCCTTTGGCGCCAAGGCGCGGGGTTGTGATGCAGTGGTGACCCTTGGTGCCCTGAAAACCGTTCTGAACAGGACGCTTTACGGCACCCCATATGTTGAACTGAATCAGGGGACAGGTCAGAGCAATGTCCGGCTGCGGTGGTCCGAGGCGGTGAAAGGCACGGCTTCGGTGACTATGCGGATGGAGCGATAGATGCGAAACCGGTTGACCGCAGCGTGTGCTGCGGTCAGCTTTTTTGCCGGAATTTCAATCACAAAGTTTTGCAGTTTATGATTGCCTGAGGAAATCTTGTGTTAGTCTCGAAGCCGAGACAGGAGAATCCAGATGCCCAAGATTTCCAAAGACAACACTACTCAGACCGTTATCACTACATTTGAAATGACCCCCGGAACCTGCCAAGATTTGCTTGAGGCGCTGACGGATGCTTACGCGGAATTTATTTCAAAGCAGCCTGGCTTTATTGCGGCCGGATTGCATGTGAACGATGCGCAGACGCGGATCGCAAATTATTCACAGTGGGCACGGCGCGAGGATTTTCTGGCAATGCTGCGCACCTCAGAGATGCGGGATCGCAATCGCAAAATCAATGAACTTTGCAAGAGCTTTGAGCCGGTCATGTACGATGTCGCTGAAACATTTGGCGAATCCTGACCTGGATCAAAGCCGAATATCGAAATCGAGGCCAGGATAAGCGTGTAATCACGGAGGCCTCGTTATGTATCACAAGATTCTTGTCCCCATCTCATTTGACGCAACGCGGGATATTTCAGGGCCGATCAAGCTGTCACGGCTTCTTGCGACACCCGAGGCCGAGATAATACTTTTGCATGTGGTCGAACACATCCCGGATTATGCAATTTCGTATATGCCGGCTGAATACCTGAGCCAGGCCCGCAAGGCCATTCAGGATGAGCTTGACAAGCTGGCAGCCGATTTGCCCAACGCGCATGGATTGGTGGTCGAGGGGCATTCCGGGCGCACTATTCTGGATTGGGCCCAAGCGAACAAACCGGATCTGATCATCATGGCATCTCATCGTCCGGGCATGCAGGATTTGCTGCTTGGCTCGACAGCGGCGCATGTGGTGCGGCACGCCGCTTGTGCTGTCCACGTCGTGAGATAAACGCATGTTCACAAGCTTTGGTCGCCTGAAATATCGTGCGTTTCAGGCTCTTGTCACGCGTTGGCCTCGGCTTTGCCACATATCTGCGGTAGGGCTGGCGGTATGTCAGCCGATACCCATCCAGATCAGCAATCAGGTAAGACCCGCCGGGCGACAAAACGTCAAAGGCGCGCGGACAAAACGCGTCGCAAGGCATTGTCGCCTTTTCGTATCCTATTCATGATCATGGCTTTGCCGCTGAGCACCGGGCTTATAGCGATCGGAGTTTACATGCGGGTCAGCGAATACGACCGTGAAGGCGCAGTGATCCACCTGATCGCGATGGCAGGGTGCGATGCAGCGGCATCGATGGGAATTGGTCCGTTTTATGAAGGCGGGCCCGGGTATCATCTGAGAAACGATCCCGACCAGGACGGGGTGGCCTGTGAACGCAACGGGTTCGCGGATGAGCGAATCGCCGTCCCGCCAGGTACAAGTGCTGACCGATCACAGCCAAAGCCTGCGCCTGGTCAGCGCACTGTCGGAACGGCCAAATTCCTCAGACCATAAGGGCGACAGCTTGCTGATCGGTGAGGGGTTGTAAGCAATTAACCACTTCGTGTTAGATCGGGCTCTTGTCAAATCAACCCCTTTCGTGTTTTGTCACCGCGATGGTTCCTAACCGCAGATTGCGGGACGGGATAAAAGGGAATACGGTGCGGTCGGTTTCATCGACCAAATCCGTGACTGCCCCCGCAACTGTAGGCGGTGAGCGACCCGAGATCGTCCACTGGGCATTGGCCTGGGAAGGATCGGGACAGCGTTGACCCGCAAGTCAGGAGACCTGCCATCCGATAAATAACGAACCTGGGCGGGGTGTCCCAGAGGGGAATGACAGTGTTTCATGCGGCGTCGCCGTACAAAACTTTGCACTCGCCTCACCCTGATCCGAACCGAGGAGGCGAAGTCTTTGCCGATGAAAAACCCAGTTGTCCGACCCCGCGAATCCTGTGGGGTGTGTTTGGCCGAACCTGCGCGGCGCCACGGTGACACGGGCTGCGGAGTGGCCCGATGACCCGGCGCGTGCGTGACCTGAACCCGGACATGCCTCAAGGTCGCTGTTTCACAGAATTCAGCGTACCGGTGCTGGTCGCAGGGGCGTTGGCGCTTTCGGCGGTGTTGTGGCTTGCCATTTATGCGGTGATCTGATGTCGGCTGTTCTTCAAATTCGCGATCTGACGCTGGGATACCGGGATCTGACGCTGTTCCATCGCCTGTCCATGGACATCGAGGCAGGAACTACGCTGGCGGTGCTGGGTGCCAACGGAGCGGGCAAAAGCACATTCGTAAAGATGCTGCTGGGTCTGATGGACCCGCTGTCTGGCAGCCTGAACTGGCCCAACGGACGCCCTCGTGAAATTGGCTATCTCGCGCAGATGACCGAGTTCGACCGGCGCTTTCCCATCCGCGTCCGCGACCTTGCTGCGATGGGCGCGTGGCGGGGCTTTGGCTTCCGGACCGGGCTGGATGCCGCGGCGCGCGCGCGGATGACCGAGGCTCTGGACGAAGCCGGGGTGCTGGACATCGCGGATCGCCCTCTTCACATGCTGTCCGGTGGTCAGCTTCAGCGCGCCTTGTTTGCGCGGGTCATCATGCAGGACGCCCCGCTGATCTTGCTGGACGAACCCTTTGCGGCGGTCGATCAAAGCACCGAAGCCCATCTGTTGTCGATTATCCGCCGGTGGCGCGACGAAGGACGTGCTGTTGTGCTGGTGGTGCACGATCTGTCTTCGGTTCTCGATCATTGCAGCCACGCGTTGCTGCTGGGCGGGCAAGAGGCCACGCATGGTCCCGTCAACGATGTACTGACCCCTGACAGGCTGGTCGCTCAGGGGTATCTGTCGGAAAGCCAGGCCTCGTGGATGTTCCGGGGTGACCCAGCAAAAACGGAGCCTGCGCATGTTTGATCTTATCAGTGAAATGTGGGGTTTTGCATTCATGCGCCGCGCATTTGTCGCGACCACGGTGCTGTCAGCCTCGGTCGCCCCCGTCGGCGCGTTTCTGGTCCTGCGTCGCCTGTCTCTGGCGGGAGAGGCGATGGCCCATGCGATCACGCCCGGCATCGTCATCGGTTTCGTGACGGCAGGTCTGTCGGTCATGTCGCTGCTGGTCGGAGGGCTGATTGCGGGCGTGGGCGTTGCCCTGCTGACCGCGATGCTGGCGCGCCGTACCATCCTGCGCAGCGATGCCAGCCTTGCCTCGCTGTATCTGATCGCTCTGGCGGTGGGTATCTTCATCTTGTCGGCGGCAGGGTCTGCGGTTCCATTGAAGAGTTTCCTTTTCGGCTCGATCCTAGGCATTGATGATGCGTCCATGCTGCTTGTCGGGGGGGTGGCGACTGTTACGCTGGTCTCGTTCGCGGTGCTGCTGAGGCCCCTGATCGTTAGCACCTGCGATCCGGTCTTTTTTGAAACCCAGACGCGGCGGCCATGGCTGGTCGATCAGGGCTTTATGCTGCTGTTGGTCCTGAACCTGCTGGCGGCGTTCAAGACACTGGGCACTCTGATGGCGGTGGGTCTGATGATCCTGCCGGCGACCGCTGCGCGCTATTGGGCCAGCACGATCACCGGGCAGCTGGTGTTGGGCTTTATCTTCGCTCTCGCAAGCTGCTGGATCGGATTGACCCTGTCATACCTGTTCCCTGAAACCCCGTCCGGCCCGGCCATTGTGCTGGTTGCGGGCAGCTTTTTCCTGATCTCGGCCATTTTTGGGCCGCTTGGCTTTGGCAGACGGCCGCGCAAGACGTCTGTTCCAAAAGACACTCCGGTTGCGCAAATTCAACATGAAGAGAGAGCACAATGACTCTTGTTAAGTCCCTCTATGCCGGCATTGCGTCGGTGTCGTTTGCTCTGGCCGCATTTCCGGCCTTGGCTGCTGAAGATGACGTGAAGATCGTCGCCAGCTTCTCGATCCTCGGTGACATGGTGGAAGAGGTGGTGGGCGATCTGGCCACTGTCACAACCA
Organism: Ruegeria sp. AL1; assembly: GCF_056540905.1. Taxonomy (NCBI): domain Bacteria; kingdom Pseudomonadati; phylum Pseudomonadota; class Alphaproteobacteria; order Rhodobacterales; family Roseobacteraceae; genus Ruegeria; species Ruegeria sp. AL1. Next base: position 44,313 of record NZ_JBQFXP010000004.1, read on the forward strand.
TTGTGGGCCCCGATGCCGACGCGCATGTGTACCAGCCATCGGTCGCCGATGCCCGTGCAGTGGCCGAGGCGGATATCATTTTTGTAAATGGTTTGGGCTTTGAGACATGGTCTGACACTCTGATCGCGGAATCAGGTACCGAAGCCGTGGTGCATGTCGCAACCGAAGGCGTCACGCCGGTTACGGTTGACGGCGAGATCGACCCCCATGCCTGGAATGCGTTGTCGAATGGTGTGATCTATGTGACCAATGTCGCGGCCGCCATGACAGAGGCCATGCCCGAGCATGCCGACCAGATTGCAACCAACGCCAATGCTTATATTGCCGAGCTTGAAGCGCTGGATGCCGAGACCAAGGCGAAACTGGCAGACCTGCCCAAGAACCGCCGCACCGTTGTGACCGCTCATGACGCGTTTGGTTATCTGGCCGATGCTTATGGCCTGACTTTTCTGGCCCCTGTCGGGATCGATACCGAGGCCGAGCCCTCGGCCCGTGATCTGGCTGTTCTGATCGATCAGTTGAAAGCGGAAGGTGCAGCGGCGCTGTTTGTCGAAAACATCACCAGCCCCGCGCTGGTCGAACAGATTTCGTCGGAAACGGGCATCGTGATTGGTGGGCGTCTGTTTTCGGATGCGCTGTCGGAACGCGGCGGCCCGGCGACAAGCTATCTTGCGATGTTCCAGCACAACCTTGGTACATTGCTGGATGCACTGGCGCACGAAACAGCAAGCTGATTGGAAACCAAAGGGCGAGGCAGCGGTCACTCCGTTGCCTCGCAAACCCTGTGTGCAGGATGCTCAGATCTGACGCGCAAGTGTTGCCCAGAACGCAATTCCATGCGCGACAGCCGCGTCGTTGAAATCATAAGCCGGATTATGCAGTGGCATCGCGGACGCGCCTTCGGTCCCGTTTCCCATCAGGACGAACGCACCCGGACGGTGCTGCAGAAACGCGGCGAAGTCCTCGGAAAATCCGACACGCCCGAAATCGGCATCCACTGATCCAACTGTCTCGGCTGCCCTGACTGCGATAGCTGTCGCGCCCGGATCATTGACGAGGGGCTGGAAGGACGTAGTGTAATCCACTTGCGCCGACGCGCCTTGCGCTACGCAAATCCCTTCGACAATGGCACGTATTCTGCTTTCGATGGCTTTGGACACGTCGTCCGAAAATCCACGGCAATCACCTTTCAGCACGACAGTGCTGGGCAAGATATTGCGCGCTCCATCGGTCAGAAACTCGGTGACCGAGACGACGGCATGGGCGCTGGGTGGCAAGGTACGAGAGACGATGGATTGCAACTGCAGGACGATTGAAGACCCGACAACAAGCGGATCGATTCCCCGCTCGGGCATCGAGGCATGACCGCCGCGCCCTTTGATCCTGATCTCGAAATTGTCCTCGAAGGTACAGAACGGACCGGCCTGCGTGGCGAAATGACCAAGCGCCATGCCCGGCATGTTGTGCAACCCGTAGATCGACGCCATCGGAAACCGCTCGAACAAACCATCCGAGATCATGGCCTCTGCGCCGGTCCCGTTTTCTTCATCCGGCTGAAAGATGAAGTGGATGGTCCGGTCCAGCGAGGGGTCCGACGCCAGCTTCATCGCAGCCCCCAGCAGCATAGTGCTGTGCCCGTCATGCCCGCAGCCATGGAATTTACCCGGAATCGTCGAGCAGTGGGCGAATGTGTTGGCTTCTTGAATGGGCAGCGCATCCATATCCGCCCGAAATCCGATTGCGGTGTCATCGGGGCCGCGTCGAAGGGTCGCCACAAGGCCAGTTTTGCCGATGCCGCGCATAACGTCCAAACCCGCTGCCTCAAGCCGGGTGGCAATCAGCCCGGCAGTCCGATCCAGATCAAACCCGGTTTCCGGATGAGCGTGCAGATCGCGGCGAAAGGCAGCCAGATCAATCATCCGAAACACCGCCTTCAGACAAGATGACAAGGGGCAAGACATCGTCCCGGAACATGCATGCGGCCAACCCTGCCGCCCCCGAAGGCGTGGTCGAGAACCCAAGATCACGGGCCATTTCTACCGCTGATTCCGCCTGCGCATCGCTGATGGTGACCCACTCGTTTGCGCAGTCCTTCAGGATGTCCAGCGCCAACATCGATGGCGTTTTGCAGTCCAGCCGTCCCATGTTCGAGACAGGCCCTTCGACCGTAACCATGTGACCGGCCAGGGCGCTGTCACGCAGGCACGGGGCGGCGTCGGGTTCAACCACGGTAATTTTGGGCTGAACCGGCCAGTTGGACCGGATCATATAGGCAACGGCTGCAGCCAGCCCGCCAACACCAGCCTGCAAATAGACATGGCTTGGCCATTGCCCACTGTCTTCCAGCGCGGCGCGCATTTCTTCGGCCAATACCGTGTACCCCTCCATCACCAGACGCGGAGGTTCGGTGTATCCTGGCCATGACCCATCGGCGAGATGGATTGCGCCGGTTGCCTCAGCATCTGCGATGGCTGCGGCAACGCTTTCCTCGTAATCCGCGCCCGAACGAACAACCTCGGCCCCTTTGTCCTGCAGGCGCCGGGCAAAGTCTTCGGGCACGGTTTGGGATAGATGAATGCGGGACCGGGCTCCGAACAGGCGTGCACCTGCAGCCACGGCCATGCCATGGTTGCCAGCACTGGCGCACACGAATGTCATGGTGCCCGCAATTGCACGCGCAGGGGCGTCCAGAAGAGCGGCTGGTTCCACCACCTCGCCGATGTGTGCTTCGATCAACCGGGCGACCGCATAGACACCGCCCAGGGCTTTAAAGGCCCCAAGGCCCATCCTTTTGGTCTCGTCCTTGATCAGAACGGGGCGCCCTTCAAAGCTGCGGCTTTCCAGGGGAGAAGGCTCATATACAGGACATGCCCGCAACAAGGCTGCCGGCGCGTTTGCGTCGAGAGATATGGTGTTTTTCATTCCCTTGTTGTATCGAGTTTCTTTGCTGTGTTTTGATCATTTGGTGATATTTTATGAGAAATTTTCTCGTTTACAGTAGGCACATACATGAAACTTGATCGTTCCGACCGAAAGTTGCTGAGCCTGATGCAGGTTGACGCTAAGATGGGGCTGGACGCTCTTGCGTCAGAAACCGGTCTCTCGGTTGCGTCCGTCCAGCGGCGCTTGAAGGCGCTCAGGCATGCGGGCGTCATTCGGGCAGAGGTCGCAATCGTCGACCCCAAAAAGGTCGGCGTCACCATGAGCTTCATTGTCACGGTGGAGTTGGAGCGCGAACGTCAGGACCAGATCGATGCCTTCGCACGGCAGGTTCAGTCGGAACCCATGGTGCAGCAGTGTTACTACGTCACCGGGGACGCCGATTTCTGCATGATTTGCACCGCGCGAGATATGGATGACTTTGAAAAGCTCACGCAGCGTCTGTTCTTTGACAACTCGAATGTCCGCCGGTTCCGGACATCTGTGGTGATGGGACGCAAAAAAGTGGGTCTGAGCGTACAGGTTGACGGGCCGGAGTAAGCCCGGCGCTCTGCTCGCTCTGTCTTAGCCTTTTACCGCGCGTTGCCATTTTGCGAAAAAACTCTTTGTTTTTAAGCTGACTTTTGTCGTGGGTTGCCGTCTATTGCCATATATTGGCAAAAATCGCTGGGTATAAGGCTGGGTAACCGGCGCACTGGCAAGTGAGGCCGGGCAAATTGAGCCCCTGTGCGTGGAGTTCTAATCCTTCGAAGACAAGATGATGAAAATCTCATCAAAGGACGTCGCAGACCATTTCCAGTGAACACGCTTATCTGTGGTATCAATTTGTAGGCATTTTTTTCGCCCGATTCGTTGAAATAGATTTTAGGAGATTTGAAATGGATATTCTTTCCAACCTCAGTGACACGCCACGTTCTGATTGGGTGCCTCAACAAGTTCTAACGATAGGTCTCTGTCTGGAAGCTGCGGAATCTGACGAGAACCTTTTGGCAGAGCTGGCAATCAACCCAGGACAGGTTTTTGCGGATGCAGGATTTCCGCTGCAGACACGGGACTTCAAAGACTTTAACCGCTTTTGCTTTGAAGAGTTGGGTCTCGGCGACGTTTTCGAACAGATGTCCAGCGAGGCAAGTTTCTCGGAAATTAACGGGATAGAATGCACGTTGTGCAAAGTCGGCTGCTACACGATTGCGGCGGCGATTGTCGCCGCCGGGGTTGTCGGGATCAAGCTCATGACGGTCACTTCGGCGCCAGTTGTTGCTTTGGCCGCCTTTGCCGGGGTGTCCGCAAAGGCGGCGCTCATGTTTATTGTGGGGCTGACTTCTGTCGTAGGTCAGGGTGTCGCTTATGTTGCGAGCCAGATATGCCAATGGACAAAGGCCTGTCCTTAAAGTTGGTATTGAAGTGCGAAGGATCAGAGCAAGGTTGGTTTACCCCTCCGCGTTGCCAAACCTCATCGTCGACAGAAACACAAGCCGTGTGACCTGTAGGTAGAAATACATCTTACTGCTTGGATGTGGACGAAGTGAGCGACCGGGGTCGTGAACCAAGCTGAATGTCCCAACTCGCAGCCGGTCCAGTTTGGGCCGGTTGTTTTGTTGCAGGTCCTGTCACAGGGTCGATCTTGACTGTATCACGCGTTTTCCGACATTCGTGGATCTGCTTGCGGGTCAGACTGATATCTTCTGATCCGGATAATTGTTCTGCGTTGGAATAGTTGGTTTTTTGGTTTCTCTGCACTCCGACGCTGCATCGTATTCGTCAACCATTCGTGCAATCCCATAACCTGTACCACCGCCGTATCAGAGATTATCAGCGTTCAATGGGTGCAACGAAGTTGTCTCATGGAAGTGACCGGGTATCCAACCAAACGGCAAGATTGCCTGCTGCTCCAACACAGGAACGAGCGGCTGAGCATCAAAAACAAATTGATGGGAATAACATCGGGCGTGGGCACGCCGCCTCAAGAGAGGTGGTTTAAATTTATGTGGTTGAGGGGTGCAATGGTAGCGGAGGAGGGACTTGAACCCCCGACACGCGGATTATGATTCCGCTGCTCTAACCAACTGAGCTACTCCGCCATGAGTGAGAGGCGATGTAAGGGAGGTACTGCAGAGGGTCAAGAGGGAAATGCGCTAAGCGGGATGGAAATGTCGGGATCGCGTTTCAGGTGGGTGCGGCGGCGTCAGGGTTTGCCGAAGCGCTTTGCGCGACCTTGCGGATAAAGCGCGCGCACGCGTTGGGTTCCGTGATCAGGATCATATGGCCCAGACCCTCCAATGCCTCGTAGCTCAGGCCAAACTTGGTCATGCGTTCGCCGTGTATAGAGGCTGACAAGATCGGATCTTCGGTGCCGAACAAAATGCCGCCGGGGATATCGAGGTCGGGATAGCGATTGGTCTGGGCCTCAAGGCTGGCTTCGATGCCAATCACATCCTGCGACGCGGTGATGAAGGCCGAAGGGCGCAGGCCAAGCGCACCGCCTGCGCGGTCCAGAAAGTCCTCGGGCGCGGGTTCGGGCGCAAAAACATCCTTCAGAACCAAAGGTGCGGTCTTGCGGGCCATGGGCACGGCGATCGTATGTCCGATGAGATTTCGCAGCCAGCCGGTCCGAATTTCCAGCGGTTTGAAAACCGGCGGTGTACCCGGCATCTTCTGGGTCAAGGGGGCCAGCAGGGCGAGCGCCGAAACGTCCCCGGGGAAATCCAGAGCCATGGCCAGCGACACGGCTCCTCCCAGTGAATGCCCAACCAGGATCGGGTTGTTGATACCTTTGGCGTCAAGGCATTCGTGAATCATTCTCGCCTGTTCCGGCAGGTTGGCAAGTTCGGCACGGTCACGGGTCGAGTAACCACATCCGGGGCGATCTACCGCCACCACATGGAAGTCATCCGCCAGCACATCCATCAGCGCATAAGTGAAATGCTGCAATTGCCCGGATAACCCGTGGATCATCACAATGGAGGGGTTGTCGGGGTTTCCCTTTTCCACATAATGGATGCTCCCGCCGGACACGGGCATAATTTGACCCAGCTGCGGCACCATCTGCTGACCTTGCCGGGTCAGACTTCGCGTCCAGAGGTGCATCCCCAATAGAAATGCCGCAAGCAGAGCCAGGATTGTCAGAAAAATCATACTGTGTCTCCCTGTCTCGGCGCTGCGGGCTCGTATTGTTCCAGACCCGAACCGGCCATGCGTTTTCTGAATTCTGTTACCGTACCGGGCCATAACGTGGTGTTGCGTCCTTGTGCATCCTGATACCACGAGGTGCAGCCGCCCATTTGCCACACGCTGTCGGCGTGCCGGTCCTTCATCTCGGCGGTGAAGGCGGTTTGCTTTTCGGGTGAGGGAGTGATTGTTTTCAAGCCTTGGTCCTGCATCCCGGACAGAACGCGCCCGACATGGTCCACCTGCGCCTCAATCATCAGAACGACCGAGTTATGCCCCAGTCCGGTATGCGGACCCAGCAGGATGAAGAAGTTCGGGAACCCCACAATCGCAGTTCCAAGATGCGCGGTCATTCCATCCGCCCAGGCTTGTTTAAGAGTCAGACCATCCGTGCCGCTGATATCCAGGCGCTCGACCACGTCGGTCACATGAAATCCGGTGCCCCAGACCAGTATGTCCGCCTCGGTTTCCGTGCCATCGGACGCGATAATCGTATTGCCCCGGATCGAGGCGACACCGTGCGGAACCAGATCGACATTGTCGCGTGCCAGCGTCGGGTACCAGTCGTTCGAGCTGAGGATGCGCTTGCAGCCGATTGTGTAATCCGGTGTCAGGTGCTTCCTGAGGTTCGGGTCCCGGATCGCGCGCTCCAGCGATTGTTGCCACATCTTCAGGGCAAAGGCGACGGCTTTGGGTTCGCCTCTGAACACGCGATGGCGGAATTCGAACAGCGCATAAATCAAGTGCCGCCGCGTGCGTGCCAGCAGCGGAAGGGCGCGGTAAAGACGGCGCAGCCAGGGCGCAATGGGCCCGTCCGGGCGGGGCAGAACGTAAGGTGCGCTACGCTGAAAAACCGTGACCCGCGCGGCGGATTTGGCGATTTCGGGCACGAACTGAACCGCCGATGCGCCGGTGCCGATAACGGCAATGCGCTTGCCCTCCAAAGGCACCTGATGGTCCCATTCAGCGGAATGGAAACTGGCACCGGCAAACCCGTCCGCGCCGGGGATCTTCGGAATGTGCGGGACATGCAGCGCACCAATGGCGGATACGAGAAACCGTGCCGACCACCTGTGGCCGTCTTGCGTTTCAACCTGCCAGCGGGTGCCATCCCATCTGGCCGACTTCAGTTCTTGATGGAAATGGCACAGATCATACAACCCTTCGTCGCGCGCGACGCGCTGCAGATAGGACTGAATTTCTGCCCCACCGGCATAGGCGCGGCTCCAGTTCGGGTTGGGGTGACTTGCCATGGAATAAAGGTGCGAGGGCACATCGCAGGCCACGCCCGGATAGGTGTTCTCGCGCCATGTGCCGCCAATATCCCCGGCTTTTTCCAGTATCGTAACGGATTTGAGGCCACGATTGCGTGCCTCTAGCGCCATGGTCAGGCCCGAGAAGCCCGCGCCGACAATCAGCATTTCGGTTTCGGACACCATGATGATCCTCTCCCCTCGTGCGTATCGGACTTGGCGTCTTTCAGAATATGGGTGCGTGCTGAAGATTGAACAGGATGACTTTGGGTCACGCCACCGCACCGAGGATTTCCGGAGACGGACGCGGCAGCGAGTCCAGCAAACGAAAGACGGTTTCGCGGCATTCGGGTCCCGCCCAATCGGATGGATAAAAGGCCAGCGGCAAATCCGGTTGCCGCAGCACGACACGCCGCCAGCGATGCACCAAAAGGGTCCGCAGTGTTGCAGTCTGAAACGGCGTGGCCTCCCATCTGTCGGGGCGCAGGGCCAAGGTGCGGGCGGCGTCGCGCTGCAATGCCTGGCATGCCGCACGCAGCTCGGAAGGGCAAAGACGATCCTGCACCCAGGCCGGTGCGGATTGCGGTGATATGTTGAGCGCCAGCAAGCCTTCGGTCTGATCGGGCACTGGCCCGACCCCCAGCGCGACATTGCGCCCAATCGGCGTATAGTCGTGGCTGAGCATGATATCTTCCAGAACCTTCGTCCCCGTTCCGTCTTCGGCGATCAGTATATGCCAGTGCAGCGTCTGGGCCGGATCACGTGCGTAGATGCGTGGCGTGACCGCAGCGGACTGGCTGCGCCCGAAATCGGTCAGCACATGGCGTGATTCCCGCCCGATACGGTCACTTTTAATCCAGCCGTCCTTTCGCAGTCGATGGACGGCTACGCGGATCGCTTCGGGTTTGATCCCGATGGGCTCGATAATGCGCGTCAGGGCCCCGCCCGATATCTGTGCTCCCGGTTCTTGCGCCATATCACCGAAAAGCGACACGATAATCGACCACACCCGCTGATCCTGCGGGTCCTTCAATTCGGCGACAGCCGTGTTGAACCACGTGTCCTGGCTGGTCATGCGCCCAGTTTAACCCGCCGACGCCAATAAGAAAAACAGATTCACATTCAGAACGCGTTCATTGTCAGCAGTTGGTACTCGGCAACCTGTTCGTCGTCCTGATTGGTCAGGGTGACATGCCATCGGACCTCGCCATATTCCTCGTTTCGAGGGGTTTTCTGCTGGACGGTCAGGCGGACCTTGATGCTGTCACCAGCCACGACCGGTTTCATGAACCGCAGCCCGTCCAGCCCGGTATTGGCCAGCACCGGCCCCTCGTTCGGTTCCACGAACAGGCCCGCCGCAAAGCTGAGCAACAGGTAGCCATGCGCCACGCGACCGGGGAAGAACGGATTTCGCGCCGCTGCGTCCTCGTCCATATGGGCATAGAACGTATCGCCGGTGAAATTGGCGAAATGTTCGATATCGTCCAGCGTGATCGTGCGCGGATCGGTGTGCAGCGTCTCGCCGATCTGCAGCTCTCCGAATGTGCGGGTGAAGGGGTGCGCGGGGACTTTGATCTCGGGCGCTCCGGGCACCCATTTGGGGCCGATGCTGCTGAGCATCCGGGGTGAACCCTGAATGGCGGTGCGCTGCATATAGTGTTTCACGCCGCGCACGCCGCCCAGTTCCTCGCCCCCGCCTGCACGGCCCGGTCCGCCATGCACCATATGCGGCAGCGGCGAGCCATGGCCGGTCGATTCCTCCATCGAGTCGCGGTCGTTGATGTAGACCCGCCCATTATAAGCAGCCGCGCCTAGCACCACGTCGCGGGCAACATCGGTATCATGGGTGATCAGCGAGGTCACCAGCGACCCCTGGCCGCGATTGACCAGCGCCACCGCATGATCCAGATCGCGATAGCCCATCAGGGTCGAAACCGGGCCGAAGGCCTCGGTATCGTGCACCCGCTGGGCGCTGTCAGGATCGGCACAGTGGAACAGCATCGGGGGCACGAAGGCTCCGGTCTCGGGGCCTTGCAGGTCGAAGGTATCGGGGTTGCCGAACACGCGCTCGGCCTCCTGCCCGATCAGGGCGGCCTTTTCCAACACGTCAGCCTTTTGGCCGTTCGACACCAGCGCGCCCATGCGCGTGGTTTCGGCCCGAGGGTCGCCGATGGTGATCTTTGCCAGCCGGTCCGACAGCGCGGCGATCACCGCATCGACCTGCGCTTCGGGTGCGATGATCCGGCGGATGGCGGTGCATTTCTGGCCTGCCTTGGTGGTCATCTCGCGGCTGACCTCTTTGACGAACAGGTCAAACTCGGGCGTTCCGGGGGCGGCATCCGGGCCAAGAACCGAGGCGTTCAGGCTGTCTTGTTCTGCCACGAACCGGACCGAGTTCTGCAGGATCGCAGGCGTCTGCCGCAGCTTGAGCGCGGTGCTGGCCGAACCGGTGAAGCTGACCACATCCTGACAGCCCAGATGATCCAGCATGTCGCCCAACCCGCCGGACACCAGTTGCAGCGCTCCGGCAGGCAGGATGCCGCTGTCCAGCATGATCCGCATCGCCAGTTCGGTGACATAGCAGCTGTTGGTGGCAGGTTTCACGATGGCGGGGACGCCAGCCAGCAGGGTCGGGGCCAGCTTTTCCAGCATTCCCCAAACGGGGAAGTTGAAGGCGTTGATATGAACCGCCACACCCTGCAGAGGGGTGCAGATGTGCTGGCCCAGAAACGTACCGTTGCGCGACAGTTGCTCGGTGTCGCCGTCCAGATAGACCTGCGCATCCGGCATCTCGCGCCGCCCTTTCGAGGCAAAGACAAACATCGTGCCGATGCCGCCGTCGATATCGATCAAGTGGTCTTTCTGCGTTGCCCCGGTCTCAAAACTCAGGTCATAGAGCGCCTGTTTATGCGCCGATAGCTCCTGCGCCAGAGCTTTCAGCATCCGGGCGCGGTCGTGGAATGTCAGCTTGCGCAGGGCGGGGCCACCTGTATTTCGCGCGTAGTCCAGCATCGCCCGCACGTCGAGCGCCGCGTTTCCGGCGGTCGCAAAGGGCGCGCCCGTGATGGCCGACGCGATGGTGCGCGCGCCGTCGCCGGGTGCGATCCATTGGCCGGCGGCAAAGCTGGAAATCTGATGCAGGGACATGGTGTTCTCCTGTTTTAAGCGGGGGCCTAGTGCCCCAACGCGCCCATTTGCTGCGGCAGGTACAGAACCACGATGGGCACCAGCACGATCAGCGCGAGGCGAAAGATATCGGCGACCCAAAACGGGGTGACGCCGCGAAAGATTGTGCCGGTCGAAACGTCTCCGACCACGCCTTTCAGGATGAAGACGTTCAGCCCAACGGGCGGCGTGATCAGCGAGATTTCGGTGACCACCACGACGACGATGCCGAACCAGATCGGATCATAGCCCAGCGATGTGACCAGCGGGAAGAAGATCGGGACGGTTAGCAGCAGCATCGAGAGCGACTCGAACACGCAACCCAGGATGATGTAAATGCCGAGGATCATCAGGATCACCACAAACGGCGCGACGTCATAGGCGGTGACCATCGCGATCAGGGCTTCAGGTAAACCGGCGAGGTTGATGAAGTTCGAGAAAATCTGCGCACCGATCAGCACTGCGAACAGGGCCGAAGCAGTGAAGCAGGTTTCTTTCAACACTTCGAAGGTTGACCCGACGGTCAGGCCGCCACGAAACAGGGCGATCAGAAAAGCCCCGGCAGCGCCCATGCCTGCGGCCTCGGTGGGAGAGAAGGTAAGGTTCAGGGGTTCAAAATCAAAGGCTCCGTAAAGCCCGCCGATGACCAGAAAGAACAGCAGTAGCACGGCCCAGACCGAGCCCAATGCGCGGATACGTTCGGACCATGTGGCGCGTTCTCCGGCGGGGCCGGACTCGGGGTTGCGCCAGACGGTCCAACGCACGGCGAAGAGGTAGAACAGAATGCCGAGGATGCCGGGGATGATGCCCGCCATGAACAGCTTGCCGATCGAGGTTTCGGTCAGCAGCCCGTAGATGACAAGAATGACCGATGGCGGGATCAGGATGCCCAGCGTGCCGCCCGCCGCAATCGACGCGGTCGACAACTCATCGGAATAACCATAGCGCCGCATCTGCGGCATCGCGACCTTGGACATGGTGGCCGCCGTGGCCAGCGACGAGCCGCAAATGGCCGAGAACCCGCCGCAGGCCGCGACGGTTGCCATGGCGATGCCGCCCCGCATATGGCCGAGAAAGGCGTTGGACACCGCATAAAGCTCGCGCGCCATGCCGCCCTTGTTGACGAACAGGCCCATGAGGATGAACAGCGGCACCACCGACAGGCCGTAATCCTGCGCGGTATCGGTGATCTGGCGGCCCACCATGGACATGGCGGCCTTGAGACCCCGTTCGGACAGGATCGACCCGCCGCGCTCATACGCAAAACCCAGCGTGCCGACCAGGCCCATGGCAAAGACGATGGGCAGGCGCATCAGCACCAGTATCAGGACAATCGCAAATCCGATCAGCGCAGCGGTCATTGCAGGGGCTCCGACAGGGTATTGGGGGCGAAGGCTTTCAGCAGGCCGGTGGCGATCATCACCAGCGCGGTGATGGCGACGGACAACGCGATGAACCAACCGATCAGGTAGGTGGGGATCGAGAGATACTCGGTCACATCCCCATAATCCCGCGCGCGTTCGGCCAGAACCCAGACGCGTTGCACGGGCCAGAACAGCATGATGCCGCTGGCCACATAGATCACCACATCGCGGGCGCGCGACAGGTGCAGGCGGTTGAAGAACCCGTCTGTCAAGTCGACCGCGATATGCCCGTTTGTGGTCGAGACGATGGGCAGCACCGAAAACACCAGAATGGCCATCAGGATGCGCGTCAGCTCGGTCGCCGCCTCGATCGGTGCGTTGAAGACCGAGCGCAGGATCACATCGCAAAAGGTCATCACCATCAAGATGAACAGGGCAACGCAAGCGACGATCACGGGAAGGGCGCTGGCACGGCGCACAAGCTGGATTATCGGGGTCATGGGAAACTCACGCAGGGTGGGGCAGGGCGGCAGAAAACCGCCCTGCAATCGGATCAGTTCGAGGACATTTCCGATTTGATCATGTCATACGCCGCTTGGGCATCAACGCCCGTCGCGTCAACTTCGGAGATGACCTTGCCGCGAATGTCTTGGGCAATCGCCGAGAACTTCTCAAGATCGGCATCGGTGGCGGCATTGATTGCGTTGCCATCGGTGGCTTCTGTCGCCTCACGGCCGGAAGCGTCGATCTCATCCCAGATCTTGCCGATTTCACGGCTCAGCGGTTCACCGAACACGTTTTCGTCCAGCGCCGCCTGCAGGTCAGCGGGCAGATCGGCAAAGGTGTCTTCGTTCATGATGAAGGCGAAGGAGCCACGGTACAGACCGCCGGGCATTTCATAGACGTTCTGCGCCACCTCGGTCAGCTTGAAGCCTTTGCGGGATTCGAACGGCATCACAACGCCGTCGGCGGCTTTCGAGGCCAGCGTTTCATAGACCTTTGGCGCGGGCACCTGAATGCCGGTCGCGCCAAGCGCGGCGCCCACGTCACCCCCAACGCCGCCGGGGATGCGGACCTTGAGGCCTGACACTTCGTCCAGCGAGGTCACGGGGCTGTTGGAATGCAGCTGCGCGGGGCCGTGGGTGTGCAGCGCGATGACCTTTACGCCGCGATGCTCATCTGCAGCTTTCAAGTGCGCATCATAGGCGCGCCAATAGGCGACCGAAGCCTCCTCGGCCGAGCCTTCATAGCCCGGCAGTTCGATCAGCTTGGTGGTGACAAAGCGACCCGGCTGATAGCCGTGGAAGATGATCGAGGCATCAGCGGCGCCGTCCATGATCAGGTCCATCTGCGCGGGCGGCGGGGCGATGCCCAGCTTGAGTTCTGCGGTGACTTTGCCGTCAGTCGCCTCTTCGACCATCTCGACGAATTTGGGCCACATCTTTGCGTTGATGCCATGGGTCGGCGGGGCCCAGCTGGAAATCGTCAGGGTGTAATCGGCAGCAAAGGCGATGGTGCCGGACACCGCCAGCGTTGCCGAGGCCAGCAGGGTGGTGAGCTTGGTGAATTTCATGACCGGGTCTCCTCCTCAAAAGCGCGGATCGTTAATTTGCTAATGGCCGGTTTTGTAACCATCAACGCTGTCTTCACGTGCGTCGATTGCAGAATCCGGGCCGGTGTTGCGGGAATTTATTGACCAACCGTTCGGTTTATGCAAGAAGTTTGTTGTAACAAATGCAAAGCGAACTTGCCATGTCCGATACTATTCTTTCGCGGGACCGCGGTCAGTGGGTTGAAATCACACTGAATCGGCCCGACAAGCTGAACAGTTTCACCGAAGAGATGCATCTGGCCCTACGCACAGCCCTTGAGGGTGCGCGTGATGGTGGCGCGCGTGCGGTGCTGCTGACCGGGGCAGGGCGCGGATTTTGCGCAGGTCAGGATTTGGGTGATCGGGACCCCCGGCGTATGGACGGACCGCCTGATCTGGGGCAGACCGTCCGCAGTTTTTATGCGCCGCTTGTTCGACTGATCAGGTCTCTGGAATTCCCGGTTGTCTGCGCTGTGAACGGTGTTGCGGCGGGGGCTGGGGCGAACCTTGCATTGGCCTGCGATATCGTTCTGGCTGCGGACTCGGCCAAATTCATCCAGTCCTTCGCCAAGGTCGGCCTGATCCCGGACACGGGTGGCAGCTGGCACCTGCCTAGGCTGATCGGCGAGGCACGGGCCAAGGGGCTTGCGCTGACCGGCCAACCTCTGCCCGCCCGTCAGGCCGCCGATTGGGGGCTGATCTGGAAAGCCGTGCCCGATGCCGAATTGATGGACGAAGCCCGCGCGCTGACCGAAGGATTCGCCGGCGGGCCGACGCTGGGGTTTGCGATGACCAAACAAACCATTCAGGCGGCAGCGGTTGACACGCTGACAGAGCATCTGGACCTTGAAGCCGACGCGATGAAAACCTGCGGAGAAAGCGCCGATTACGCTGAGGGGGTCAGCGCCTTTCTGGAAAAACGCAAGCCTGTGTTCAAGGGGCGCTGAAATGACCGCCAAGGACCTGGCTGAACACGCAGCGGCGGCCATGTGGGCCCGCGACAACGCCTCGAAATGGGCGGGGATGGAACTGGGAAAGGTGGATGAAGGGACCGCGATCTTGTCGCTAACCGTCGAGGCGCATCACTGCAACGGGCATGGCATCTGTCATGGTGGTGTGATCTTCATGCTGGCTGACACCGCCTTTGCGTTTGCCTGCAACAGTCGCAATCAGTCGACCGTGGCCCATCATGACGTGATCAGTTTCGTGGCTCCCGGGCGTCAGGGGGACCAGTTGACGGCGCAGGCCGCCGAGGTGAGCCTTACAGGCCGCAGCGGCATTTACGATGTGTCCGTCACCAATCAGAATGGCCAAAAGATCGCCGAGTTTCGCGGATTTTCCCGCGCGGTCAAAGGCACAGTTATTGAAGAAACCTGAGGGAGGGACGATGGCATGAAAGACCTGAGCCCGAAAAAATCGGATCTGGATCCGATCGAGATTGCGTCGGTTGACGAGATCCGCAGCCTGCAACTGGACCGTCTGAAATGGTCGCTGCGCCACGCCTATGACAATGTGCCCATGTATCGGCAGCGATTCGATGAGGCCGGGGTGCACCCGGATGACCTGCACTCGCTGGCTGATCTGGCGCGTTTCCCTTTCACCTACAAGACCGATCTGCGCGACAATTATCCCTTTGGTCTGTTTGCCGTGCCGCGCGAGCAGATCATTCGCGTTCATGCCTCATCCGGGACCACGGGAAAGCCTACGGTGGTTGGCTATACACAGGGCGATATCGACAATTGGGCCGATCTGGTGGCCCGGTCCCTGCGTGCCAGCGGATTGCGCCGCGGTGATATGGTACACAATGCCTATGGGTATGGCCTGTTCACCGGCGGTTTGGGCGCGCATTACGGGATCGAGCGTCTGGGCGCGAATGTCGTGCCGATGAGTGGCGGGCAGACTGCCAAACAGGTTGATCTGATCACCGATTTCAAACCGGACGGGATCATGGTGACGCCGTCCTATATGCTCAACATTCTTGAACAATACCACAAGGTCGGCCTCGACCCGCGCGAGTCGTCTCTGGCCGTGGGTGTGTTCGGGGCCGAGCCGTGGACCGATTCGATGCGGTCCGAAGTCGAGCAGGCGTTCGATATGCACGCGGTGGATATCTACGGCCTGTCCGAGATCATGGGTCCGGGTGTGGCCAATGAATGTGTCGAAACCAAAGATGGTCCCGTGATCTGGGAAGATCATTTTTACCCTGAGATCATCAACCCCGAGACAGGCGAGGTTTTACCCGATGGTGAGATGGGCGAGCTGGTCTTTACCACATTGACCAAAGAAGGGTTGCCGATGATCCGCTATCGAACCCGCGACCTGACGCGGCTGCTGCCGGGCACCGCGCGGTCGATGCGGCGGATGGAGAAGATCACAGGCCGTTCGGACGACATGATCATCCTGCGAGGCGTGAACGTCTTTCCCAGCCAGATCGAAGAACAGGTTCTGGCCACTGGGGGCCTTGCGCCGTACTACCAGATCGAGCTGTACCGGGCAGGCCGGATGGATGCGATGCGCGTGCATGTCGAGGCTGCACCGGACGCGGCGGATGAATTGAGCAAAACCGCCGCCGCGCGAATGTTGTCGCGCCGGATCAAAGATGTCGTTGGCATCTCGACCGAGATAGATGTCGGCGAACCCGGCGAGGTCGAGCGCAGTCAGGGCAAGGCCCGACGTGTCGTCGACAACCGTAACGTCTGAGCAAGCCGGAGAGCACCAGATTGGCCCGCACCATAGCAAAAGATCACGATGACAAACGCGCGCGTATTCTGAAAACTGCCGCCAGCGTCTTTGCACGCGAGGGGTTCGACCGGGCGTCGATGTCTCAGCTGGCGCGGGAATGCGGGATATCGAAGGCCAACATCTATCACTACTATGACAGCAAGGACGCGATCCTGTTCGACATGCTCGACAGCTATTTGCGGCAGCTGCGCGATCAGATTTGTAGGCTAGACCTTCAGGGGCTCGATCCGGCAGATCGCCTCAGGCGTGTGGTGCGGGAAATTCTGCTGGCCTATCAGGGCGTCGATGACGAACACCGCGTGCAGACCAGCGGCATGTCCGCCCTGCCCGAGGATCAGCAGAAATTGTTGCGCGGATATCAACGGGATCTGGTGGTTTTTGTCAGCGACATCATCGCGCGTGTTGCGCCAGATACGTTCAGCGACGATGCAGCCAAACTGCGCGCCGCCACCATGTCGGTTTTCGGGATGCTGAACTGGTTCTACATGTGGAATACGGGCGCGGATGAGGTCGCGCGTGCCGATTATGCAGCGTTGGTCAGCGATCTGACGCTGAACGGGCTCAGCGGGCTGTAAACCTCCCGCCCGCAAGGTCGTGATTTGGGTTTTGCGGCGTGTTCTGGTTCAATGACGGCAGGAGGACTGCCATGCGCCGCCCGGACCGTTTCGACAAATTCTATTTCGCCAAGGTTGGATTGGGCGAGGCCTGCGGTTGCGCCGAAAAGGTCATCGATGTGTACGAATTCAACCGAAAGGGCGGCGCACAGGCCAAACAGGGAGTGCCGCGCAAGCAATCCCGCCGCCGGTCCCTGCGGTCTTTTGCATTGAAATACGGATTGATCAGCCGCAAGCGCCCGGGCTGAGCGCCTGCGTTTGGCAGTTCATGGCGCTTTCAACCCCAACTGGTCAACGATGCGGGTTGCCTCGACGATCCAGCGGGATTTCAATTCGGCACCGGTCAGGCGGCGCAGCCCCATATTTCGCAAGGTCTCAAGCTTGTCGGTCGTGGCCGTGCCAAAACTGGCCGCCACGCGAGGCCACCAATAATCCACCGATGCCTGCATCTGGGCTGTCAGGCCTTGCTCAGCCAGTTTGGTGGCACCTTCAAGGGCCAGTACGCCGTGATGCGCCTCGATCGGGGCGATGGCGCGGAACGCCTCGGCAAGGGGCTGGTATGAAATTGTCGAAAACTCGGCCAGTTGTTCGGCCACGGCCCGGCTCATGAGCAAGTTCATGATCACAGCGTCGGCCCAACCGTCGATGGGATAGTTGAAGACGGCCAGACGCATATCGTGTTCACTGCGGGTTGTGCCAATGTCGGCGTCCCGATCAAGGCGCGCGGTCCAGGGATGATGGGTGGCGTATCGCTGCGTGTCCGCGCCAAACTCGCCCATGATCTTCAGGACACGGTCGGCATTGTCGGTTTTCTCAAGCACGATTTTCGCCGCCGCAATCCGTTCCTTGATGCCGGGCCCCTGATTGATGACATCAGCAAATCCGGCCGCACCTGCCAACTCGCTGTCGACGAAAGTGGCCATCAGTTTCATAAGCTCGGCACGATAGCGCGGCGGTACGTTGGTGGGGTTGGTCAGAACACCGCCCGCCGCCAGATAGCTTTCGAGTGTCATGTCTTCGGCCATCGGTCCTCTCCCTTTACTGGTCGTAGTCGACGGTGACGGTATCGGTCAGGGGATAGGCCTGACAGCTCAGCACATAACCCTTTTCAACCTCGTAATCCTCAAGCGCGTGGTTGGCGACCATTTCGACTTCGCCTTCAATCACCCGGCAGCGGCAGGTCGAACACACCCCGGCGCGGCAGGCAAATGGTGCGTCCATCGCGTTGTCCAAAGCGGCGTCAAGGATTGACCGATCTTTGGGCATCGTGACCGTCTGCGTGGCCCCGTCCATGGTGATTGCGGCCCTGGTCTGGTTGGCCTGTGACGCTGTATCCGCGCCACTGGCCTTGCGTCTGGCACGGCCCGGCTGGGCGCTGGCAAACAGTTCGAATTTGATCTGCCCGTCATCCAGCCCATGCGTGCGCAAGGCCGCAGCGATGCCCAGCATCATCGGTTCCGGCCCGCAGATGAACGCGGTGGTGACGTTTTCGATATCGATCCAGTGTTTGAACAGTTCGGCGCATTTGTCCTCGGACACCAGACCGGTAAACAACTCGATCTCCTGCGCGTCGGCCTCAAGGATATGGATCACGTTCAGACGGCCCATATAGAGGTTTTTCAGGTCCTCCAGTTCTTCGCGGAACATGATCGTGTTCACGCCCTTGTTTGCATAGACCAGCGTGAAGCGCGAATGCGGCTCTCGCGCCAATGTGGTCTTGAGGATCGACAGCACCGGGGTGATGCCGGACCCGCCTGCAAAGCCGAGGTATTGTTTTTCTGCCGCAGGGTCGATTGCTGTGTAAAAGCTGCCCATGGGTGGCATCGCCTGCACAACGTCTCCAACCTTGAGGTCCGTGTTGGCCCATGTGGAAAATGCCCCGCCATCGACACGTTTAATACCGACCTGCAGAATGCCATCATCCTTGCCCGCACAGATCGAATAGGACCTGCGCAGCTCTTCACCATCGAAGTCGCGCCGGAAGGTCAGATATTGGCCTTGGGTGAACTCGAATTCAGCCGCCGCACCGTTTTGCGGCTTTAACGTCACAACCACCGCGTCGCGGATGGTTTTGTGAATCTCGGTGACTTCCAGATCATGAAAGCGTGCCATCCGGTGATCCTCCCTCAGATGCACTTGAAATAGTCAAACGGTTCCAGGCAATCGGTGCAGCGCCAATGCGCCTTGCACGGGGTCGAGCCGAACTGGCTGACCTTCTCAACGGCCTTGCTGCCGCAGCGCGGGCAGCGTTCAGGCCCGCCTGCAGGTTGGGGCGGTGCGATGCCGAACTCCTCCAGCCGGGCGCGGCCCTTGTCGCTGAGCCAGTCGGTGGTCCAGGCGGGCGAAATGCTGGTTTCGATCCGGACATCGTCGATGCCGTGGTCGCGCAGGGCGGTTTCGATATCCATGCTGATGACAGACGTCGCCGGGCAGCCGGAATAGGTTGGTGTGACCGTGACCCTCAGCGTGTCCTCATCCCACCGCACGTCGCGCACGATGCCCAGATCCACGACCGAAATCACCGGGATCTCTGGGTCGGGAACGGCATCAAGCCATTCCCAGATCTGATCCGTTGTAGCGCGCATTTGCCTTTACCAGCTTGCGTCGGGATAGGCGCGTTGCAACCACTGCATCTGCGTGAGCAGATGGCCCAGATGTTCGGTATGCATTCGCCCGTCGCGCCCGCCCTTGTGGGCAAAGCGGCTGTCGGGAATGGTCAGGGTTGCTTCGGTCAGAACCCGTCCGATCAGCTCGTCATATTCCGAACGAAGCTCGGCGGGGTTCGGTGCGATCCCGGCCTTGGCCAGTTCGGCGTCCACATCGTCGCTGACGAACATCTCGCCCACATAAGGCCAAAGATAGGTCAGCGCATCGTGCATCCGGGCATGGCTTTCCTCGGTTCCGTCGCCAAGCCCGACCACGGTGTCGCCCGAGCGTTCGAGATGGTACGTGACCTCTTTGCTGGCCTTGGCCGCGATGGCCGCGACGCGGTCATCCGACGATGTCATCAGCCGGCCCAGCATGATTGAATGCCAGGCATCGAACAGGAACTGACGCATAAGGGTGCGGCCGAAATCGCCATTGGGCACCTCGACCAGCAGCACATTGCGGAAATCCCAGGCATCACGCAGAAAGGCCAGATCATCGGCGCTTTTGCCGCCGTCGATCTCACCTGCAAGGCCAAGCCACATCTGAGTCTGACCGATCAGGTCCAGCGCGGTGTTGGCCAGCGCGATGTCTTCCTCAAGCACCGGCGCGTGGCCGCACCATTCGCTGACGCGGTGGCCGAGGATCAGGGTATTGTCGCCCATCCGCAGCAGAAATTGCAGGAATGCCTCGTCCCGGGTCATCACATCGCCCCCACTTCGTCGGGGATGTCGAAAAAGGTCGGGTGGCGATAAACCTTGCTTTCGCTGGGCTCATACAGCGGTCCTTTGTCGCTGGGCGACGAGGCCGAGATGTTGTTGGCTTCAACCACCCAGATCGAAACGCCTTCGTTGCGACGGGTATAGACGTCGCGGGCGTTCTTGATCGCCATTTCCGCGTCGGGGGCGTGCAGCGAGCCGACGTGACGGTGGCTCATGCCATGTTGGCCGCGGATGAAGATTTCCCACAGGGGCCATTCGTTGTTCATTGTGTGTCCTCCTTGGGTTTACTCTGCCGCCAGATTGCGGGTGCGTTTCTTGCGGGCATGGGCCAGCAATCCGTCCCGCACCCATTGGCCGTCGTCCCAGGCCTTGTTGCGTGCGGCCAGACGATCCACATTACAGGGGCCGTTGCCTTTGAGCACGTCATAGAACTCGGACCAGTCCGGATCGGTGTAGTCATAGTGACCGCGTTCATCGTTCCATTTCAGGTCGGGGTCGGGGATGGTCAGCCCCAGATATTCGGCCTGCGGGACAGTCTGATCGACGAATTTCTGGCGCAGCTCGTCATTGGTGTTGATCTTGATCTTCCAGGCCATGGATTGAGCTGAATGCACGCTGTCCTTGTCGGACGGGCCAAACATCATCAGCGACGGATACCACAACCGGTTCAACGCATCCTGCGCCATTCGGCGCTGCTCGGGCGTGCCCTCGGCCATCTTGCGAATCGCGTCATAACCCTGACGCTGGTGAAAGCTCTCTTCCTTGCAGATGCGGATCATTGCGCGCGAATAGGGGCCAAAAGAGGTCCGCTGCAGCGGCACCTGGTTCATGATCGCAGCGCCATCGACCAGCCACCCGACCGCGCCGATATCGGCCCAGTTCAGCGTCGGATAGTTGAAGATCGACGAGTACTTCATACGGCCATCCAGCAGCATCTCGGTGATCTCGTCGCGGCTGACACCCAGCGTTTCCGCCGCGCAGTAGAGGTACAGCCCATGCCCAGCCTCATCCTGTACCTTGGCCAGCAGGATTGCCTTACGCTCCAGCGTGGGTGCGCGGGTGATCCAATTGCCTTCGGGCAGTTGGCCGACGATCTCGGAATGGGCATGCTGACCGATCTGGCGGATCAGGGTGGCGCGGTAATCATCCGGCATCCAGTCCTTGGGTTCGATCTTGATGTCGGCGTCGATCTTGTCTTGAAAAGCGCGCTCTTGGTCGGACATGTCCTCGCGCGTTTTCACGCCGGTTCCGGCTGTTTTGATCATCTGAGCGTACATCTCAGTTCCCCTCCGCTTTATGCGGCTCTGCCAGGTATCTGAAACGAGGTCCGGCGGATGGCGCATAATTAAGTGACCGATGGGTCGGTTAATACCCCGATCTGCGATTCGCGGCAAGAAAAATGTAACCGAAATACTGCAATGCTAAGAAATCGGTAACGTATTGCGGCCTGCGAAAGCCCTCGCACTGCTGCGGCCTGACAGTCATGGGCGGGAGTGGATACAGCGGGCCGGTGTCAGATCACGTCGGCCATCACCAGCCTGACGATGTCTTCTCGTCTGAGGCCACGTACCTGAAGCTCGGCATCTGTCAGCGCCCACAGCCGCGAGACACGCCGCGATTTTGCGCGCGCTTCGCCGATGCGGGCAAAGCCCGACAGAATTCCGCGGGCGATGTCGCCTGCGATCTCGACGAGAACATTCAGTGTGGGGCGGGGGTGAAGAGAATGGCGCATGGTAAGATGTCTTTGTCAGAGCGGTATCGTCGCGCATTCTAGGGCTGCAGTCTGCAACCAACCAGTCGCCTATCGGAATAACCGCTGTGCAGCAGATGCAAACCTGAAGGGCCTGAACACAGATAAGACAGGCGGCGCGGTGGCCGCCTGCCTGCGATTGTGGCGTCAGACCATCGCAAAGATGCGAGCGGGTCCCCCCGAGCCACCTCGATGGGCCGGAGCGCCGACGACCAAAGTCGCGCCACTGGCCGGAACCTTGTCCAGATTGGCGAGGTTTTCGATTCCATAGCGGTTGGTCGGCAACCACGCATAATGCGTGGCAAAGTCGGCGGACGGCCCGTGATCCAGCGACAGGGAATCCACGGCCATCGCCACCGCGCCGGTCTCGTCCATCAGCATTTGCGCCGCTTCGACATGAAAGCCGGGGAAATGCATTTTGCCTTCGCCATCGGCGTTGCGGAATTCGGCAGACCTGGTTTTCGTGCCCCAGCCGGAATGCATCGCCACGCAGGCACCATCAGGGATTGGACCATTTGCAGAAATCCACGCTTTCAGATCGTCGGGCGTCACCTGTGCGTCTGCGTCATCTGCTGCGCGGGCCGCGATATCGACCACGCAAAGCGGGCACACAAGATTTGAAACCGGGATCTCATCGACAGCCTGACCATCCGCCGAGAAATGCAGCGGCGCATCGATATGTGTGCCGGTGTGTTCATTGACCGCCAGATTGAACAGGTTGAAGCCGTTATCCTTGAAGTTGAACGCCTGTGTGGCCTCGATGCCAGGCACGCCAAAGTAAGTGGGGAACTCTGCATCGTAAATATGGGTCATATCGACCACTTCGCCGTGCCCTGCCGCCATAGCCGGAGTGGTTGCCGCCGCGCCCAGTGCCGTTCCGGCCGCCATTGCAGCCCCGGCCTTGAAGAACGAACGCCGGGACAGCATCCGATCTTTGACCGCGTTCATCACACATACATCGCACATTTTCTCGCTCCCTGAATTGTTGGCATCGGGATTTGGGCCGTCGACACGTGGCCGGGCGGGCCTGACCCGATCTCATGCATCCTAGAGCGATTGGGACAAGTTGTTATGTGAACTTGTTCTCATTGACGTGAGTATTGCAGCTGTGAGCGGGTGAACGGCTGTTTCCTGCCCGTGGTCTCAGCCGTCAGATAAAGTGTGCCGCCGTTACGCCGGTTCAGCTGCGGCGCGGATGGCGCGGATGTTTGCGCCATAGACATCCGGCTCGGAGACCGAGCCGCCTTTGAACACGGCTGATCCGGCCACCAGGACATCCGCCCCTGCTGTGGAAAGCAAAGGTGCTGTATTGGGGTCAACGCCCCCGTCAATTTCGATATGCACCGGTCTGTCCCCGATCATTTTGCGCAGGCGTCGCACCTTGGCAGTCATGTCGATGAACTTCTGTCCGCCAAAGCCGGGGTTCACAGTCATTACGCAGATCAGATCAGTCAGGTCCAAAAGATGTTCGACCGCTTCCGCAGGGGTGCCGGGGTTCAGGGCAACGCCGGCCTTCATACCCGCAGCGCGGATGGCCTGCAGGGTGCGGTGGGTGTGCGGCCCGGCCTCGATATGGGCGGTCAGTATATCCGCGCCCGCGTCGGCATAAGCCTGAATGTAGGGATCAACCGGTGAGATCATCAGATGCACATCCATCACTGTTTTGACGTGCGGACGGAACGCTTTCACGGCCGGAGGGCCGAATGTCAGATTTGGTACGAAATGCCCGTCCATAACGTCCACATGGACCCAATCGGCCCCCTGTGCTTCGATCGCCTGAATCTCGGCGCCGAAATTGGCGAAATCGGCGGACAGGATCGACGGGGCGATCTTGATGCTGCGGTCAAAACTCATCTGTGGCCTCATGTGGATGGCGTTTCGGTCTCGCATATAGCGAGGCCACACTGAAAAGGGTAGGGCCTATGGCGTTAGGCGGCTGGGCCTTTCAGGCCAGGCGACATCCCATCTGTCCGGTCTTGGAAGTGGACGAGGAGAACCGGGCTGAGACCTCCTTCAGGAGGTCGAAGACAGGTGGGAGGCCCTGTTACGCGTCTTCGCTCAACGTCAGGGTTACGCGCTCTCCGGCAAACGCAGTTCGTCCCAACTCCAGAGGCGTGCCATTCAGATCGGCATTGATCCCGATTGAAAACAACACTGGTGCACCCTCGGTCAGGCGAAGATGCAGGGCTTGCGTGGCTGTTGCCGCCCGCGCGGTCAGACGCGTTGAGATGCGCGTATAATCATCTATGCCACAACGTTTCAGTGCCTGCGTGACGGATCGGGTTTCATCCAATGCCTGCAGAATGCCGGGCAGGCGCCGCGCAGGAAAGACGCTCTGGAACAGAGCGATGGGTTGACCATCGGCCAGCGAAAGCCCGTCATACACATGCACCTCTTCTTTGGGCGCAAGCTGCAGAGCCTCAGCCTCGGTCTCATCTGCGGCGCGGGTGGTGAGGGTGAGGATTTTCTTGCCGGGGATCTTCCCGCTGGCCGAGATGCTCTTGTGGTATCTGACCCGCTTGCCAATCGGATAGTCTGTGGGGCGGGCGGTCACAAACACGCCCGCACCCCGTCTTGCATGCACCAACCCCTGTTCAGCGAGGTCAGACAACGCTCGGCGCACAGTGTGCCGGTTCACCCCGTGCTTGGCGGCCAGTTGCGCCTCGGTTGGCAATCGTGCGCCTGTGTCATAGCGACCCTCGGCGATATCCGCCGTCAGGCTCAGGGCGATGCTTTTCCAGACGGGTGTTTTGCTCATGTCATAAAATCTTAAACCACGGCCTGATTGCGCGATGTGCGTCCTGGGTGTAAAATTTGTCTAGTTGTATAGTGTATGTAGACAACCCAGCCAAGGGGCTTTGATGAAAGATCAGGCGGAAAACGGCGAAAGAGCACGCCAGGAATGGATGGGTCTGCTGGCGCGTGCGCCGGAAGATGCGCTGCTGAATATTTGGGCGCAGGTTCAGGACCGTCCGGCATTCGACTGGCTGCGCAGCCCGGAAGTGGGGGGTGTCATGGTGCGCGGACGGACTGGAGGCACTGGCGCGCCCTTCAATCTCGGGGAAATGACCGTCACGCGGTGTTCGCTGCAGCTTGCGGATGGCACGGTCGGGCACGGTTATGTGCAGGGCCGGTCCAAGCGCAAGGCCGAAGCGGCGGCTCTGATCGATGCGTTGATGCAGACGTCGCGCGCCGCTGCGGTGAAGGCGCAGGTGATCGCTCCGTTGCAAACGCTGGAGCGTGCCGCCAAAACCGCCCGGGCCTCCAAAGCCGCGGCGACCAAGGTTGAATTCTTCACTCTGGTGCGGGGAGAAGATTGATGACCGCGCAAACGCATTTCTCGGGCGGGTTCCGAAACGCGGCGATCGAGGCAGCGCATGCCTTTCGTGCCGCAATGACGGTCATGGCACGTCCGGGTGAAATCCGCGCGGTGTCCGGCGCGCAGCCGCCCGCGCCGTTATCCGTCGCCGCTGGCACGCTCTTGCTGACATTATGCGACACGGACACCAAGGTTTATCTTGCGGGAGCCGCTGATAACGACTGCATCCGTCAGTGGCTGATCTTTCACACTGGCGCACCGATTGTCGGGGCGGCCGAAGCTGATTTTGCGGTCGGAACATGGCAGGACCTGCAGCCGGTGACCGCCTATCGCATCGGCACACCGGAATACCCGGATCGCTCGGCAACACTTATCGTGGAATGTGACGCGCTTGAACCAAGCGGGGCTGCGCTGCGCGGACCGGGCATCAAATCGGCCGCGCATCTGTCCCTTCCGGACATCGCTGCGTTGCAGGGCAATGCGATGCTGTATCCGCTGGGATGCGATTTCTTTTTCACTTGCGGCGACCGGGTTGCGGCTCTGCCGCGCAGCACGCAGATCACGGACGAGGGCTAGGCGATGTATGTTGCTGTCAAAGGCGGCGAGAAAGCCATCGAAAACGCCCATAGCTGGTTGGCCGAGGAACGGCGTGGCCCCACCGATGTGGCCGAACTGAACATCGCGCAGATTCGTGAACAGCTTAGCCTGGCGGTGAACCGGGTGATGGCCGAAGGGTCGCTTTATGATCCGGATCTGGCCGCGCTTGCGATCAAGCAGTCCCGGGGTGATCTGATCGAGGCGATTTTCCTGATCCGCGCCTATCGCACAACCCTGCCGCGCTTTGGCTATACCAACCCGGTCGACACAGGCACCATGGCATGCGACCGGCGGATCTCGGCCACGTTCAAGGACGCGCCCGGTGGTCAGGTGCTGGGGCCGACATTCGATTACACCCATCGGTTGCTGGATTTCAAACTGGCTGCCGAGACCGATATTGCACCCGCACCGGAAAGCGCTCCGCGCACCGAACCGACCCCGCATATCTGCACATTCCTGTCACGCGAGGGGATTATTCAGGACGAGCCTGACAGCGATACCACGCCGGGTGATCTGACGCGCGAGCCGATGGAATACCCCTCCAACCGCCCCCTGCGTCTGCAATCCCTGACGCGGGGTGATGAAGGGTTCGTGCTTGGAATGGCCTATTCAACTCAGCGCGGATACGCCCGCAACCACGCCTTTGTCGGCGAGCTGCGGATCGGCAAGGTCGCTGTTGAAATGGACATTCCCGAACTGGGCTTTGCTATCGATATCGGCGAGGTGGAACTGACCGAATGCGAAACGGTCAACCAGTTCAAAGGCTCCAAGACCGAACCGCCACAGTTTACCCGCGGATATGGGCTGGTCTTTGGTCAGTCCGAACGCAAGTCCATAGCCGTGGCGCTGGTTGATCGCGCGCTGCGTTGGAAGGAATTGGGCGAAGACAATCTGGGGGCGCCTGCGCAGGACGAGGAATTCGTGCTCAGCCATGCGGATAACATTCAGGCGACAGGGTTCCTCGAACATATCAAGTTGCCGCATTACGTGGATTTTCAGTCTGAACTGGAACTGGTCCGCAAGCTGCGCCGCGAGGCGGAAAACAGGATTGCCACAGAGGAGGCTGCGGAATGAAAGCGGTTGTTTTCGACATTGGTGGTGTATTGGTCGATTGGCAGCCTCATCTGGCCTGGGCCGAAGATCTGGGCTCGGAAGACGCCGCACATGCATTCATTGCCAGAACAGGATTTCTGGCCCGGAACGCGCGAGGCGACAATGGTGAACGTTTTGCGGATATGGCCACCGAGTTGGATGACCCGCAGGATCAGCGCCTCTTTGCGTCTTACGTCGCGCGCTATTCCCGCACGGTCCAGAACCCGATCCACGGCACGTGGGAGATTCTGGACCGCCTCAAGGACAACGGAACCGTGATTCACGGGATCACCAACTGGTCGGCGGAAACCTGGCCTGAGGGCCTGAAGGTGCATCCGCGTCTTGGAGAGGTTTTCGAAACGCTGGTGGTTTCCGGACAGGAAGGCATCATGAAGCCTGATCCGCGCATTTTCAGGCTGTTGTGTGAAAGGGCCGGGATTGCGGCTGCGGATTGCGTGTTCATCGATGATGGCTTGCACAATATCGAAGGTGCCCGCGCCGTCGGTATGGATGGCATCCACTTCAGAAACCCGGCTGAACTGGAAAGTGAGCTGGCCAACAGGGGCCTGTTATGAGCGCGTACAACTTTGCTTATCTGGACGAGCAGACCAAGCGGATGATCCGTCGGGCGATCCTCAAGGGTTTGGCGGTGCCGGGCTATCAGGTGCCCTTTGCCAGCCGCGAGATGCCGATGCCCTATGGATGGGGTACGGGTGGGGTGCAGGTCTCGGCCGCGACCCTGACGCCCGAAGATACGTTCAAGGTGATCGACCAGGGGGCCGATGACACGACCAACGCGGTGTCGATCCGCAAGTTCTTTGAAAAAACAGCCGGGGTTGAAACCACCGAGGAGACCGAAAAGGCCACGGTCATTCAGACCCGCCATCGCATCCCCGAGGCCAAGCTGCGCGGGGATCAGATTCTGGTTTATCAGGTACCCATCCCCGAGCCCCTGCGCTTTCTGGAGCCCCGCGAAACCGAGACCCGCAAGATGCACAGTCTGGAAGAATACGGATTGATGCATGTGAAGCTTTACGAGGACATCAGCCAGCACGGGGCGATCTCGACCTCGTATTCCTATCCGGTCGAGGTGTCGGGGCGCTATGTGATGGACCCTTCGCCGATCCCGAAATTCGACAATCCCAAGCTGGAAATGGATGCGATTCAGCTGTTCGGTGCGGGCCGCGAGCAGCGCATCTATGCGGTGCCACCGCATACCAAGGTCGTCAGCCTCGACTTTGAAGACTACCCCTTCGAGGCTTCCAAGGCAGATCACTCCTGTGATCTGTGCTCAGCCGAAGACAGCTATCTGGACGAGGTGATCATGGATGACACAGGCAGCCGGATGTTTGTGTGTTCGGACACTGATTATTGCCGCTCGCGCCGTGAAGCGGGCCATGAGGGCCGTTTGGCCAAAGAGGATGCGGCATGGCCCCGCTGCTGAGCGTTCAGAACATTCGAAAGACCTATGGGCCTCGGATTGGTTGCACGGGTGTGAGTTTCGACCTTTATCCCGGCGAGGTGATGGGGATCGTGGGGGAAAGCGGCTCGGGCAAGTCGACGCTGCTGAACTGTCTGGCCGGTTATCTGAAGCCGGATCAGGGGCGTGTGGTGTTCGACACCCGCGCGCAGGGACCGGTGGACACGGTCACGATGTCTGAACCCGAGCGCCGGATGCTGGGCCGCACTGACTGGGCCTTTGTACACCAGCATGCCCGGGACGGCTTGCGCATGTCGGTCAGCGCGGGGGGGAATATCGGCGAACGTCTGATGGCTGTCGGGGATCGTCACTATGGTCAGATCCGCGACCGGGCCATTGACTGGCTGGGACGGGTTGAGATTGACGACGGTCGCGTGGATGACCGTCCATCGGCTTTTTCCGGCGGGATGCAGCAACGCTTGCAGATCGCGCGTAACCTGGTGACGGGACCTCGGCTGGTGTTCATGGACGAACCGACCGGGGGGCTGGATGTCTCGGTTCAGGCGCGATTGCTGGATTTGTTGCGCGGTTTGGTGCGCGAGATGGGTTTGAGCGCCATTGTCGTGACGCACGATCTGGCTGTGGTGCGCCTTTTGGCCGATCGACTGATGGTGATGAAAGACGGCCACGTGGTCGAGGCCGGGTTGACCGATCAGGTTCTGGACGATCCGCAACATGCCTATACGCAGCTGCTTGTTTCCAGCGTTCTGCAGGTTTGAGTATTTTTGAAAAGATGAAGGGCGATGATTGAACTCAAAGACGTCAGCAAAAGCTTTACCCTGCACAATCAGGGCGGTGCCGTTTTGCCTGTTCTAAAGGGGGCGTCGCTGCACGCGGCTCCGGGCGAATGTGTTGCGTTGACCGGTGCTTCGGGTGCCGGGAAGTCGACCTTGATGCGGGTGATCTATGGCAATTATCTTGCCGCGTCCGGGCAGGTTTTGGTTGGCGGGCTGGATGTGGCGCGCGCCGCCCCGCGCGAGGTTTTGGCGTTGCGGCGTGAGACGTTGGGTTATGTCAGCCAGTTTTTGCGGGTTGTCCCCCGCGTGCCGACGCTGGAGGTTGTGGCCGAGCCGCTATTGGCGCTGGGACATGATCGTAAACCGTCGCTGGATAAAGCGGCGGAATTGTTGTCACGACTGAACATTCCCGAGCGTCTGTGGGGGTTGAGCCCGACGACATTTTCAGGTGGCGAGCAGCAGCGGGTGAACATCGCACGCGGGTTCGCCTACGAGTTTCCGGCGATGTTGCTGGATGAGCCGACAGCGTCGCTGGATGTGCAGAACCGCAATACGGTGCTGAGCCTGATAGAAGAGTCCAAGGCGCGGGGTGCCGCGATTGTTGGCATATTCCATGATATTGCGGCGCGGAACCGTGTCTGCGACCGCGAGATCGACGTGTCGCGCTTTGCCCCCGGTCTTGCCGCATGATCCTTGCCCCGGTCATAGCGTTTGTTGGTCCCTCGGGTGTCGGGAAAGATAGCGTGATGGCTGGGGTTGAAGCGCGTGTGCCGGGTATGTCTCGAATGCGCCGGGTGATTACGCGCCCCGATGGGCAGGAGGGTGAAGATTTTGATCAGGTCTCGGTGGTGGTGTTTGAGGATATGGTGGCAAACGGCGCTTTTGTTCTGCACTGGCATGCCCACGGTTTGAATTATGGAATCCCTTCCGAGATCAACGCGTTGCGCAGATCCAGCAAGGCGGTGTTGGTGAACCTGTCCCGAAGCATCCTGCTGCAGGCCCAGGAGATTTTTTGCGATCTTGTGGTGATCTCGTTGACGGCTGAGTCGGAGGTTCTGGCCGGACGGTTGTCATCACGGGGACGCGAGACCGAAGCAGAGCAGATGCAGCGCCTTGAACGGGCAGACACCCCGGTGCCGCAAGGTTTGCGCCGGGTTATCGAGGTTGACAACTCCGGCCCTCTGGAGACCGCGGTGGACGCTGTTGTGTCCCAGCTTCAACCAGAGAGGGCATAGCGATGTATCAGATGAAACTGACCATTCTCGGCCTCGCCAACCAAGGCAATATCTGCCAGAAGGAAAGGACTGGGGAGGATAGGGGCAAGCCGGTCCTGCAAGGCCATCTCGACCCGGCTGAGATCCTGTTTGTTCAGCCGCCCGCTCAGGGTGATGTGGAAGCGGAAGGCGTCCATCACGTAAGGATAGCCCCAACGCGTAAGGTTTGCGTCCTGTTGCGACGACAACCCTTTGATGCGGCGCTTTTCCAGCTCGGGCTGGGTCGCGGGCGCGCGAAAACCGTCGAAGGCGCGCACGCAGGCTGCGGCCAGATCGTTCAGGGCCTGGGTATCGCCCAGGGGCCGCAAGGCCAGAAAGCGGCCCAGTCGCGCGATTTCCAGCCCGGTCAGAGACACAGGCGGTTGCGTACGGGCGAAAGTGGTGCAGGCAGAGCGCAGTTCTGTCTCGGTGCATCCGGAGGTCAGGCGAAACGGCGGTTTCATCGTGGCGTGCAGCCCGTATTTCCGGGGGGCTGCAGTCACGGCCGACACGTCGACGCCATCGATGGCGGGATGCGGGGTCGCTTGCCCCGCTGCCATGTCCCAGCCCAGCCAGCTTGTGGCGAAAGACCCCCAGCCCGTGCCTTCGGGCGGGACGTAGTAGATCGCATATCGCGTGAATGTCAATTTGACCTCCTGTGCGTGGCCTTCCCAACAGCTCAAACCGCGTGAGGTTCAGATGACAGAAGAAGTGATCCTTGCCAATGCCACGCTCGTCCTGCCCGACGAGACCATCACCGGCAATGTCCGGATCGTAGGAGAGGTCATCGCCGACATGGGCACCGGTTCGGCAGTTCCGAGGGGCGCGGTGGATTGCGGTGGCGAATACGTCTGCCCGGGTCTGGTCGAGCTGCACACCGATAATCTGGAGCGACATATTCAGCCTCGCCCCAAGGTGGATTGGCCTCATGCGGCGGCCATCATCGCCCATGACGCCGAACTGGCCAGCACCGGTATCACAACCGTTTTCGACGCCATGCGCGTCGGGTCGATCCCGGACGGTGCCGGGCGCTATCACAGATACGCGCGGGGCTTGTCCCGCGAGCTGTGGCAATTGCGCGAACAGGATGCGCTGAAGATCAGCCATTTCCTGCATCTTCGGGCTGAAGTTTGCTCGGAAACGCTGGTTGAGGAACTGGATGAATTTGAACCGGAAGACCGGGTAGGATTGCTCTCGCTGATGGACCACACGCCGGGGCAGCGTCAGTTTCGGGATATGGCGAAGCTCGAAGCATTCATGAAGGGCAAGCATGCGATGGACGATGATACGTTCCTGCAACATGTCGCGCATCTCAGACAGTTGCGGGATCGCAACGGCGACAGGCACGAGGTCGAAGCCGTCAAGGCAGCGCGTCGGTTTGGTGCGGTTTTGGCCAGTCACGACGACACGACCGAAGAACAGGTGAGTGTGTCTGCCGGACATGGTATCCGGCTGGCGGAATTCCCGACCACGGTCGAGGCGGCGCGGGCCTGCCACAAGCATGACATCAAGGTCATCATGGGGGCGCCGAACCTGATCCGGGGCGGATCACATTCGGGGAATGTCGCTGCGCATGAACTTGCCGGGATGGGTCACCTCGACATCTTGTCCTCGGATTATGTGCCGGCAGCGCTGCTGCTGTCTGCGCTGAAGCTGGGTGAGATGTGGGGCAACTTGGCGCGTGGTATGAAAACGGTGACGTTGACCCCTGCGGTTGCTGCCGGGCTGAAGGATCGGGGCGAGATCAGGGCGGGCGCGCGCGCGGATCTGATCAGGTTTGGTATGGGGGCCGGAGTTCCGGCGCTCAGGGCGGTGTGGTCGCGCGGGCGACGTGTCGCCTGATCAGGCGCGATAGAACAGATAACGGTCGGGCGCGATGGTGTCCGGCCCTTCGATCTGATCGAAGCCTTCCAATGGCTGGCCCGAGATCAACAGACCGCCGGGGCGCATGACGCGGGCGATCAGCGGACTGAGACGGGCGGCCTCGGCCACATCTTCCTGTTTGATGCCGCGTCCGAAATCGTAATGCGCCAAGGCGATGGTTTGCCCGGCTTCCGCCAGACGCTGTAGCATCGGTTCCGCCTCGCCCTGCAGGAAATCCTCGGCGGGCGGAGTGCTGTCGGGGTGGCATTGTAATACGCGATCCATTACCCAAATGCGGCGGTTTGGCAGGATTTCCCGCAGATGATCGTAGGTGCGGCCGTTGCCCAATCCCATGTCCAGAACGTCACCGTCTTGCCCGTCGATCTGCAGCGCGGCCCAGTTCAGGCCATCGCGTTGCGCGGTCAGGCGGCGCAGCATGGAATCCAGTCGGCTCATTTCGGGCTCTCCTCGGGTTTTTTGGTTTGCGGCGCTGTCCAGATGACACCGGGCCCGTCCAGAAGCTTGTGCAGCAAGTTGTGGGTGAAGGTCCAGATCTCTTCGTCGTGGACCAGATGGTGGGTCAGAATGCCAAAGGCCTCGGCGTTGTCGGTGTGTCCTTCGCGCCGGTTTCGCAGCAATTCGGCGGTGCGGATGATCAGCGTATCCGGCGACACCAGGCCGCGTGTTCCGCGCCAGTCGATTGGGTCCAGATGGGTGTTGACCTGCGCCAGTCCCGGTGCCGCCATTGTGGCCTTCCGAGGGGTCGCGGTTGACAGGATGTCAAAGCCGATGCCGGACAAATGCACGATCACCTCGGGCGCGATCCGGTTCCAGGGTGGCACAAAAACGGTACGCAGATGGGACCCAAACATCTCTTGCAAGTGGCTAAGTCCGGATTGGGCATCATACAGTATCGTGTCGATGGGGCGGTGGAGGCCGAATTCGGACTTCTTTTCCCCTGCGGGCGCGTGGTTCTCATGCGCCCAACCATGAACGACCGGTATCAATGATGGGGTCGCCCGAACATAGCCAGCCAGCGGGGCCTGCGCATCGCGGGGTATGACTGCAAGATGGACCGGCAGTCCGACTTTTTCGGTAAGCATTGTCAATCGGTCCAGCTGCGGCGTAACCGCGACCGCATCGTCATCCCGCCACCACAGCGGCAGGCTTAACCCGTCGGCTTGCCAGCGGGCGAGCTCTGTGTCCAAGGGTTGCCAGTCCGCTTTCATTGCCGTCTGTCCCAGAGTGTTTCGGTGATCTCGACTGCCCGGTTTGCCCCGTCAAAACCTTCGGTCAGGGGCGCGCGCCGGTCACTTTCAAGAACTCGTGTTAGCGCTTTTACCAAGGTTGCGCCGCTCAGGTCAGTGCTGCGCAGTATCTCGATCCCGGGCATCTGCGACAGGCTTTGGCCGCGCAGACCCTGTTCGACTTCTTTTCCGTCATCGAAGGGGATCAGAACGGCCGGGGTGCCGCTTTGCAGCAGGTCCATGGCGGTGTTGTATCCGCACATACTGACTGAAGCCGCCGCCAGGGGCAGCATCTGGCGAAAGTCCGGGCGTACGGGCTCAATCGTGGCGCGCGTGCGTGTGTCCAGTTTTGACAGTTCCGAGATACGCGCTGCCGCGTCCTGACCGCCGACCAAAAGGCGCCAGCGCCTGTTGGTCATCTTTTGGGCGGCCTCGATGGCCGCGCGAAAGATCGGCTGCCCGACCGAACCGCCGCCCGCACTCACGATGATTTCATCCTGCCCAACCGCATCCGGATGAGGCTCGGCCGCCGGTGCGGCGACAAATCCGGTATAGTGAAGCCGCCCCGCCAGTTGCTCGGAAACCGGCCAACTGATCGTCAGCGGTGTGATGTCCGGGTCGGAATGCACCAGAACCCCGTCATAGAAGGCGGCGACAATCTCAGCGGCACGAGCGGCCTTGGCGGGTTTGGAAGGTGGAGCCAGAATATCCCGGATCGAGCTGAGGATGACGGGTCTGCGGGGCAAGTCCCGCGCTGCTTCCAACAGGGCAAGGAATTCGTCCGTCAACGCACGTCGGCCAAACGGAAACAACTCGGTGATCAGCGCATGCGGCTGAAAGCTCTGGACAGCCTGCACCAGCGCCACGCCGCGCGCGGCAAAGTATTCGGGGCCTGCGACGGTGTCATTCTGATCCAGAAACCGTGTGAAATCCGTTCCATCCGATCGAAGTGGCGGCAGACCCAACATTGTCAGGCCGTCCGCGTTCAGTTGCGGCGCAGGCATGCCGCCCGAGACCACAAGCACCTCGTGCCCCCGGTCACTGAACGCACGCCCGAGCGTCAGGGCCCGACTCAGATGGCCCGTGCCCAACAGATGCGTTACAACGATCATGACCTTCATGCGGAACCTTCCCGGGGCAGCAGGCGAATAGGATCAGTTTCAGCGCACATGCCAGTCAGGTCTATGATATACAACCGGTTTCGCTTGATTTTGAACGGCGCGTGCCCCGAGAAATTCCACCCGGTCGCTTTGGCCAGAATGACCCGCATAATCCCGATATGGCAGACGGCCAGATTGTTCCCATCCAGATCAGACAGCCAGGGATGCAGACGCGTCCAGACCTCGGCCGGACTTTCTCCGTTGGGCGGGCGATAGTCCCAACCCCAATCCTCGATATGGCGAAACCCGCTGCCGCGCTGGTTCAGCAGGTCTGCGCCGCGCAGGCCTTCCCAATCGCCCCAGTTCATCTCGGTCAGGGCGGTATGTGCCCGCGGTGTTCGACCGGATACCAGTTGCGCGGTTTCAGCCGCCCGGCGCAGAGGGCTTGACCATAGCGCGGCCTGATCCCAGGGGGGTGGCAGCCGCAGTCCCGCAAGTTGTGCACGTGCTTCGTTATCCAGCGGAATATCGCTGCGACCCTGAATGCGGCCCGCGCGGTTCCAATGGGTATGGCCATGCCGAAGAAGCGCCAGTTTACTCATCGGCCTGCACTCACAATTCCGGACACCGCGCCCCAAAAACAATCGGTCGCGGCGGGACTCAGATGCCGGTTCTTCACATATTCACGCGCGCGGGCACCTGTCCGCTGTCGCAATGTTTGGTCTGACAGAAAATGCTGCAGGTGCCGCGCCAAGCCTGTCGGGCCATCATCGACCGATGGGTAGTCCGACGGCAGCAGGACGTCGCACACACCGGGGCGATCCTGAGCAACAACGGGCAACCCATGCGCCTGAGCTTCGAGGTAGACCATCCCATACGCTTCATTCACCCCGGGCCAGACAAACACTGACGCGTTTTGATAGACGCCCCGCAGCGTTTCGCGATCCAGTTGACCCAGAAAACGGACGCGCGTGCCGTGCGGGGTCATCAGGGCCTCGACCTCGGCCCGCGCGGGACCATCGCCTGCGATGTTCAGGCTCCAATCGCCGGGGAGGTGATGCAGCGCGTCGGATAGAATGCGGTACGAGGCCAGCTTGTCCCCGGGCCGCATCATACCAACGGCCAGCATCGGACCGGCACAATCGGATGCGATGGGAAGCGCGGTCATCGGAAGAAAGGGCGGCAGTTCTATCAGGGACTGGTCGCGATACCGCTCGCGCTTCAGCGTGATCAGATCATTGGCAGTGTGGTAGAAGATGATCTTCGCGGCGTCGCAGGCCCGGTGCGCGTCCCGGGCAAATCCTGCCCATGGCCCCGAAAGGCGCGAGGTGGCCCGGGTACTTTCCAGTTGGACATAGGGTATGGCACGGGCCTGACAGACCCAGGGCCCGATCAGGTCGGGCGCTTTGTAGTAGTTGTGATAGGTGACCCAAAGCGCCGTATCCTCCGGAAGCTCCGAAATCAGGCGATCCGTTTCGACCCGGGCCATGCCGCGTAGAGCACTTTGCAGCGGGGGATCTCCCGATTTGTCGAAGATCCTCAGATGCGAGACAAGCTCGACCGTGTCGCCGCGCGCGCCGATGGCCGCCATCAGGTTGCGCGCCATCTCGCGGTCGCCCGAGGGTGTGGAACTGTTCGGCGACTTCATCGGCGCGTAAAAGGCCACCCGCACCATCAGGGTGTGTCCTTGAACAAGGCATTCAGCTTTTCGGACAATCGACCGATACCGGGCTCCATCCGAAACTCTGCAATCAGTCGCTCATAGGCGGCAGCAGCCATTTGGGCGGCGCTTTCCGGCGTGTCGGCAATTGAGGTGATAGCCGAGGCCAGCGCAGCCGGATCGTCGGCGGCCAGCACGCCATGCCTGCCGTTTTCGATGAATTCGGGTATCGCAGAAACCGGAGTGGACAGGATCGGCAGGTACTGCGACGCGGCCTCCATCAGCACATTGGGCAGCCCATCACGATCACCATCCGCCGCGATACGGCTGGGCAAGACGAACAGATCGGCCCGGCGCATCTGATCAATCACCTCGGGCTGATCGCAGGCGCCTTTCCACGTGATGCGGTCGTCAAAGCCCAGCTCGGCCGCATGAGCTTTCAACCGGGCCTCCAGAGTGCCACCGCCAATATGGGTCCAGTGCCAGTTCAGCCGCGGCGGCAACTGCGCAAATGCCAGCAGCAGCCGGTCAAAGCCCTTCTTTTCGACCAGACGTCCGACTGAAACCATGTGGAACGGATCATGTGCCGTGCGGGTTTCACGCTGAGGAGGCGTGGGAAACCGCGAAAGGTCCAGCCCGTGATAGATCAGCTCGACGCGATCCGGCGTGTCTGCCAATCCCTGCAAATGTGCGGCTCCGACGGCCGTGCAGGTCGCGCCGAACGCTGCGCCATGGGTGTCGAGCTGCAGCTTTTCGCGAATTTCCCAATCCGGAGATGTCCAGATGTCCTTGGCATGGGCCGAAAAACTCCAAGGAAGGCCGCGCATGATTGCAGCATAGCGCGCGACCGACGAGGGGGTGTGCAGGAAATGAGCGTAAAGCGCGCGCGTGTCTTCGGGCAGTTCAGCCGCCAGAACACAGGCCTGACCAAACCGCCGGATGCGATTACGGGTGGTATCTCGACGCAGATCAGCGCGCCAGATGTCATAAGCCCGCGCATAGCCCGGCAAGGTGCGGGCGACCGCGCGCGCAGCCCAAACGCGTTCGGGGTCTTCGTAGAGGTATTCGGGAAGGTAATGCACCAGCCCCTGAAACCGGTCATGCAGAGGGTGCCGTTTGACATCGGTGGGGTGGCGCAGGGACCAGATGTCAAACCTGATACCCGCATCCTGCAAGGCGACCAGTTCCTGCGCGATGAATGTCTCGGACAGGCGTGGCCAGCCCTTGACCAGAACCGCCAGCTTCGGGCCGTCCGCTGTCATCCAATGGCCCGTTTGGGCTGACCGCTTAGTAACGCGTCCACCCGCCGGGTGACATAGTCCAGCCCGTCCAGCAACCCGTCCTCGATGGCTTGCGAGGGCAGGCGTTGCTGCGGCAGGTCTCGGATCGCCCGGATCATCGCATCCGTGGTCCAGCCATCGCGATGTTCATCCAGCATACGCACCAGCCCGAGGTCTTCCGCGCGCGAGGCGCGAATCCACTGTTCCAGACGGGGCGTCGTTCGCGGGACGATCACGGCGCGTTTGTCAAAGGACAACACCTCGCAAAACGTGTTGTAACCCCCCATGCAGACCACGCCCGAGGCCCCCGCAAACAGGGTCTCGATCTGGGATTCAAAACCCACCGCCGTGACCCGGCCATTCAACGCCGCCACTCGCGCTTCGAATTCGTCGCGCAATTCGCCAGCAAGAAATGGCCCATAGACCAGAACCGCCCGTGGCTTCAGATCAGGGTCTTTTTCATAAGCCGAGAGCACAAGGTTGACCATCGCCTTGCCATCCCCGCCACCGCCGGGCGTGATCAGGATATAGGGCTGCTCTGGCGGTTCACCGAGTGGCCCCAGATCGCGGCGCAGATACCCTGTCCAGTGGATACGCTTTTGCGTCGCAGCGCTCAGCGGCAACCCCTTGGTCGGATCATAGACCGAATACAGGCCGTAGACCCAAATTTCGTCATAGAATCGCTCGGTCGCCGCGGTGGCTTCTTTACGTTCCCACTCGGCGGCCAGAACCTCGGGTTCGTCCAGCACATCGCGCAGGCCCAGGACCAGCTTGGTGCTGCACGAGTTTTCCAGATATTCCAGCGTCGGCAGCAGCTCGCCCCGAAAGCCCGTTGGTTCCTTGTCGACGATCAGGACATCGGGGTCGAATTGTTCGACCGAGGTCTGGATCAAACTTGCGCGCAGCTCGGTGACCTCGTCAATTTCCATCCCGAAGGTGCGGGCGGCGTAGGTTCCGTCTGCCCGCTTGGTCACACCCGGCAGGCGCACATGGTCGACGCGGCGCGGAAAGGTGAAGCGGCCCGCCACCGGCGATCCGGTCAGGATCAGTGCCGAGGCACTTTGGTCCGCTTCCGTGATTGCCGCCGCAAGGGCACGGGATCGGCGCAGGTGACCCAGGCCGAATGTATCGTGGCTGTAGAACAGAATGCGCGGCGCGCGGCCGTGTTTTTCTTTGTTTATTCCTAGGCTCATGCCTTCGCCCGTTTCAGGTTTCGGTGCAAATCCGCGCTTTTGCACCGGTTATCGATTTTTTGTCGCCCCTGCTTGCCAAAGGCGCAGCCTGAGCGTGCAAATGCGCCAATCATTGCGATTTGGCAACATTCTTTTCCCGGAAGGCAAACCGGCGGCCAAACCTGACGCCGTCGTTCAATCATTAACTGAAGGTGCCCCGAGACCAGTTGTGTCCCTGCACGAGTCATATTCAATTTCTGTAGGATTGAAAACAGTTTGTACTCACCATTGCAACCGCACCACAAGACGACGGGCTTGTTGCGCACGTGCGCGGCCAGGATTTGAACAGCCCCCCGAGGTTCTATAGGCTGAGCGGCATCTGCGAACTGGATGCTGTGCCCTATGAATACGAAACTTTTTGCTGGCCTGTTCTTCGGGTTTTGGCTCGCCATGCTGACCCTGACGATCGGGGCCGCGGCGCAAACCTCGCTTATCCCCGGATATACCACCGGAACCAGTACCGAAGATGACACATCCCAAACCGACGGAGACCTTGCCGATGCCATCCGATCGGCGACCGAGGCCGGTGCCAGCGTCATCGTAATTGACAGCACCGGGCAGATCGTTTCGTCCGGGGCAAATGCGGGTGGTGCAAACGCGGCGGGCGAAGCGGTCGATCCCATGGCCCAGGGCTCGCAACTGATGAAGGCGCAGGAGCGGTTCTCGAAATTTCGCGAGTCGCTGGAATCGCGGCTAGAGGCTTTGCCCTATTCCATATTCGAGGTGCAGTATGTCCTGCGCCAGACCAGCCCGGATGGTCGCATTCAGACCTATGTCGAGGTCCTGTTCTGGAACGTTCTGTTTCTGCTGCTGGGGCGTTGGCTGTCCATTGAAATCTATGGCAAGCGTATCGCCCGAAGGGTTGTGGTGGCACGCACCAAGGAAAATCCGCAAGGGTATCGTGAAAAGATGCCCTTCCTTGTGTTCAGGTTCCTGATGGGGATCGGCGCAACGATATTTGCCATGCTGATGGCGCTGATCGTGGGATACATCTTTTTCGGAGAGGCCGAAGAGATCTCGATCCAATTCACGGTCACAGCGATTTTCACCGCGTTTTTTCTGTCGCGAACGGTTTCGGATTTGTGGCGTATGGTGTTGTCGCCCTATCTCAGTCAATACCGACTGCCGCCTTTTTCGGACCGCAATGCAAAACGGTTATATGTTTGGGCGTCTGCGCTGGCGACTTACGATATTTCGGTCGTGCTTTTTGCCACATGGGTTGCTGATTTCGGCCTGAACTACAACGTTTACGCGCTGGTTTATGGCGGGCTGACCATGTTCGGAGCGATCGGAAATGTGCTGATGATCCTGTTCAACGCCCGCGCCATATCAAACGCGGTTCGTGGTGGACGGACCCCGGACCAGGTGTCATGGATCCTCAAGTTCATCTCGTTCGCCTGGGCGCCGGTCCTGGTGATTTATATGGTGTTCAGCTGGTTCAAGCTGGCGGTTGATCTGGTGCTGGAAAACCAGAACTCGGTTCCGATTGTGGCCAGCAGCTATGCAATCTTCATGTCGGTGGTCGTCGCTTATGGCGCGATGAACTATCTGCTGGAGCGCTATTTTGACCGGAACCGTCAGATCGAAGAAATCAATGCCGAGGCTGACGAAGATATCGAACGCACAGAAGAGCCGGTTGAAACACCTGAGGCCGAGAAACGCAAATACACCATTCTGACCTATGAAGATCTGGCGCGCCGGGTCGCGGGTATTCTGGCGTTTGTCGTGGGGCTTTACGCTTTGGCGGTGATCTGGAACCCCGAGGCAAGCTGGAGCGAAGACCTGCCGATTGAGCGTGCGCTGGATGTGATGGTGATCCTGTTCATCGGCTATATCCTGTTTCATTTCTTCCGAATCTGGATCGATACCAAGATCGCGGAAGAAACCGAGGACGCCGCAGGCGATGCAGAGTTGGGCGACGAAGGCGGAGAAGGCGGGCAGAGCCGTCTGGCGACCCTGTTGCCCTTGTTCCGCGGGGCGATCCTGGCTGTGGTTGTCGTGACCATCGTACTGATCGTGCTGATGGAGCTGGGTATCAATGTCAGCCCGCTGTTTGCGGGCGCGGGTGTCGTGGGTCTGGCGGTTGGTTTCGGGTCGCAAACGCTGGTGCGCGACATCTTTTCCGGCGCGTTCTTCCTGATGGATGACGCTTTCCGGAAGGGCGAATATATCGACATCGGGGATGTGAAGGGAACGGTCGAAAAGATCTCGGTCCGCTCGTTCCAATTGCGTCACCATCTTGGGGCGCTGAATACGATCCCGTTTGGTGAGATCAAGGTGCTGACCAACTATTCCCGTGACTGGGTGATCATGAAGTTGCCCTTGCGTGTGACCTATGACACCGATGTCGAGAAAGTGCGCAAGCTGATCAAGAAGCTGGGGCAGGAGCTGCTGAGCGATCCGGTGATCGGGGACAATTTCATCCAGCCATTGAAATCTCAGGGTGTGATCGAGATGCAGGATTCCGCCATGATCATCCGGGTGAAGTTCATGACCAAACCGGGGGATCAGTGGCTGGTGCGCAAGAAGGTGTATCAGGACATCCGGGAATTGTTTGCGCGCGAAGGCATCCGCTTTGCGCACCGCGAGGTGACAGTGCGGCTGGCGGATGACAAGGACAGTGAAGACCTGACACCCAAGCAGCGCGAAGCGGTAACAGGCGCTGTTCAGGCTGCCATTGACGAGGATTATCTGGACGATATCGGACCCGGAGGGGATGACCGCTAGGGCGTTCTCCCGCCGCTTTGGCCTGCGTCGCTGACGCGACACCATCCAAAGCGTTGGGCCGGGCCGCGCGTTCCGCGCGGCGGAGGTGCTAGGCGGCTGTACCGCTCCAGCAGGGTCGGGATGTGCCCAGTTTAGACGCAGGCGAAGGCCACGACATCGCGGTTGAACCGACCTTTAGCGCAGGTTTCAACCGGTGGCCGGCGCCCCAATCGGATTGTTCGCACGCCTCGGAATAGTCTTCGGGCCCGGCTTCGATGGTTTGCGCGTCGTCATCTGTCTTGCCCAAGGCGGCTAGCAACTCGGCAGTGCGGGACAGAGACAGGCGGGCCAGCATAATGGGCGATCCGGCGGCGGCCGTTGCCAGCGCAGACAGCACACTTGCCGCCATCAGGTAACCGGTGGCATGATCCAGCGCCTGCACGGGCAGGGGCGCCGGTTTGTCTGTCCTGGCCCATGCGCGGCCAGCATCGGCTATTCCGGTACTCATTTGCACAAGGCTGTCAAAACCGCGCCGCGTCGCCCATGGGCCTTGCCAGCCATAGGCATCCAGCGTCACCTCGACCCGGTTGGGTGCAAGCGCATCGCGGGTGTTCAGGTCCAGACCCAACGCGTCCAATGCGCCGGGGCGATACCCATGTACAAACACATCCGCCTGCGACAGAAGCTGTTTCAGCAGATCAAGCCCGTTGGAGGCTTTCAGGTCCAGATAGGCGCAGTGTTTGCCAAGCGAGATTTCAGGGATCACGCCGGGCTCGTCCCAGCCGGGCGGGTCGATGCGCAGGACCTCGGCCCCGAACCCGGCCAAGGTACGTGTTGAGACCGGGCCCGCCAGAACGCGGGTCAGGTCAAGCACGCGTAAACCGGCCAGAGGGCGCGCCGCGGTAGCCTGAGGCCGGTCACGCAAGGTGATCTGGCGCGGATGGGTCCAACCAATCAGCGGGTCACGCGAAACAGCGCGCCCCTGTGGATGGTCCAGCCAGTCTGCGCGGCTGCGCATCGCGGCGGCAACGCCACCTTCGCCGACAATGGCCGCTTCAAGTGCTGCGATAGTGTGGCTCTGTACGGCTGCGGCAACTGCATCTCTGCTTGTTGCGACGCCCAGCACTTTCAAGGCTGCCGCTCTGTGGTGTGGCAGGTTGGTGTGCAGGCGAATCCAACCGTCTGACGCCCTGTAATCGCCCGCGACCGCATCCCACAGATTGGGCATTTCCCACCCATCGGGCTTGAAGGAATGCCCATACCACAGCGACGCCAGACGGTGATCGACCGAAACTTCGGGGGATAAAGGCGCAA
This sequence comes from Ruegeria sp. AL1, assembly GCF_056540905.1. Lineage (NCBI taxonomy): Bacteria > Pseudomonadati > Pseudomonadota > Alphaproteobacteria > Rhodobacterales > Roseobacteraceae > Ruegeria > Ruegeria sp. AL1. Next base: position 87,148 of record NZ_JBQFXP010000004.1, read on the forward strand.
GCCCCGTGGCCCCCATAAAGCGCGCCAGCTCTTGCCCGACAGCGGCGAAACTTGCTGTGGCAAGCTTGGACACCGCAAATGCGCTGGGCAAAGCGCCCGAGCCATGTGTCTGGTAACTGTCTGTCGCCGGAAGGGCCGAGAGCAGGCTCATTGCTGATAAGGGTCCAGGCTGTCGCGTAGCCCGTCACCCAGGAAGTTGAACGCCAGAACCACCACGATGATCGGCAGCATCGGGATCGCGGTCCACGGGTAAATCTCGATCGAGGCGAGGTTCTGCGCGTCGTTCAGCATCACCCCCCAGCTGACCGCCGGGGCGCGCAGGCCAAGCCCAAGGAAGCTGAGCGCGGTTTCTCCGAGGATCATGGCCGGGATTGACAGGGTGGCCGAGGCGATCAGGTGCGACATGAAATTCGGCAACAGGTGCTTACGGATCACCCGGCCCGAGCTTGCGCCCATCATTTCGGCTGCACGCACATATTCTTCCTCGCGCAGGGACAGGAATTTGGCGCGCACGGATCGGGCGAGGCCGGGCCAGTCGAGAATGCCCAGAATGATCGAAATAATGAAGAAAACTGCAACCGGACTCCAGTTTGAGGGCACGGCGGCTGAGAGAGCGAGCCACAGAGGCAGTTCCGGCAGAGAGCGCAGGATTTCGATCACGCGGTTGATAACCCAGTCGATCTTGCCGCCGAAATATCCGGCCATTGATCCAAAGAGAATGCCCAGAAAGAAAGACACGGAAATGCCGATCAGGCCCACGGTCAGCGACAGTTGTGCCCCGTAGAGGATGCGGCTGAACACATCGCGGCCCAGACGGTCGGACCCCCATAGAAACAGCGTGGCCCCATCAGGGGCGCAGAACATGTGAGTGTCGGATTTGATCAACCCTGCGAGTTTGTACTCGGATCCTTCGCAAAAGAATTTGATCGGGCGCGGGTCTTCGGTGTCGGGGACGAATTTCCACTGAAACGTTTCCAGATCGGCCTCGGCTACGATGGGATAAACATAGGGGCCGATGAATTCGCCTTGGTGGAACCAGTTGATGGATTGCGGCGGTGCATACAGGTGCTCTCCGTTCCGGTCATTTGGGCCGTAGGGCGCAATGAATCCGGCAAAAGGCAGCATCAGGTAGCACAGCAACAGAAAGACGCCCGAGATCAGGCCCAGCTTGTGGGTCCGGAACTTGCGCCAGACGAGCACCCAGTTGGGGGCATCCAGATCGGCGCGCTCGAGCTGTTGGATCGAGGCTTGCGGATCGAACGGCGCGTCGTCGACATAGCGATCATCGGGATGTTTGGTCATGCTTCGCGCCCTTCGTATCGAATACGCGGGTCCAGCATGACCAGCAGGATGTCAGAGATCATGGTACCGATCAGAGTCAGCAGCGCCACAAACATCAGGATGAAGGCCGACAGGAACTGATCCTGCGTCTTCAGCGCCGTCAGCAAGGTCGGTCCGATGGTTTGCAAGCCCAGCACCACCGACACAAGAACCGAGCCGGACACCATCGAGGGTAGCAGGTTGCCGATATCGGCTACGAACGGGTTGAATGCCACGCGCAGCGGGTATTTTGTCAGCATCCGCGACGGGGCCATGCCTTTGGCGATAGCAGTCTCCACATACGGTTTGCCCAGTTCGTCCAACATGTTGGCGCGCAGTCGCTGCATCATCGCGGAAGCGCCCGAGGTGCCTATGACAAAGGTTGGTACTATCAGGTGCACCAGGATGGATTTCAGCTTGTCCCAACTCATCGGCTGACCCTCGAAAGATGGGTCCATCAGGCCGCCAATGGGCAGGTTGAAATAGCGGTGGCCGTAATAGAACAGGATCAGCGCCAGCAGAAAGTTCGGTGTTGCCAGACCCAGATAACCCACAAAGGCCGAGGTATAGTCGATCCATGTGCGCGACCGCGCGGCGGCGATGACGCCGAGGGGCAGGGCGACGGCATAGACAAACAGGATGGCGGCCAGATTCACGACCACGGTCAGCCACAAGGTGTCGCCAACGATCTCGGCCACCGGGCGGTCAAATTCAAAGGACCAGCCGTAATTGCCCTGAATAAGCCCCTCGAACCCATGCGGGCCGGCCCAGAACCCCATCCAGATCAGATATTGTTCCCACATGGGGCGGTCCAGCGCATACTCCTGCCGCAGGAATTCGGCCTTGGCCACGCCTGCAGACTGGCCCGACGCCTGCAATTCGGCGATCTGGTTGCTGAGGTAATCGCCTGGTGGCAGGTTGATAATCACGAAGATCAGCATCGACACGACAAGCAGCGTCAGCAGCATCGTGAAAAAGCGATACACCACATAGCGCAGCATTATCATTTAGCTGCTCCTGTCAGTCGGCGAAAAAGAATTCATCCGGTCGGTGAATGCCGAAATGCGCGCCGGGCTCCCAGGCCCACATGGCCTGTTCCGGCACGTTGCGCAGCCGGTTCGACACGACAATGGGCTGAGGCGCGCCGTTCAGAATGCCAATGGCATAAAGCTGATCGGCATGAATGCTCAGCATCTCGTTCCACGCGGCGGCGCGATCTTCATCGGTCGAGGCGATTTCCCAATCATGCGCCAGAGCCATCAGGCGCTCGGCCTCGGGCATGTCTGGCGGCTCACCAGCGTCGCCTCCGGTTTGGTAATACTGCCCCCATTTGGGCCAGGCGAGAAAGACCTGATCTGTGGGGGCAAGATATGCGGGTGAGGTGTGGTTCTGCGGAATACCGTCATCCCAACCGAACCAGACTGACGCCATCGAATTGCCCGAAAACACGCGGTTGCGCAGAATGTCCCGATCGAGCGGGCGCATCACCAGATCAACACCGATTTCGCGCCAGGTGTCGGTGACAATTTGCAGCGCGTTTTCGACCTCCTGCCGTTCTCCGGCGGTTTCGATGATCAGTTCCATGGGTCGTCCGTCCGGCAACAGGCGGATACCATCCTTGTCACGTTCGTTCAGACCCGCTTCGTCCAGCAGGGCGTTGGCGGCATCGACATCATATTGAGCCCAGGCTTGCGCGTTTTCTTCGTTGTAGAACGGCGAGGCAGGCAAGACCGACATAGCACCGGGTTGGGCCAGTTTGAAATAAAGCGCCTGATTGATGGTTTTGCGGTCAATCGCCATCGACAAGGCGCGACGCACGCGAACGTCTCGCAGAACCTCGCGCCAGACGTCGTCTTCGAAATTCAGGTTCGGGTAAATGGCGATCTGCGAAGCGACGCCGGTTTTCCAAAGCAGCGTCTTATAATTTCCCTCGGCCTCGCCCTTTTTCAGGATCGAGGCATCGCGAAACGCCAATCCGCGCCCTTGCAGGTCGGTTTCACCCGCATTGGTCTTGGCAGCGACCAGCCCCGGAGCCACGATCTCCATCTCGACCACGTCGATATAGGGCAGCTGCACCCCATTGGAGTCAATGCGGTGGTAGTACGGATTGCGGACGAAATTGTGCCGGATTTTCTTGCCCGAGCTTGCATTCAGCCAGGGTTGCAGCGTCGGCAATTCGTGGTTGTCGAACTTGTACAGGTTGTCCAGTTTGTTGTGCAGCGCGGCCCAACTGGTGACCCGCGCATCTTCCACCTGAAAGGCCAGATCTTCTGTATTGGCGTAGCTTTCGTGAAACTGTTTCAGAAACTCGGATGGCCGGTAGATAAAAGGCGGCCTGGCCTGAGCGAGGCTTTGCAGGAAGTTCGGGTTCGGCTCGTCCCATTCGAACACCACTGTTGTGGCATCGGGGAAAGACACTTTGGGCGGTTTGCCTTCCACAATCAGGAAATCGGGCGGCCCGGAGGGGCTGAGCATTTCGTGATTGGCCACGTCTTCCCACCAGTACCGGAAATCTTCGGAGGTGAAAGGCGACCCGTCAGACCATTTATGCCCCTGACGCAGACGCAGCGTGTATTTGCGGCTGCCTTCGTTTTCAAAAGATTCGAGCAAATCAGGGACTATGTTGTATTCGGAATCAAAGCCGACCAGTCGGGCATAGCCATAGACCACCATTTGCCGAATGTCTTTCGACCGGGTGACCATCGTGCGCAATGTTCCGCCGGGGGTTCCCGGTGCGCGTCCCTTGGCGACCATATCGACGATCAACGGGTCCTGAGGCACCCGTTCGGCCACAGGTGGCAGGCTTCCGTTTTCGACTTCGGATTTCCAGAATTCGTTTTCCTGCAGGTTAGACGGGATTTCTGCCGTAGCGGGCAGCATCCCAAAAGCGGCCATCGACGTGGCAAGCAACAGATTACGAGTGGTCTTAAACATGGCAACGTACCTTATGGCCGGGCTCCATCTCTATGAGTGAGGGTATCACGGAGTCGGAAAATCTAAAGGCGTCATCCCAACTTTCAGGCGAACCGGCGCCTAATGCAACCAGTTTCAGGTTGATCGGGCGATTGATATCCGGTTCGGGCTGCGCCGCGATCAACGCTTTGGTGTAGGGGTGACGGGGGTTGTAGAACAAGGTTTCGGGCGGGGCTTGCTCGACAACCAGACCCCGTCGCATTACGGCCACCTCGTCTGCGATCCGGGCCACAACGGCCAGATCGTGCGAGATGAACAGATAAGACAGGTTCAGGCTGTCCTGCAGCTTTTCCAGCAAGGTCAGGATCTGTTCCTGCACCGAGACATCCAGCGCCGAGGTCGGCTCGTCGCAGATAATCATCTCGGGGTCCAGCATCATGGCGCGGGCAATCGACAGACGCTGCCGCTGACCGCCGGAAAAGGCATGCGGGTAGCGTTTGAGCATGTCATCATTCAGCCCAACGCGAAGCAGCATTTCGGCGGCCTTGTCGCGCTGTTCGGCCGTGGTGCCCAGACCATGGATTTCCAGCGGTTCGGTCATCGCATCCTGAATCCGCATGCGCGGGCTGAGAGAACTGTAGGGGTCCTGAAACACCATCTGCGCCTTGCGCTGAAACGCTGTCCGCTCGGCCCGTGTCATTTGGTTGACGGTTATTGGCTGGCTTTCAGTGGCGGCGGTGAACAGAACTTCGCCGCCGGGATCGGGCAGTTCGGCACCCAGTGCGATTCGGGCGGCGGTGGTCTTTCCCGACCCGCTTTCGCCTACGATCGCCAATGTCTTGCCGCGTGCCAGCTTCATATCCACGCCACGGCAGGCATGGATCTTGGTATCCGCTTTCCAGCCCTTGCTGGCCCGCATCGAGTACGTCTTGGACACGTTCTTCAGCTGCAGGATCAGGTCGTCGTCGGGCATCGGGATGCCCACGGCATCCTGATCGGGAATGGCGGGGGCCGCGTTGAACAGTTGCTGGGTGTAGGGGTGCGCAGGTTCTGTCAGAATCGGCGCGGCGGGGCCTGCCTCCATCACACGGCCCTTATGCATGACGACGACTTTTTCAGCCATATTGGCCACCACGCCCAGATCATGAGTCACCAGAATCAGCGCCATCCCGGTTTCGCGCTGCAGCTCTTTGATCAGTCCCAGAACCTGCGCCTGCGTGGTCACATCCAGCGCCGTTGTCGGCTCATCCGCGATCAGCAGTTCCGGTTTGGCCACCATTGCCATTGCGATCATTGCCCGCTGCCGCATGCCGCCTGACAGCTCGAACGGGTAGCTGTCGTAGGCGCGGTCAGGATCCGGGAATCCCACTCGCTCGAATTGACGGATGACTTCCTTGCGCGCCTGACTTTCGGACGCGCCACGATGCAGCCAAAGTACTTCGCTGACCTGGTTGCCGATCTTGTGGAGCGGCGACAACGAGCGCATCGGCTCCTGAAAGATCATCGACACTCGGTTGCCCCGAATGCTGCGCATCTGGCGTTCGCTGATTTCAGTCAGATCGGCGGTGCCGTGCGCATCATTCAGCGTAACGCTGCCACTGCGAATCTGGGCGGTCCTGGGCAGAATGCGAAGCGCCGCACGGCACGAGATTGTCTTGCCTGACCCGGACTCTCCGACAAGTGCCAGTGTCTGCCCCGGATCGACATCGAAACTGACGTTCTGAACGACGTCAGGCCCTGCACCAAAACCGATGCTGAGGTCCCGGACAGACAACAACGCACTCATGCGGGTATTCCACCCGGCAGGCCGCAAATGGACATCGGCTTAGAGAACTCCCTGATCTATTTTTTTAGTCGTAGTTTCGCGCGGTTGGGGCGTGCTAGTCAAATACCTTCTTCATGCTAATTGTCGCGGAATGACGAAACTGGCCCGTGACCGGGTACACAAAGGCTTGAGTTTTTGTAATCAAAGGGCGGAATCGACCTTTATTCACATGACAAGCCCAACCCAAGGAGAACGCCCGGTGCCCGACACGCAAAGCCGCCTGGACCTGTTTATCGACCGTATGGTGTCGCAACGCGCCTGCCTGGATTATGCCATTGCGCAGACCTCGGGTCAGCCGGGCCCGGTGTTCGAACTGGGGTTGGGGAACGGGCGCACCTATCACCACATGGCGCAGTATATTTCGGACCGTCCGATCTATGTCTTCGAGCGCGCGGTGGCGTCGCATCCCGATTCCACACCGCCCGAGGACCGTGTGATCTTGGGGGACGTGCGCGAAACCTTGCCGGCCTCGGTCGAACGGTTCGGTGCGACGGCCAGTCTGATCCACGCAGATCTGGGAGGTCATAACCGCGAAAAGAACGATGCATTCGCGCGGTTTGTCTCTCCGCTGATTGAACCTTTGCTCGCTCCCGGTGGGTTGATGGTGTCCAGCGACCGCATGTATTTTGACACGCTGACCGAGCTTGCACTGCCCGAGGGCGCCGTCGAGGGGCGCTGTTTCATCTACCGCCGCTAATCAGGCGCAAAGGGAGATCGAGATGCTGTTTTATGATTGCGCAACCGCACCAAACCCGCGACGTGCTCGTATGTTCATTGCCGAAAAGAGGCTGGACATCGAAACGCAGGACGTCTCGATCGCCAAAGGAGAACAGCTCAGCGATGCCTTTCGCGCAGTGAACCCGCGATTGACCCTTCCGGTGCTGGTGACGGATGACGGCACGGTACTGAACGAGAATCTTGGCATCGCGGCCTATCTTGAAGCGCGGTTCCCCGAGCCTCCGCTTATGGGACGCACGGCGGATGAAAAAGGGTTGGTGCTGACCTGGAACGCCATTGTCGAGCATCAGGGCGGTATTCCAATCGCGGATATGCTGCGCAATTCTCACCCGGTTTTCGAAAACCGCGCCATCCCCGGCCCACAGAATTACGCTCAGATCCCTGAGTTGGTCGAACGCGGTACGCGCCGTTTGGCTGCATTTTTTGACCTGTTGGAAGACCGTCTCAGTGAAACCCCCTATCTGGCGGGCGACGTCTTTTCGCTGGCGGATATCACCGGTTTTGTTTTCGTCGATTTCGCCCGTGTGGTGAAAACACGCATCCCCGAAGGCAACAGGGCAACGCAAGCCTGGTTCGACGGGATCAAAGCCCGTCCCAGCGCACAGGTTTAGATGCGGTTTTGCCCGGCATTAGGACTGGACAGAAATGTCTAGACAGAAGTGAACAGTGCTACTAGCGTCCTGAGCGAGTCATGCATGGGAGCGCAGGATGAAATCTCAGTATCGCGTTGTGGTCATCGGGGGCGGCGTCGTGGGCGCCTCGGTTCTGTATCATCTTGCCAAGTTCGGCTGGTCGGATGTGGTTATGCTGGAACGTCGCCGTCTGGCCTCGGGGTCGTCATGGCACGCGGCAGGCGGTATTCATGCGCTGAACGCGGACCCGAACATGGCGGCGTTGCAGGCCTATACCATCGATTTGCTGAGCGAGATCGAGAAGGAATCGGGCCAGAATATCGGTCTGCACATGACGGGCGGTCTGACGCTGGCGGGCACACCCGAGCGGTGGGAATGGTTGCAGGCGAACTATCGCATTTTCCAGTCCATCGGCATTGATGATTGCGAGTTGCTGTCGCCCGAAGAAGCACAGAAACGCTGCCCGATCATGTCCACTGATGGCGTTCTGGGCGCGATGTGGGCGGATCGTGAGGGCTATATCGACACGACCGGGACGGTGCAGGCCTATGCGACAGCCGCTAAGAAACGCGGCGCGGAATACTATGAGGAAACCAAGGTCGAAAGTCTGAAGCAGACGGCTGACGGATGGGAGATCGTGACCGACAAGGGCACCATTACATGTGAGCATGTGGTCAACGCCGCAGGCCTTTGGGCCAAACAAGTGGGGCGCATGGCGGGGGTCGAACTGCCGGTTTCTCCGCTGAAGCACCACTATCTGATTACCGATACGGTGCCCGAGGTAGCGCAGGCAGATTTTGAGATGCCAATGACCGTGGACCTCGAAGGGTTCACTTATATGCGGCAGGACCAGAAGGGCGTTCTGGTCGGCATTTACGAGGTCGAGCACGAACATTGGGCCATGGATGGCGCGCCATGGAACTATGGCGAGGAGCTGTTTCAGGAACAGCTTGATCGGATCGAAAATGAACTGATGCTGGGCTTTGAGCGGTATCCGTCGATCCAGAATGTCGGCATCAAGACTTGGGTGAACGGCGCGTTTACCTTTGCGCCGGACGGGAACCCTCTGGTCGGGCCGGTGCCGGGCAAGCGGGGCTATTGGTCTGCCTGTGCGGTGATGGCCGGGTTCCTGCAGGGCGGCGGCGTCGGCAAGACGCTGGCCGAGTGGATGATCCATGGTGAGCCCGAGGCCGATGCATGGCCGATGGACGTGGCCCGTTTTGGCGATTTCGCACAGAACAAGCGCTATATCCGTGAAACCACGGGGCAGTTCTATTCGCGCCGCTTTGTGATGACCTATCCGAACGAGCAATTGCCCGCAGGTCGCCCACTGAAAATGGCCCCGGCGCATGACGCGATGACGGATGCGGGGTGCAAATGGGGCGTCAGCTGGGATCTCGAAGTGCCGCTGTATTTTGCGCCGAACGGGTTTGAGGAAACACCGACGCTGAAGCGGTCGAACGCGCATGATATCGTGGCCGAGGAATGCAAGGTGATCCGCGAAGGCGTGGGCCTGATGGATATCTCGGGCTTTTCGCGGTTTGAGGTCTCGGGTCCGAACGCTGAGGCATGGTTGGACAAGGTCATGGCCTCAAAACTGCCCGCGCCGGGTCGGGCGAAACTCGCCCCGATGCTGGGCGAGAACGGGCGACTCAAGGGCGATCTGACCGTGCTGAACTGGGGCGACGGCACCTGGTGGATCATGGGCAGCTATTACCTGCGCGCCTGGCATATGCGCTGGTTCGATGATCGCATGATGGACGGCGTCAATGTCCGCGATCTGGGCGAGGAATATTGCGGCTTTGCCGTTGTTGGCCCGAAATCGCAGGCGGTGGTTGAGAAGCTGGCGGAGCAGGATTTCGGTGGCCTGAAATTCATGGGGTGTGCAGATTTCGATATCGGTCTGGTCCGCGCCCGCGTCGCGCGGATGTCGGTGACCGGTGAAAAGGGCTACGAGATCAACTGCCGCTATGGCGACCACATCAAGCTGCGCCGGATGCTGCTTGAGGCCGGGGCGGATGAGGGTATCCGCGAGTGTGGCTTCAACGCGATGCTATCGACGCGGCTGGAAAAAAGCTTTGGCATCTGGTCGGCGGAGTTCACGCAGCTTTACACGCCCGGCATGACGGGCATGGACCGCTGGATCGACTGGGACAAGGATTTTGTCGGCAAAGAGGCGGCTTTGGCCGAACGCGACGGAAATGGCCCCGCGCAGGTGCAGGTGACGCTTGAGGTCGATGCGCTGGACGCGGATGCCAGCGGGTATGAACCGATCTGGGCAGGCGGTGAACGGGTCGGTTTTGTGACCTCGGGCGGGTATGGGCACTACACCGGCAAATCTCTGGCGATGGCGCTGGTGGATCGGGACAGGGCCGAGCCGGGAACCGAGCTGTCGGTGCATGTGGTGGGGGTCGAGCGGCCTGCGCGGATCATTGCCGCGTCGCCCTATGACCCGCAGGGCAAAGCGATGCGGGGCTGATGATGGAAGCTGAGGGTGGACGACGCCGACGGCGCGGGCGCGGGGCAGAAGCCGTCCTCCAGCCCAGTCGCGATGTGAATTACCGCCAGTTGCGGAACCCGTTTCCGCAGATGGAGGTGTTCCCGGCAGACCAGATCGCCGACATGCACGAAACCGCCCTGCGGATGCTGCAAGAGCTGGGCATCAAGGTCTTGCTGCCCGAGGCGCGCGCGATTTTCGCCAAGGCCGGGGCAAAGATCGATGAAGACAGTCAGATGGTCTTTCTGGGTCGAGACATCGTCGAAGCATCTGTGGCGTCGGCCCCGAGATCGATCAACTGTCGCGCAGGTGATCGGAAACGTGATTTTACGCTGGAACTCGGCAGTCTGGTGTTTCAACCCGGGGCAGGCGCGCCCAATGCGACCGATCTGGAACGCGGGCGGCGACCCGCGACAGGGCAGGATTATCTGGAGTTCCTGAAACTGACCCACCATTTCGATGTGTTCCAGATGATATCGCCTCAGGTCGAGCCGCAGGACGTGCCGACCAACCTGCGCCACTATTTCACCACGCAGGCACAGATGGAGTTGACGGACAAGTTCCCGTTCTTCTTTTCGCGCGGGACGCCGCAGGTGACAGATTGCTTTGAGATGCTGTCCATCGCGCGGGGGCTTAGTGATGAGGGTTTCCGTGCCAACCCGCATAGCTACACGATCATCAACACCAACAGCCCGCGCACGCTGGATATCCCGATGGCGCAGGGGTTGATCGATTTCGCCCGCTATGGGCAGATGTCGGTCATCACGCCGTTTACGCTAATGGGGGCAATGGCCCCAATCACGGTGGCAGGTGCGATCACATTGTCCCATGCCGAGGCGTTGGCTGCGTTGACACTGACGCAATTGACCAACCCCGGCGCGCCCGTGTGCTATGGGACCTTCACCAGCAACGTGGACATGAAGTCTGGCGCACCCGCCTTTGGGACGCCGTCGCATTTTCAGGCGTCTCTGGCGGCGGGCCAACTGGCCCGGCATCTTGGATTGCCATGGCGCTCGGCAGCGGGATCGGCGTCCAACATCAACGATGTGCAGGCCGCCAACGAAAACCAGTTCGGCCTGTGGGGCTGTCTGATGGCCGGGGCGACGGTGATCATCCACTCGGCGGGTTGGCTCGAAGGCGGTCTGACAGTGTCGTTCGAGAAGATGATCTGTGACGCCGAAGTGCTGAACATGGTGGCAGAGCTTTGCGCCGGTGCGCAGGCGGGGACGTCCGAGATCGGATTCGACACCGCGCTGGTCGAGGTTGACCCCAGCGGGCATTTCTTTGCCACCAGCCAGACGATGGAGCGCTACAACACCGAATTCTATGAACCCCACGTCCATGACTATGCCAATTTCGGCACCTGGACCGAGCGTGGTTCGGTGGATGCCAATCATCGCGCAACGGGCGTCTGGAAGGATATCCTTGCCAATTTCGAACCACCCGAACAAAGCGACGGGATCGGTGCTATGCAGGGCTTCATCGCCCGACGCACGGAAGAGGGCGGCGCGCCGCCGGAGAGTTGAATGAACACCAAACCAATTTTGCACCGCGATGACCCCAAGGCCGAACCTCTGGTCGGTAACGTCAAAGTCACGCGCGACGACTGGCTGAACGTGGCGATGGATGTGCTGATCTCGGACGGGGTCGAGCAGGTCAAGGTGATGAACCTCGCCGAACGCATGGCGGTGTCGCGGTCGTCCTTCTACTGGTATTTCAAGTCCCGTCAGGAATTGCTGGATGCTTTACTGGCAAAATGGCAGGCAACCAATACCGCCGCGTTGATCGCCCAATCCGAGCTACAAGCCGAAACCATCACCGCCGCCGTCTGCAACGTTCAGCGATGCGTGGTGAATACGGCCCTGTTCGATACCGCGCTGGATTTCGCGGTGCGCGACTGGGCGCGCCGGTCGGGCAAGGTGCGCCGGATGCTGGATCAGTCGGATGCGCGGCGTCTGGCCGCCCTGCGCGCGATGTTCATCCGTTTCGACTATGACGAGACCGAGGCCGAAACCCGCGCGCGGGTGCTGTATTACATGCAGATCGGATATGATCTGGCGCAGTTGAACGAGCCGATGGCGGTGCGTCTGTCGATGGTGCCACACTATCTATACGTCTTTACCGGGGTCGAACCACGCCCCGAGGAAATCACCGAGTTCAGTGCCTATGCACAGCATTTCTGGGAAGGAGGACACCATGAGCCAACCTGACGCAATCATCATCGGCACTGGCGTAATCGGCGCGGCCATCGCGTTCGAAATGGCGAAGGCCGGATGGAAAACCCTGTCGCTGGACCGGAACACTCAGGTCGGACATGGCTCAACCGCCGGGTCCTGCGCCATTATCCGGATGCACTATTCCACGCTGGATGGCACCGCCTTCGCGTGGGAGGGCTATCACTATTGGCGCAACTGGTCTGAATATCTGGGCCTGCCTGACGGGGACGATCTGGCGCAGTTTCGGGAAACCGGGTGTCTAGTGATGAAGACCGAGGCCAACGGGTTTCTGGACAAACATAAAAAGTACAGCGCCCAGTTGGATTGTCCCTTTGAGGAGTGGTCAGCGGATGACATCAAGCGGCATTTGCCGATCTACGCGCTGGACAGTTTCGCCCCGGCCAAGCGCATGGACGATCCCGATTTCGGCCAGCCCAACGGCATCCAGATGCAAGGCGCGGTTTTCTGGCCCAAAGCGGGGTACGTGACTGACCCGGCGCTGTCGGCGCAGAACCTGTTGGATGCCGCGAAACAGCACGGTGCAGAGCTGCGCACAGGGGCCGAGGTGGTCGAGATTCTGACGGATGAGGGGCGCGTATCCGGTGTGAAACTGGCCTCGGGCGAGGTGATCCACGCCAATGTCGTGGTGAATGTCGCGGGCCCCGGGTCTGCCATCGTGAACGCTATGGCAGGAGTACTGGACGATATGACCATCGAAACGCGTCCCCTCCGGCAGGAGGTCGTGCATGTGCCCGCGCCCGAGGGGTTCGATTTTGAAAATCAGGGCACCATCGTGTCGGATAGCGACATCGCGCTTTACTGCCGCCCCGAGCATGGCAATCATATCCTGATCGGGTCCGAGGATCCGGAATGCGATCCCCATCAATGGTGCGACAACGACAAGAGCTATAATCGCGACTTTACCGATCAGTGGACCACGCAAGCGATGCGCTATGCGCAGCGGGTGCCGTCGCTTGGGATTCCGTCGAAAACGCGCGGGGTGGTTGATCTGTACGATGCCTCGACCGACTGGATTCCGATCTACGACAAATCCAGCCTGCCGGGGTTTTACATGGCCTGCGGGACCAGCGGGAACCAGTATAAGAACGCTCCGATTGCGGGCAAGATGATGGCTGCTCTGATCGACTATGTCGAAGGCGGGGCCGATCACGACACGCAGCCATTGCAGTTCGAACTGCCCTATATCGGGCGCAGCATCGACGTGGGGTTTTATTCGCGCAAACGCCCGATCAATACCGACAGCAGTTTTTCGGTTCTGGGCTAACCCGCCTGTTTGCGCGCCGCCGCAAAACTGTCTGCGCGCACCGGGCCATACCCTCTGATCTCATCTGCGGTTGCCAGCTTTTCTAGCCACTCGCCTTTGGGATCGGACAGGAATTGATCAAGCAGCGCATCGTACCATGCCAGAATATCGCGATGCAGGCGGGCCTCGGAATGGTACCCGAACGGGTTCCACGCCTTGCCGCGCAGACCTTTCGCGCGGGCCAAGACGGACAGGACAGGGCGCATCCACGGCCCGAACGTGTGTTTGACCGGCCGTCCGCGCGCGTCCTTGCGCCAGCTGAATATCGGCGGCGCAAAGTGGTACGTTGTTGTGAAATCGCCCTCGAATTGCTGCGCCAGTTCGTCGGTAAAATCAGGGGAGGTTTGCAGCCGGGCCACCTCGAACTCGTCCTTGTAGGCCATGAAGCGGAACAGGTTGCGCGCGACCGAGGCGAGCAGTGGATCGGACGCCCCCGGATGGGCATCGCGAACCGCCCTGATCCGCTGCGCGTAGCGTTCTGCATAGGTTGCGTCCTGATAGTCGGTCAGAAAGGCCACGCGGCGCGCGATCCTCTGATCCAGCGTTTCCTCAGGCTGAGGCGGTTGCATCAGCCCGTCGATCCGGTTTGGATCAGCGGCCAAACACCGGCCAAGGGCAAAGGCCAGCCGGTTTTTGTCGATGGCCACACCGTTCAGCAGGATGGCCTGCGCCAGCGCAGTATGAGAGACGGGCACCAGGCCCTTTTGCCAGCCATATCCCAGCAGGATGACATTGGCGAAGACCCCATCCCCCAACGTCGCCTCAGCGATTGCGTTTGCGTCGAGGCCTGACAGGTTTTTCGCGCCAACCACATCGGCAATGGCCTGTTCGCGCGCATCGACACGCAGGTGCGCGTCGCGGCGCAGCACCAGATCGCCGGTGGGCATTTCGGCCCGGTTCAGCACAACCTGCGTGCCGTGCGCATAATGGGCCGAGGCCTTGGGGGCCGAACTGACCACCACATCACAGCCGATCACCGCATCCGCAGCGCCCTGATCAATGCGCACCTGATTAAGCGCATCGGGTGCCGTGCCGAGACGGATATAGCTGAGGACAGTGCCGAATTTCTGTGCAAAGCCGGTAAAGTCCAGAACCGAGGCCCCTTTGCATTCCAGATGTGCGGCCATGGTGATCAGTGCGCCCACCGTGACAACCCCGGTGCCGCCCACACCCGTGACCAGCAGGTCATATGGCGTATCCAGTGCAGGCAGGTCCGGGTCTGGCAGACCCTCCTCAAGGGCGGCAAGGTCCAGATCGACAGTTTTCTTGCGGCGGCTTGCGCCTTCAACCGTGACAAAGCTGGGGCAGAACCCGTTCAGGCAGGAAAAATCCTTGTTGCACGAACTCAGGTTGATCTTGCGCTTCCGGCCCAGAGGGGTCTCGCGCGGCTCGACACTCAGGCCGTTCGAAGCGACCGAGCAATCGCCGCAGCCCTCACAGACCAGATCGTTGATCCAGACGAATTTTTGCGGGTCCTCCAGCGTGCCGCGCTTGCGGCGGCGGCGCTTTTCGGTGGCGCAGGTCTGTTCATAGATCAGAACGGTGACACCGGGGATATCGCGCAACTCGCGCTGCAGCGTATCCATCTCGGCGCGGTCGTGAAAGGTGGTGCGGGCGGGGAAATCACCACGGCGGAACTTGGTGATATCGTCCGAGACCAGCGCGATCCGGTCCACGCCCTCTGCGCGGCAGGTCTGCGCGATGCCGCTCACGCTGACAGGGCCATCCACCGGCTGTCCTCCGGTCATCGCCACGGCGTCGTTGTAGAGGATCTTGTAGGTGATGTTCGTCCCTGCCGCGACCGCCTGCCGGATCGCCAGCGAGCCGGAATGGTACCACGTCCCCTCGCCAAGGTTCTGGAAGATATGCTTGCCGCCATTGAATTGCGAGGCCACCACCTGCGGCACACCTTCGCCACCCATCTGCGCATAGCCCACGGTTTCGCGATCCATCCACGAAGCCATGACATGACAGCCGATCCCGCTCGCTGCGGTCGACCCGTCGGGCACTTTGGTTGAGGTGTTATGCGGGCAGCCCGAGCAGAAATAGGGCGTGCGCACGGCTCCGGGCACGTTGATCACGGGCGGGGGCGTTTCGGTTAGGGCGCGGGCCTTGGCGGGCAGGTTTTCTTCGGGAAAGAACGTGTCCAGACGCGCGGCGACGATGGGGGCCAGCATCAGCGGGCTCAGCTCTCCGGTCCAGGGGATCAGCGGCTCGCCATGGCTGTCGTATTTGCCGACCATCTTGTGTGGCTTGTCGCCAGGCCAGTCGTAGAAATATTCCTTGAACTGGCTTTCGATGATGCCGCGCTTTTCCTCGACCACCAGCACCTCGGCCTTGCCTTTCACAAAGCGCAGCGCGTTGCGGCGGGCCAGTGGCCAGACCATGCCGACCTTGTAGATGTCGATGCCCAGACGGCGGCAGGCGGCCTCGTCCAGACCCAGCAGGCGCAGCGCTTCCATTAGGTCGAGATGCCCTTTGCCGGTGGTGACAAAGCCGAACTTGGCGTTTTCGATATCGTAGATGCGGCGGTCGATCGGGTTTTCTTCGGCAAAGGCCCGCACGGCGCGCAGCTTGTGCTGAATGCGGGTCTCGATCTCGGGCGAGGGCAAATCAGCGGTGCGCACATGCAGCCCGCGCTCGGGCATGTCGATTTCGGGCAGCGTAAAGCTGCGATCCGGGCGCAGGTCGACCGAGCGGGCGCTTTCCACGGTTTCGCTGATCGCTTTGAACCCGACCCATGTCCCGGAAAAGCGGGACAGGGCAAAGCCGTATTCGCCGAATTCCAAGTATTCCTCGACCGAGGCCGGGTTCAGCGTTGGCATAAACCACGCCATGAAGGCCACATCTGACTGATGCGGCATCGACGAGCTTACGCAGCCGTGGTCGTCGCCCGCAACCACCAACACGCCGCCCTTGGGCGCGGACCCATAGGCATTGCCATGTTTCAGCGCATCGCCCGAGCGGTCTACGCCCGGACCTTTGCCATACCACATTGAGAAAATGCCCTCGACCTCGCAATGCGGGTCCAGCGTCGCCTGTTGCGCGCCCAGAACTGCCGTCGCGCCGAGGTCCTCGTTCACGGCTGGCATGAATGTGATACGGTCGGTTTTCAGCCGTTCTTTGGCGCGCCACAGTTCAAGGTCCAACCCGCCCAGCGGTGAGCCGCGATAGCCCGAGACAAACCCCGCCGTGTTCAAACCAGCGTCACGATCCCGCCGGGCTTGATCCATCATGATCCGGGCAAGTGCCTGCGTGCCGGTCAGAAAGACCCGGCCTTGGGTCAGATCGTAACGGTCGGAGAGTTGGTATATGCGGAGGGTCGGGTCTTGGCTGCTCATGGCGCGGGTCCGTCAGGCTGTTAGCTGATCGGAACACTAGTCCAAGATTGCCGAAATTTGGTGCCGAATATCCTGTAAGATAGCTATAATTCCGAAAAAATAAATCGACTATTACGGCCAAGATGATCTATTTAACCAAAACTATGCAAATGGATGACAAAGACCGCCGAATCCTCATTTCCCTGCAAAGTGACAGCAGGATGTCAAATGCCGAGCTTGCGGATGCGGTGGGCATGTCCACCTCGGCCCTGTGGCGGCGGGTGCGCGCGTTTGAAGAGGCGGGCCTGATCGAACGTTACGGGGCGGTGGTTAATGCCTCGGCGCTGGGCCTGACTTTCGAAGCGATTGTTCATGTGCATCTGACCCGGCACGATCCTGAAAAGATCGTCGATTTCATTCGTGCCGTGGAAATCAGCCCCGAAGTGCAGGAGTGTTACGCAACCACCGGTCAGGCCGACTATCACCTGCGTGTCCTGTGCCGGGATCTGGCTGCTTACAATGTGTTTCTCGAAGACTTCCTGTTTCGCTTGCCAGCCGTTGCCAGTGCCCAGACCAATGTGGTCTTGCGCACCATAAAGCGCAACAAACCGATCACGCCCTGACAATCAGGTCGCGAACTGCACCCAGGCCCAGGCCATCGCGATGTAGGTCAGGTTGTGCATGCACTGATCTAGCCCTGCGGCCCGCCAGAATGCCGCCTGATTGGGTTGCAGCTGTTTTTTGTCGGAATAGCTGGCTTTGAAAAAGTCGATATGGAAATGCACGATCCATTCGAGGGCGGCGATAATCAGGATAAACGCGGGTGGGGCCTGAAACAGGGCAAAAATGATGACCGAGCCCACAACATGTACGGCTGCATGTTGCGCGCGTCCAAAATGGAAATAGTTGCCACGCCCCGACAGCATTTTGGGCGTCTGCAAGTAATAGTCGGCAAACATGTGTTTGATCTGCAGCAAGCAGAGCAACAGCAACACAGCGCCAAAAGTGGCAGGCAAATTAACCCTCCCGATATCGTCCCGCGTTGCAGACTAAGCGGTAATTCAACTCTGCGCAAATGAACTAGTTCACATAAGGGGAATTTGTCGGGATTTTTATTCATTTGCGTCCCCTGATACGATTGCGGTAAATTCAGGACGTTGCATTCAGACTGAAATCAATGATTTGAATGGCAAACCAACGGCAGGGGCGGGTTTCATAGAACGCACGATTTTTCGGTTTATCTGGAAACACTCCAAACGCGATCAGCTGATCCTGCTGGCCGTGACCTCAACCCTGTTCCCGTTGCTGTACCTGACTCTGGAACTGCCCAAGCGGATTATCAACGACGCCATCGGTGCGACCTCGCAAATTGTCGAGGTCTGGGGATACAGCCTGCAGCAGACGACCTTTCTGGTGATCCTGTGCCTGGCCTTCCTGCTCGCCGTTCTGGCGCATGGGCTGATGAAGATGCGGATCAACACGATGAAGGGCGTGTTGAGCGAACGGATGCTGCGCCGGTTCCGCTATCAGCTGATCAGTCGTGCCCTGCGTTTCCCTCAGCCGTATTTTGAGCGTGTCAGTCAGGGCGAACTGGTGTCGATGATCACCGCAGAGAGCGAGCCGATGGGCGGCTTGATGGGGGATGCGATCAGTCAGCCGGTGCTGCAGGCGGGGCAGATGATCACCATCCTGTCGTTTCTGTTTCTGCAAAGCGTCTGGTTCGGTCTGGCCGCCGTCGCGCTGATCCCGTTGCAAGCCTGGCTGATCCCGCGGCTGCAACGCCAGATCAACCTGTTGAACAAGCGCCGCATTCAGGAAGTACGGGTTCTGGCGGCGCAGATCGGCGAGAACGCCGCCGGTGCCGCAACCTTGCGGGCCAATGGCGGCTGGCGGTATCGGCGGGCGATGATCTCGGATCAACTGGGGCGGTTGTTCGGCATTCGCTTTGAGATCTACCAGAAGAAGTTCTTCATGAAGTTCATCAACAACTTCATCTCGCAGCTGACGCCGTTCATGTTTTATCTCGTGGGCGGGATTCTGGTGTTGCAGGGTTCGGTCTCGTTGGGGGCGCTGGTGGCGGCGCTGGCCGCGTACAAGGATCTGAGCTCGCCGTGGAAAGAGCTGTTGGCCTATTACAACCAGACCCAGGATATGTCGCTGCGCTGGGACGTGGTCATCGAACGCTTTGATCCGGCGGGCATGCAGGACGAGGGCCTGTTTGAAGGCGAGCCGCTGGAAACGCCGCGGCTGAACGGGGACATCGCACTGAACCATGTGTCAGTGCGGGATATGGATGGCAATCAGGTTCTCGACGACCTTGATCTGGTGTTCCCCGGCGGCAAGACCATTGGTATCGCGGCGCCCAGCGAAGAGGACCGCCGGGCCATATCCAATTTGTTGACGCGGGAAATCCTGCCCAGCTCGGGGCGGCTGGATGTGGGCGGCAAGGATATCACGTCGCTGCATCAAAGCGTCATCGCGGCCAAGATCGGCTATGCCTCGTCGCGACCGGTGATGTTTCAGGGCACGCTGGGCGAGAATGTTATGATGCCAATACGGTTCAAGCCGCTGTCTGAGGTGACGGATGATCCGGGTTTTGGCGAAACCCTGCGCGCGGGCAATAGTGCCGATCCGTTCACGGTGGATTGGCTGGATCCATCGCGTGCAGGTGTCAGGGACGCGCAGGCGTTACGGGACTGGTGGCTGCAACTGATTGACGGGATGGGTTCTGGTGTTGCGCTGTTCAACCGTGGGGCCGAGCAGATTTTTGATCCGGTCAGACACGCGACGCTGGCGACGATGCTGGTCGACCTGCGCCCTCAGGTTCAGAAAGCCGTGCGTGAGGCCGGGTTTGAAGAGCAGGCGCTGATCTTTGATCGCGACGCCTATAATGCCGCTTTGCCCGTGGCAGAGAACCTTTTGTTCGCCACGCCCAAAGTTCCGGTCACGCAGGAATTGCTGGCCCGCCAAACTGTGTTTCTGGGACAGTTGCGTGATCTGGGTCTGGATGAGGTCTTGGTTGGTTTGACCCGCGACGTGATCGAGATGCTGCGTCAGATCTTTGGTCTGGACGGCACCGATCATCCCCTGTTCCGAAAACTGGGCCTTGAAGCGCATACCTATGAGGCCGCAATCGAGCTTCTGGAGCGCACGCGAAACGAAGGGGTGGCAGGGCTGGACGACGAACAACTGGCCACGTTGCTGGCGGTTCCGGTTGTGATCTCGGCCGAACAGATCGGCCCGGCCTTCACGAATGAATTGAAAAGCCGCATTCTGGAGTTGCGCCACAGCCATTCGCACAAACTGCTTGAGACATTGCACGACGTCTTTGTCCCGCTGGATGCCGAGAAATTTGCACCGGGTCTGACGGTGATGGAAAACGCATTGTTCGGCAAGGTCAGTCAGATGGGCGGAGCGCGGTCGGACGAGGCGCGCAAACTGATTGTCGATGTCCTGGCAGAAAGCGGCGCGCGCCCATCGGTTGTGGAGTTGATCTACGATATTCCCGTGGCGCTGGGCGGGCAGAACCTGCCAGCGGTCTTTGCCGAGCCGCTTTCGTTCACGCGCGCCACAATCAAAAAGCCCGATATCCTGATCCTAGACAGCGCGTTGGCCAGCTATGACATGGAAACGCAGGTCTCGGTCTACAAAAACCTGCGCGCGTTGTTGCCCGAAACCACCGTGATCTACCTGCATGACCAATTTGAAAACCCCGACGTGTTCGACATGTATGTTGAAATTCGGCAGGGCCGGGTCGTGTCGGACGAAGGACCGACCGAGGTCGAGGAAGACAGTGCCGCATCGGCCGATCTGGCACGTAAACTGCGGGCGCTGGAACAGACGCCTCTGTTTTCGGGACTGGACCGCAGGCAGTTGCGCCTTCTGGCTTTTGGTGCGCGCTGGTTCAACGCCAAACCGGGCGAGATCGTGTTTTTGAAGGATGACCAACCCACGGATGGAGCCTATGTGGTTCTGAAAGGCGAAGCGGGCCTGTACCTGCCACAGTCAGACAACCCGGATCAGTTGATCGCCACGGTTGGCCCGGGTGCTCTGGTCGGTGAACTGGGGTTGATCCGGAAAGAGCCGCGCGCGCTCAGCATGATCGCCGAATCCGATCTGTCCTGTCTGCGCATCGGTGAAGAAGAGTTTCTGGCTGTCGTCGAAAACGATGCGGCCACCGCGTTCAAACTGCTGCAGGTTATCGCCGGATACGTTTCAAACTAGTCGGCAGGCTTGCAGAACAGCTTATAAAGGAGTTCGATCACCTGAGCCGTGTTGCCGTCGTGCAAGGAATAATACACGGTTTTCCCGTCGCGCCGGGTCGATACCAGATTTTCGGCGCGCAACCGCGCAAGCATCTGGCTGACGGCGGCCTGCCGCATCTGCAACAGGTCCTCAAGCTCTCCCACCGATTTTTCACCCTCGCCCAGATGACACAGGATCATCAACCGGCCTTCATGGGCCAGCGTTTTCAGGAAAGCGGCTGCCTTTTCGGCGCTTTCCTTCATGTCGGCAGGGCCATCCGCCTGCGCCGGGGGGAGGTCGATGTCTTTCAGGGTCACGATCGATCCGTTTCGAAACTTGAAGTTGTAACAATATGCCCCAATTCCGCTGGGTTTGTCACCCCTCGGTGGCCGGTGCGCCGCCTTGAAATGCGTTGCCAGCGGCATAGTCACATGGGGCTTCCTGCATCTGTAAATGCAGACCACCGCCTGTATAGGGATGCGCCCGTGCCAATGCTTCGTCCACGTCGATGCCCAGACCGGGGGATGTGGGAGGGTGCACAAACCCGTCTTTCACCTTCAGGCTGCCTGTGATCAGCTGATCGTGAAACGGTGTCTCAATCGTTTCGAGCAGCAACAGGTTCGGGATCGAGGCTGCCAACTGGACATTGGCGGCCCATTCAATGGGGCCGGCATACAGATGCGGTGCCATTTGGGCGTTGAACACCTCGGCTATGGCGGCGACCTTCTTCATTTCCCAGATGCCCCCGGCACGCCCCAGCGCCGGCTGCAGAATCTCGGCTGCACCGGCGCGCAGAACGGCGCCGAACTCGGCCTTGGTCGTCATCCGCTCTCCGGTGGCGACGGGAATGCGCACATTGCGGGCGACGCGGACCATGTCTTCGATCATGTCCGGAGGAGTGGGCTCCTCGAACCAGAGCGGAGAGTATGGCTCCAAGGCCTGACCCAGCCGGATGGCTCCGGCGGTGTTGAACTGGCCATGAGTGCCAAACAGCAGATCGGCCTTGTCGCCCACAGCCTCGCGGATGGCTTTGCAAAACGCCACAGACAGCGAGATGTCGGACATCGCGGGCATATGACCGCCCCGGATCGTATAAGGCCCTGCCGGGTCGAACTTGACCGCCGTATAGCCCCGCCTGACCATTTCCGCCGCGCATTCGGCTGCCTGATCCGGGGCGGTCCAGAAATCGGTCAAATTGTGCTGGGGAAGCGGGTAAAGGTAAGTATAGGCGCGAATGCGGTCATTCATCAGCCCACCCAACAAAGCATAGACCGGCCGGTCCCGGTCCTTTCCCAGAATGTCCCAGCAGGCGATCTCCAGCCCGGAAAACGCACCCATGACGGTCAGGTCCGGGCGCTGGGTGAATCCGCTGGAATAAGCGCGGCGAAACATCAGCTCGATATTCTCGGGGGTCTCGCCCTGCATATGCCGTTCGAATACATCGCGGATCACATGGCGCATGGCCTCGGGACCTACGGACGAGGCATAACATTCGCCCCATCCCGTAATGCCGGTATCCGTTGTGACTTTGACCAGTATCCAATAGCGCCCACCCCAGCCGGGCGCAGGCGGCGCGGTGACGATGATATCGAGATCCTGCAGCTTCATCTCAAACCCTCGCGTCAGATGGTCCTAGTTTTTGTCGAAGACGATGACATTTCGCCGGGCTGATCCGGTTCTGGTATCCGCAATCGCCTCGTTGATCTGCGACAGGGTCCAGCGCCCCGAGATCAGCTCGTCCAGTTTCAGGCGCCCCTGATCATACAGGTCTATCATCCATGGGATGTCGCGCTGAATGACGACATCGCCCATTTTCGAACCGATCAGCCCCTGACCCAGCGCCGCCAGAACGACCGGCTCGTAGCTGGACATGTCACCGGAATGCGGCATCCCGATCATGATGGCTTTGCCGCCGCGCCCCAGATAGCGGGGCGCCTGATCATAGGCCGGGATCGCGCCGACAGTGATCAGAACGGCATCGGCTCCACGCCCGCCCAGCGCTTTGTAAGCGGCTTTCCAGGGCGTGCCCGCATCGGCGCGGACGCCGTGGGTTGCGCCGAATTCCCTGGCGACCTCAAGCTTGTCATCGGTCATGTCGACCGCCACAATACGCCGGGCCCCGGCAATGCGCGCGCCTTGAATTGCGTTCAGGCCAACCCCTCCGGCACCGATGACAACCACATCCTGACCAGCGCGCAGGCCCGCAGCATTCACCGCCGCGCCGACGCCGGTAATGACCCCGCAGGACAACAGGCTGGCCACATCCTTTGGCATGGCGTCCGGGATTTTTACGATCTGCCGGTGATCAACCACCACCTTTTCTGCAAATGCACCGCAAGCCATCGCCTGATCCAGAGGTCCGCCATCGCCTGTCCGAAGAGGGCCTTTGACCGTGTCATAAGGTGTTTCGCAAATGGTCGGTTTTCCACCCGCGCAAGATGGGCAGGAGCCGCAGGCGCGGATCAGCGTGACCACCACCGACTCGCCAACCTGAAACGCTCCTGCCCCATCACCCACGGCGGTGATGACCCCTGCGGCCTCGTGGCCGTAGACTGCGGGCAGGAACCCGCCCCAGGCGCCGCTGGCGAAGGAAATATCGGAATGACAGATCGCCACCGCGTCCAGCGAAACCTCGACCTCGCCCATCCCGGGCGGTGCAATCAAGATGTCCTCGATCACCAAAGGTGCGCCAAACTCCCGGCACACGGCCGCTTTGATGGATTGCATGTCTTTCCCCGTTCCTTTTTGACCACGGTGACGGCTTGGGCGCATGCATTCAAGGCAAAATCCGCCAGAATAAGGTCGCTCTCAGACCAGAGCGGCGCGCGGTCGCACAAAAAGCACGAACCCGCCCGCCATCAGGGCCAAAGCCAGCAGGAAAGGCGCACCGGGCAGATAGACAGGGGCGTTCTGCCCGACAAAATAGGCAAAGACGCTGGTCATGATCAGAGGGGACAGGATCATCGAAAGCGCATGCAGCGCGGTCAGTACGCCTTGCAACTCGCCCTGTTGTGAATCGGGTGTGGCCCTGGACATCAACGCTTGCAACGCGGGTGAAACCACCGCCCCGAATGCGGTGATCGGGATCAGCATCAGGGCGATGAACCCGTTGGTCAGAAACGCCAGCAAAACGAAGCTGACGATCTCGAACACCATGCCCCAGATGATCGTGACCCTTTCACCCAGATACCGCGTCGCCGGGCGGATCAGGCCGCCTTGCACAGCCGCCATCCCAATCCCGTATACGGCCAGTGACAGGCCGATCATCTGCGGCGACCAACCGAACCGTTCCAGGGTGAAATAGGACCAGATGGCCGGGTAGACATAAATCGAGATGGAATAGAGGAAATAAACCCACAACAACGGTCGAATGCCCGGCAGGGCAGCGATGGCCTTAAGCGAGCCGGCCGGGTTGGCCCTCTGCCAGTTGAACGCCCGGCGGGTCTTGTCCGTGACGGTTTCCGGCATCACCCACAGCCCGACTAGAAAACTGAAGCCGGACAGCCCTGCCGCTGCCCAGAACGGCGCGCGGGTCCCAAATTCGCTGAGCAGGCCGCCCAGAAGTGGCCCCAGAACAAAGCCAAGCCCGAAGGCCGCGCCCAGCAATCCGAAATTGGCGGCCTTGTCCTCGGGTCTGGATACATCCGCCATGAAGGCCGAGGCTGTCGAATGGGTGGCGGCGGTGATCCCGCCGACAATGCGCCCGGCCAGCAACAGCCAGATGCTGCCTGCCACGGCCATCACCACATAGTCCAGCGCCATTACAAAAAGCGAGACCAGCACTACGGTCCGGCGGCCATAGGCGTCCGACAGATTGCCCAGAACCGGCCCGAACAGGAATTGCATTGCGGCAAACGCGGTGCTGAGTACCCCGCCCCAAATGGCGGCATTGGCCAGGGAACCGCCCTGAACCTCGACAATCAATTGCGGCATGATGGGCAGGACCAAGCCGATGCCCATCGCGTCGATCATCACGATGCCGAGTACGAACAGAAAGGGCAGGCGCATGAAACCTCGGGTCCAAAATCCCCGGCGACACTAGCTTTGCCCCGGCCTTGAGGAAAGAGGTGACGTCGGTGTCGGGTCAGAATGCGTCTGCAATGCGCTCCAGCATCCGGGCCAGGGTTCGCGGGTGCGAGAAGAACGGAGAATGCGAGCTGTCGATGGTCAGGCGCAGGTCCGGCGCGGCGTGACGGCTCATCTCGGCCTGGTATTCCGTTGGGATGGTGCGGTCGTCAAGGGTGCGGATATAGGCCTTTGGCACACGTTCAAAGCATGGCCCGGTCGGCAGCGGCGTGTCCTGCGGCGCGATGGCCTGCGGGCTTAACCGGGCAAGCGCATAGGCCAGAATATCTGCATCGCAATCGTGATAGAACAGCCCCTGAATCCGGTCTGGCAGGACGAAATAGGACAGGCCGTCAGCCGATTTCTCGACCGCATCGCCGATCAGCTGCCGGGGCGCGCGTTTGCGCATTTGGATCATCGACAGACCATCCTGCGGGACATAGGCGCACAGGTAGACCAGCCCTTTGATCGCATCCGGCGCGGCCTCGGCTGCGGCGCTGATTGGATAGCCGCCCCAGGAATGCCCCACAACGATGGTGTTGGCGTCACATGCACACAGGATTTTGTCCCGACACAGATCCAGTGTGACATCCGCGATCGGCGTCGGGTCCGAGCCGTGGCTGGGCAGATCAATGGCGCGCGCGGAATGCCCCAGCGCCGTCAGTTCGGGGATCAGGTCGCGCCAGCACCACGCGCCGTGACACGATCCGTGAACCAAAAGGAAATCTGCCATCATGCGTCTCCTTTAGATATGCCCGATGTCGGCCAGAAACCCCGACAGCAACCCGGCGTACTCTTTCGGGTGCTCAACACAAGGCAAGTGTCCGGCGCGTCGCATCAGGGCAAAGCGTGAGCCAGCGATCAGATCGACGGTTTCGCGCACAAGATCGGGCGGGGTTGAACCATCTTCGCTGCCTGCGATCCCAAGCGTCGGCAGCCGCAACCCGCTGGTCGGCGTATAGAAATCGGTGCCGGATATAGCGGCGCAGCACCCCAGATACCCCTGGGTCGGTTGCCGGGCCATCATGTTGCGCCACAGCTGCAGCTCTGGCGTGTCTCGGAAAGACTTTGAGAACCACCGCTCCATGGTCGCATCGGCCAGCGCCTCGATCCCGCCTTGTTCGATGGCGGTCATGCGGTCTTGCCACATTGCCGGGGTGCCGATCTTGGCCGCCGTGTTTGACAACACCAAAGCGCGAATCTGGTCCATCCGTTTCACGGCCAGCCCTTGCGCGATCATGCCGCCAATGGACAACCCGACAAACACGCAATCTCGGACTTCAAGATAATCAAGGAGACGTTCGGCATCGCGCACCAAAGCCCCCATGGAATACCGCCCAGCCGGTTCCGAGGACAACCCGTGACCGCGCTTGTCATATCTTATGATGCGTAGTCCGCCGGGCAGATGCGGCAGCACCTGATCCCACAGGCGCAGATCGGTTCCAAGCGAGTTGGCAAAGACCAAAGGCACCCCAGCCGGGTCGCCATCGATCCGGTAGTGCAGCTTTACGTCACCAAGGTCGGCGATATGCATGGCATTCGGCCTCTGAATTCGAGCGTCTGGACTCTGTTCGCGCGTAAAATGCCCTTATTCCCGCTGAATGTCAGGTTAAGAACTCTGTTGATCTGGTAAAAATTTCCGGATCAACGTTTCCGCCCGAGGCAAGGACGATGACGGCGTCCCCGTCGATCTGATCTTTGCGAAACAAGGCTGCGGCCAGCGAAACGGCTCCGCCGGGTTCCAGCACGATTTTCAGCCGCAAAAAGGCAAGGGCCATGGCGTGCATCGCCTCATGCTCGGACACGGAAAACCCCGGCCCGCACAACCGCTGCAGGATCGGAAAGGTGATCTGCCCCGGCTGGGGGGTCAGGATGGCGTCGCAGATGTTGCCGGACGTCTCGGCATTGCTTTGAATGCGGCCCGACAACAAGGACCGTTTGACGTCATCGAACCCTTCGGGCTCGCACGGGCGGGCACGCAGTCCGGGCGCGTGTTTTTCAAGCGCCAGTGCGACGCCCGAGATCAGACCGCCACCACCGCAACAAACCAGAACGTCGCCTTCGGTCACGCCCAGTTCGCGCGCCTGCGCGGCGATCTCGAGCCCTGCTGTGCCTTGTCCGGCGATGACTTGCGGTTCGTCATAGGGCCGGATCAAAGTCAGACCGCGCTGCTGGGCCAGCGCCTCACCAATCTCTTCCCGGCTTTCATTGGCGCGATCATACAAAACGACCTCACCCCCCAGTGCGCGCGTGTTGTCGATCTTTAGCTGCGGCGCATCCGACGGCATGACGATCACGGACGAAATGCCGTGGCGCGTGGCAGCATGGGCGACACCCTGCGCGTGATTGCCCGAGGAATAGGCGATGACCCCGCGTTGGCGGGCCTCCTCATCCAGCGCCGAGATTGCCGACCACGCGCCGCGAAACTTGAAACTGCCGGTGTGCTGCAGACATTCGGGTTTCACCAGAACACGCCGCCCGGCGATGTCGTCCAGGAACGGAGAGGTCAGGATCGGCGTTTGCCGCACATGCCCCTGCAGCCGCTGCGCTGCGGCTTCGATCATGTCGATATTGCTCATACGGGCCTCATGGTTTTGCGAAGCACTTCCAGCGCCTCGGGTTCGTCCAGAAAGGGAACGTGACCGCGATCCGGAACCTCGGCCGAGATCAGCCCGGGATTTCGGCTCTGCATGTCCGCCAGTGTCGCAGCGCTGAGCAGATCAGAATTCGCGCCCCGGATCACGCCAGTGGGCACGGCGCGTAACGCGTCGAACAACGGCCATAAATCGGGCGATTCTCCCGTTTTGGCCTGCTCGATCAGCGCAGAGCGCAAGGCCGGGTCATAACGCAATGTCAGGCCATTGCTGGTTTCGGCATATTGAAACGTAGCCATCTGACGCCAGCGATCCAGTGGCACGCCGGGAAAGGCGGGCTCCATCATGTGTTTCAGGGACTGTGCTGCCTCGTCATAGGTTCTGGCGTTGGGCTGCTTGCCCACATAGGTCATGATCCTGTCGATGGCTGACGGTTCGATCACCGGCCCGACATCGTTCAGGACCACACTGGCCAGCCGGTCCGCGTGGCCTGCAGCCAGCACCATTGCGATCAGGCCGCCGCGCGAAGTGCCTAATATGTTGACCTTTTCCAGACCGAGATGGTTCAGCAGTTCCACCACATCCTGCGCTTCGCGGATAACATTGTAGTTTGCGTAATCCGGATCATGGTCCGACTGGCCACGCCCCCGGTAGTCCATGGATATCATACGCAAGTCCCGCACATGCGGTGCAAGATACGAAAAGTCGCGTGTATTGCGCGTCAACCCGGCCAGGCACAATAACGGTGCGCCCGTGCCGCTGTCTTCGAAGTAAATCTGCTTTCCATCCGAGGTGGTGAAAAACGCCATCAAAGACCTGCGAGTTTCGGGATCGTCGTAAGGTCAGACAAGACCTGCGCCGGTTTCCACGGCAACCGATCCATCGGCTCGCCCGCACGATTGACCCAGGCGGTGACGAACCCGTACCCGCTGGCTCCTGCGGCGTCCCATCCGTTGGAGCTGACGAACAGTACCTCGTCGCGGGCGCAGCCGAACCGGCCTTGCACCAGATCATAGACGCGGGCATGCGGTTTGAAGACACCCACGCTTTCGACGGACAGTACATCATCCAATACATCGCCAATCCCGGCCGACTGTACCGCGCCGTCCAACATCGGTGGGGAGCCATTCGACAGAATCGCGGTTTGCATCCCCCCATCCTTGAGCGCCTTCAGCATCGCGGGAACTTCTGGATAGGCCTGCAGTTCCCAATACAAATCCAACAGCCGCTGCCGCAGCTTCGCGTCGCCTTGCAGCCCAGCCGCCTCCAGCGCCCAATCCAGTCCGTCCTGCGTGACGTCCCAGAAATCTGCATGGGCGTCGGCCACGGCGCGCAGCCAGGTATATTGGAGCTGTTTCAGGCGCCAGTGGTTGGCCAGTTCGGGCCATTTGTCCTGCAACGCCTCAAAGCCGGGTTCTGCCGCGGCCTGCCGCGCGGCGGCGGCGACGTCAAACAAGGTGCCGTAGGCATCGAAAACGCATGTGGTGATGGGCATTGGGTCCTCCGCTAATCGGGCGCAGACTTGCACAACATCCCGCAGGGGGAAAGGGGCCAGGGTTTACAATGTCGTGCAGAACTTTAGGGTGCGCACTTCAAGCCCTAACGGCCCGGAGGCCACAATGACCGCAATCAAACAAGGCGACACGGTTCGCATCCACTACACTGGCACCCTGCTGGACGGCAAAGTCTTTGACAGCTCGGATGGTCGCGATCCGTTGGAATTTGCGGTGGGCTCGGGCCAGATCATTCCCGGTCTGGATGCGGCGCTGCCGGGTATGGAAATCGGTGAGAAGAAACGGGTCGAGGTTCCGTGCGCAGAAGCCTATGGCCCGATCAATCCCGGTGCACGGCAAAGCATTCCGCGCGAAGGTATCCCCGATGACATTCCGCTGGAGCCGGGCACGCAGTTGCAGATGCAAACCCCCGACGGGCAGGCCCTGCCAGTGACTGTTGTCGAAGTTGACGAAGCCACCGTGACATTGGACGCCAATCACCCGCTTGCAGGTCAGGACCTGATTTTCGATATCGAGATCGTGTCGATCAACTGAGGACCCGGATCAAATCCCCGGCAGTTGCCCGAGCCAGGGTTCGACTGCCGCACGGATTTGCGGCTGGGTCAGGAACGCAAACGCAATCAACATGATTGTCAGGGTCAAAAGCAGCACACGCGCGCGGCTGCTTTTCATACCGGATCGCGGTTTCGGGGCAGAATGCCCGGTGCTTGCGAGGATGTGTTCAAACTTGCTCATAATGCAATCCCTGCAACCCAAAGATGGTCAAATCTGGGCGGTCACAGGGAAAGATATGGTCACATGGCCTCGGGCTGCGGCATGCCCAGAATGTGATAGCCGCCGTCGACGCGAATGATCTCGCCCGACGTATAGGTGCCGGCATCCGAGGCCAGATAGACAGCAGTGCCGCCCACTGCCTCAAGCGTCGCGTTCGAGCGCATGGGCGCGTTCTGGTCGCAGAACTTGTAGGTCTTGCGTGCACCGCCGATGGCCGCACCGGCCAGCGTTTTCATCGGGCCGGGCGAGATCGCGTTCACCCGGATGCCTTCGGGGCCCAGATCGTTGGCCAGATAGCGTGTGGCTGATTCCAGCGCCGCCTTGGCAACACCCATGACGTTGTAGTTCGGCACAACCTTGTTTGACCCCTGATAGGTCAGGGTCAGCAGTGTGCCGCCATTGTCTTTCATCAACGGATAGGCGCGGCGCGCAACCTCGATGAAGGAATAGGCCGAGACGTCCAGCGAGTGTTTGAAGTTCGCGCGCGTGGTGTTCAAAAACCGCCCTGTCAGTTCGGACTTGTCCGAATAGGCGATGGCGTGAACCACGAAGTCGATGGTCGGCCAGCGCTTCCCAAGCTCATCAAACGCCCGGTCCAGCGATTCGTCATCGGT
Source organism: Ruegeria sp. AL1 (assembly GCF_056540905.1). Lineage (NCBI taxonomy): Bacteria > Pseudomonadati > Pseudomonadota > Alphaproteobacteria > Rhodobacterales > Roseobacteraceae > Ruegeria > Ruegeria sp. AL1. The sequence continues at coordinate 117,739 of NZ_JBQFXP010000004.1, forward strand.
GACATCTGCGTCGACCATGAAATCGCTGCCCAGGCTCTGGGCCAGCGGCTCCAGCCGTTTGCCGAAGGCTTCGCCCTGATAGGTGAAGGCCAGTTCAGCGCCGGCTTCGTGCATGGCCTTGGCAATGCCCCACGCGATCGAGCGGTCATTGGCCACGCCCATGATCAGGCCGCGTTTGCCCTTGAGAAGTTCCGACATCTTATTCACCCGTTATACTTGGACAGAACCATGGACCCGTTCGTGCCACCAAAGCCGAAGCTGTTGGTCATGACACTGTCCAAACCTGCGTTTTCAACCAATTGCGTTGCAATTTCACCGGGCAGGATGCCTTCGGCGAGAGTCTCGACGTTAATCGAGGGCGTAATGAAATCATGATGCAGCATCAGCAGGCAGAAGATCGCCTCCAATGCGCCTGCCGCGCCTTGCGCGTGTCCGGTCATCGATTTGGTCGATGAAATTGGCGGCACGCCACCTTCGCCAAAGATGCGGCGCACGGCTTCGACCTCGCCCACATCTCCGACCGGGGTCGAGGTTCCGTGGGCGTTGATATAGCCCACCTTGCGGCCTTCGGGTACGGTGGACAGGGCCAGCCGCATCGCACGCTCGCCGCCCTCACCAGACGGGGCGACCATGTCATGGCCGTCGGATGTGGCGGCATAGCCGGTGACCTCGGCGTATATCTTGGCGCCACGGGCCAGAGCGTGGTCGAGGTCTTCCAGCACAACGATGCCGCCGCCGCCCGAAATCACGAACCCATCGCGATTCTGATCGAATGCGCGTGATGCTTTGTCGGGCGTGTCGTTATATTTGGATGACATCGCGCCCATCGCGTCGAACAGGCAGGACAGCGTCCAGTCCAGCTCCTCACCGCCGCCTGCAAACATTACGTCCTGCTTGCCCAGCATGATCTGTTCTGCCGCGTTGCCGATGCAATGCAGCGAGGTCGAGCAGGCCGAGGTGATGGAATAGTTGATGCCCTTGATCTTGAACGCAGTCGCCAAGTTCGCGGAAATAGTCGAACACATGCATTTCGGCACCGCAAACGGCCCGATCCGCTTGGTTGCGCCGTTTTTCAGCACAGTCTGGTGGGCGGTCAGCATGGCGCTGGTCGAAGGCCCACCGGATCCGGCCACCAGACCAGTGCGCGGGTTCACCACCTGATCTTCGGTCAGGCCGGAATCGGCGATCGCCTGGCTCATGGCGATATGGGCATAGGCGGCACCGGGCCCCATGAAGCGAAGGGTGCGCTTGTCCACATGTTCGGCCACATCAATCTTGAGCGATCCGGCGATCTGGCTGCGAAAGCCGTGTTCGGCCATCTGCGCGTTCGCTTCGATGCCGGATTTGCCAGCTTTCAGCGAGGCGAGAACCTCTTCGGCATTGTTCCCGATGGAGGACACGACCCCCAAACCGGTGACAACTACTCGACGCATGTGCGTGCTCCTTATTTCGGGCCGGTCAGGCTCAGGCTTCGGACAGGACGACTTTCATATCCTTGACGTCGTATATCATTTCACCGTCCGCTTCGACGATTCCATCCGCCACGCCCATGGTCAGGCGGCGGGTCTGGATCGCCTTTTTGAAATCAATTTTATAAGTCAGCATTTTGCGGTCCGGGCGCACCATGCCGGTCAGTTTGACCTCGCCCACACCCACGGCCATGCCGCGCCCCTGCCAGCCACGCCAGCCCAGGTTGAACCCCGTCAACTGCCACAGACCATCAAGGCCCAGACAGCCGGGCATGATCGGGTTGCCGGGAAAGTGGCAATCAAAGAACCACAGGTCCGGCGTGATGTCGAATTCGGCCAGAACATGCCCTTTGCCATGTTCGCCGCCATCGGCCGAGATATCGGTGATACGGTCCATCATCAGCATCGGCGGGGCGGGCAACTGCGCATTGCCTGGGCCGAATAACTCGCCACGGGCGCATTTCAGCAGATCGTCCTTATCAAAGCTGCTCGGGAATTGGGCCATTCTGCCGCCTCTCCTGCCAGGGGTCCGTTCATTCAATCTGGCCTCGTCTAGCACCCGTTTGCAAGGTCCTGCAAGAGCGGCGGCCTACATCATGTTGTGTTCAGGGCGTTCTTTGCGAATGAATTTCATTTGAAATTACCTGACCAAAGCACTTATATATAAGTCAGCAACAAAATGGTATCGGATTCATGACACCTGAAAGCCAAAGCATAGCCACGAATTGGTTGGTTGACGCCGGTTTGCGCCCGACACGGCAGCGCGTGGCTCTGGCCGAGTTGCTGGTGGGTGACGGGCGGCATCGCCATGTCACGGCCGAAAGCCTGTTTGAATCGGCGAAAGAGAATGGCGATGCCGTGTCTCTGGCGACGGTCTACAATACGCTGCGCGCCTTTTGTGACGCAGGCGTTCTGCAGGAAATCACGGTGGACGGGTCAAAAAGCTATTTTGACACCAACACGCATGACCATCCCCATTTTTATTGGGAAGAAGAGGCGCGGCTGAGCGACGCCCCATCCGAAGAACTGGTGATTCAACGTCTTCCCAAGGCTCCTGAAGGTGTCGAGATTGCATCGGTCGATGTCGTGATCCGTCTGCGCAAGAAATAATCCCGTTTGAAATCGATGACTACGTTCCCGCTGATGCGCGGGACAGGTGTGTCCTGTATTTCGATATGCGCTGAAATGGCTTGAACAACTACAGCTCTCATGAGCAGATTATCGCGGAACGGGCATGGAGGCAGAAATAATGCACCCTTTGGTTTCACAGGAAATGATTGGCGCTTATCAGCAAGATGGTGTTGTGCTGGTCCGGGGATTGTTCGCGGATCACGTTGATGCATTGCGCGATGGGGTCGCAATGAATATGGCCGAGCCCGGCCCATATGCTTCGGAGAACCAGAAACAGGGTGAGACGGGTCGGTTTTTCGACGACTATTGCAACTGGTCACGCATCGCGCCGTTTCAGGAGGTGATCCGGACCTCTCCGGTTGCCGAAGTTGCCGCTGATCTGATGCAGTCGCAGACCGTACAGATGTTTCACGATCATGTCCTGGTCAAAGAGCCCGGCACGTCGATGGCGACCCCCTGGCATCAGGACGGACCGTATTACTTTGTCGAAGGACGGCAGACGATCAGTTTCTGGTCTCCGCTGGACCCAGTGACCGAAGCGACATTGCGGTGTGTCGCCGGGTCGCATCGGTGGGAGAAAGAGGTATTGCCGACCCGCTGGGTTTCGGAAGAGGGGTACTTCCCAGATGAAGGGCAGTATATTCCGGTTCCGGACCCGGATGCCGAGGGCATGCGGGTCGTCGAGTTTGATATGTCACCGGGCGATGCGGCGGCGTTCAACTATCGGACATTGCACGGGGCGCGTGGCAATCGGTCGGACTGTCGGCGACGGGCGTTTTCGTTGCGTCTGCTTGGCGATGACGCGCGGTATGTCGAGCGCCCCGGACGCACGTCGCCGCCGTTTCCGGGGCATGGCATGGAGCCTGGTCAGCGTTTGAGAGAAGACTGGTTTCCGGTTTTGTTGCGGCGATAGGGGGCTCTGCCCCCGCCGCGACTCCCCCGAGGTATTTTCAAACAGAAGAAATGCGGATCAAAACCATTGGCCGGATTCGATCAGGCCGAGGTCGAGCAATTGCGTGGAAGACCACTCGAACGGTCTTGAGTGTTGCCAGCGAAACGTGCGGATGTCGAATGTGGATCCTGCGTTGGATTTCAGCGCCTTGGCGGCGCGGAAAGAGCAGATTGCTGCTGTCATGTTGTGATGCCACGGGCAGGAATAGGTGTTGTATTCCGGCTCGGTGAAGGTGTGATCGGGCCGCAGCAGGATGTCCTTTTGGGATTTGAAGATGGCGATACGGTCGATGCGACGGCGCTCATAGGGGATGTGATCCTCGAACCGCCAACGCAAACCGCCGGACATCTCAAGCTGCCGGTCGAGCGGGTGGCCCTCGGTGTCGTGGCGGGAATGTGCGTAGTAGCCGGTGCTGTCCAGCAGGGCGCGGTCGGGGGCGACGCCATTTGGAAACATGTCCAGATCATCGGCGTAAAGGTCCACAACGTGGCAGAGCATGGCCTGTCTGCGTTCTTCTGTGTGGAAAGTCAGCATTTCGCCCACCGTCCGCGTTTCACAAAACGGGAAGAACAGATACTCAGCGTTATAGCAGTAATACATCCACAGGCCGGGCGCGGATTTGACAATCTGGTTGATCGCGTCGAACACAGTTGTGCGGGGGGCGCAGGTCATGGTCACGCGATGGATGCGCCGGGCAAGCTCGGGGTCGAGGTTGAACGATCCGGGCATGAAGGCGATCACGGATTTGAAGCCCAGATTCAGGTGGTGGCGGATGGTGCTGTCGACCTCGACATCATCTTCGGCAAAGATCAGGGCGACCGGACCTGTGAGCAGCGCTGTCTGGCCGGTTTGCAAGAATGCTTGGAGCGTGTCGTAGGTCATTGCCTGTCAGGATGTATCGCGCTGCGGTTTTTCGCCAAAATCGGGTAAACCGCGCGCCATTGCAAGCGGCGTTCGATATGTATAGATGACGCCGATCCCGCGAACGCAAAGGCCGTTTTCATGTCAGACCCGAAAAAGCTGTATATCAAGACCTATGGCTGTCAAATGAATGTCTATGACAGCGAGCGTATGGCTGAAACGCTGGGCGGGCAGGGTTATGTCGAAACCCAAAGCCCTGATGACGCGGATATGATTCTGCTGAACACTTGCCATATTCGCGAGAAAGCGGCCGAGAAGGTCTATTCCGAGTTGGGCCGGTTCAAGGGGTTGAAGGCGGACAAGCCGGACCTCAAGATCGGCGTCGCCGGGTGCGTGGCGCAAGCCGAGGGCGAAGAGATCATGCGCAGGCAGCCTCTGGTCGATCTGGTGGTCGGGCCGCAAAGCTATCACCGACTGCCCGAGATGGAGGCGAAAACGCGGGAGGGCGCCAAGGCGCTGGACACCGATTTTCCCGAAGAGGACAAGTTCGAAAAACTCAGAAACCGTCCCAAGGCCAAGCGCGGACCAACGGCGTTTTTGACTGTGCAGGAGGGCTGCGACAAGTTCTGCGCGTTCTGCGTGGTGCCCTATACGCGTGGCGCCGAGGTTTCACGCCCCGCTGATCGTATCCTGCGCGAGGCGCGTGATCTGGTCGAGCGCGGGGTGCGGGAAATCACGTTGCTGGGCCAGAATGTCAACGCCTATCATGGTGCGGGCCCAGATGGTGACATGACCCTGGCTGGTCTGATCTGGGAGTTGAACAAGGTCGACGGGCTGGAGCGCATCCGGTTTACCACATCGCACCCCAATGACATGGCCGATGATCTGATCGAAGCGCACGGGACCTGCGACAAGCTGATGCCTTATCTGCATCTTCCGGTGCAGTCCGGTTCGGATAAAATCCTGAAAAGGATGAACCGCAGTCATACCGCCGAAAGCTATCTGCGCCTGATCGAGCGCATCCGGACAGCACGACCTGATATTCTTATGTCAGGTGATTTTATCGTCGGGTTCCCGGAGGAGACCGAAGAGGATTTCCAGGCCACGCTGGAACTGGTCGAACGGGTCAGGTACGGCTATGCCTATTCGTTTAAATACTCGACGCGACCGGGCACACCTGCGGCAGAACGGCCACAGGTCGAGGCCGAAGTGGCGGATGACCGCTTACAACGGCTGCAATCCGTGATCACGCGCCATCAGCGTGAAATTCAGGATTCGATGGTGGGGCGTACGGTTAGCGTGTTGTTCGAGAAACCGGGGCGGCTGAACGGCCAGATGGTCGGGAAGTCCGAATATCTTCATGCAGTTCACGTTTCCGGCGCAGATGTGGCTGCAGGTGACTTACGCAAGGTAAAGATTACGGCATCCGGAGCGAACTCGTTGGCCGGCGAATTGCTCTGAGTCGGGCTGCCACCCAGTCAGAGTGAAACGGTCACCCGAAATTTACCCTTGATTTATGATTCGGAACTATGTTCCGAGCATGGCTAGTTTTTCAGGGCCGGGTCCCTGAGGTGTAATAATTGGCGTTGGTCGGCGGTGTTGGTCACAACGTTGCGGAGGGTGGGTATAGTGAACCAGTTGCTTGTCCAGAGTTTCATACAGCGTTGTTTGGCTTCCGCAGCTTTGCTGGTGATCGCCTGTCCGGCTTTTGCGGGTGACGTGATCGGGGAGATAGCTGAGCCCGATATTATCGCCCCCACCAGGATTGCCGAAGACGTAAGCGCGTTTTATCTGGGACTAAGTGCGGGCTATGGCGACGGCGGGTCGGATCGCTTTGGCCTGTCCGTGGCAGGCAATACTTTTCCGGTTGGTGAGTTGGAGCCGCAGGGGACTTATGGTGGCGTTCGCGGTGGATGGCGGGGTTATTTACCGACCTTTGGTGGACGCGAATATGTATATGGGATCGAGGTCGGCTACGACTTTGGCACGCTGGAAGACGATGTGACCACCCAGATCGGCGGAACAATCGTCGATGCTGCCTCGGAAATCTCGGACATATGGTCTGTGCGGCTTCGCAACGGTGTTACCAATCGAAGCGGCAATATCCTGTATTTCGTAACTGTCGGATACGTACAGGGCGAGATTACCACGCGTAATACTCTGACGGCCGGGGGCATTTCGGACACGGCTGAAGATATTGATACGCGGAACGGGTTTTCGGCCAGTCTGGGGGCCGAACACAAGATCAACGAAAACTGGTCGATTACGGGCGAGATTGAGTATCTGCAATTCGAATCGGAACGCGTGGATCTGGGTACCGGGCTGGCAACGAAATCGACACCCAACTATCGCGGCCTGCGCTTCGGTCTGAATTACACGTTCTGACGCGCCGGGTGGTGCCGTTCCAAGGACGTGACCAGAGGTGTTCGGTGCTTTTGCCATTCACTTTGCAAATATTTTATCTGCCGCTTGCATCCGCTTGGAAATCCTGTCTACGCTCGGGGTGTAACGCCAAGACAGGAGAACGGATTGGCCATCGGTGCCCTGACCCCACCGCAAGATGACATGCCCCCGCAAGAGGCGCTTGTTGAATTTCCCGATAACCGACTGCTGATTGACCTTTGCGGCGAATATGACCGCAATCTTGCTGAGATCGAACAGAAGCTTTCAGTCCAGATTCTGCGACGCGGCAACCAATTGGTCGTCATGGGCGAAGAAGAGGCGCAAAAGCAGGCCGTCGAAGTGCTGCAGGCGCTTTATGCGCGGCTGGAAGGCGGGCGCGATGTTGAAGCCGCAGATGTGGACCGCGAATTGCGCATGGGCAATTCCGAGGTTGGAACCGGCACCCGTGATGGCGATCAGCTTGAGATGTTCAAGGGCGGCACAGTCGAGATCAAAACGCGCAAGAAACTGGTTGAACCGCGCACCGACGCGCAGAAAGCATATGTTCAGTCCCTGTTCAGCAATGAACTCGCATTCGGCATCGGGCCTGCGGGTACCGGCAAAACTTATCTGGCCGTGGCGGTGGGCGTGTCGATGTTCATCGGTGGGCATGTCGATAGAATCATTCTCAGCCGCCCGGCGGTCGAAGCCGGGGAAAAACTGGGGTACCTGCCGGGCGACATGAAGGACAAGGTGGATCCCTATATGCAGCCGCTCTATGACGCGCTGAACGATTTTCTGCCGGGCAAGCAACTCGCCAAGTTGATCGAGGAAAAGCGAATCGAAATCGCGCCTCTGGCCTTTATGCGGGGGCGGACACTGGCGAATGCGTTTGTTGTGCTGGACGAGGCGCAGAATGCCACGACCATGCAGATGAAGATGTTCCTGACCCGATTGGGTGAGGGTAGCCGCATGGTGATCACCGGCGACCGCTCGCAGGTTGATTTGCCGCGCGGTGTCCAATCAGGTCTGGCCGATGCGGAACGGTTGCTGAAAACGCTTCCGAATATCAGTTTCAACTATTTCACCTCGAAAGATGTGGTGCGCCATCCGCTTGTCGCCGCCATCATCGAAGCGTATGAGGCCGATGCGGGCCGCGAAACAGGTTAGACCTGACGCGGCGCGCGTGCGCCACAGTGTCGGACAACTGGTATGAACCTGGAAATCACTCTTGAGGACACCCGCTGGCGGGAACTGGAGGCATTGTCCCACCGCGCCATCTCGGCAACCCTCGCTCATTGCGATCTTGATCCCGATGAATGTGAAATCAGTGTCTTGGGCTGTGATGACACGCGAATTGCCTTGCTGAATGCCGAGTTTCGGCAAAAGCCGTCCCCGACCAACGTTCTAAGCTGGCCCTCCGAGGATCTGGCTCCGGAACAGCCCGGTGCCGTACCCGCGCGGCCACAGGCCGATTTTACCGGAGAAATCAGCTTGGGTGATATCGCGATTTCCTACGACACCTGCGCGCGTGAGGCGGACGAAGCCGCAAAACCCATGACTGATCACGTCACCCATTTGCTGGTTCACGGAGTGTTGCATTTGCTGGGCTATGATCACATTCGTGACCCCGACGCCACTTTGATGGAGAGGGTCGAGGTCGAGATACTTGGCAAACTGGGTGTTAATAACCCATATAATGGGTGATGTGGGCAGATTTGTCCGACCAATTGGAACAGGAAAATGGACGATACAGACGGCAGTTCTAGGGCGGCGCAGAGCGCGCACCCGCAGGACACCAACGACAGCACAGAGAAAAGCGGATTTTTTTCTCGGATTATTGATGCCTTCTCGTCGCAGGACGAAGAAGAGACCGGCTCGGTCAACGGACATCGAACAACGGACCCCCAGCCACGGGGCATGATCAACCTGCGCCGGATGCGGGTGGAAGACGTGGCCATCCCGACGGCGGAAATTATTTCGGTTTCTTCAGCCTCGACCAAAGAGGAATTGGCGCAGTTATTTCGCGAAAGCGGTTTGTCGCGCATCCCGGTCTATGACGGAACGCTGGACACGCCGCTTGGCTTTGTCCACCTCAAGGACTTTGCGCTGACCCATGGCTTCAATGGTGACACGACCGAGTTTGACTTGCGCTCGATGCTGCGAACCTTGCTGTTTGTACCACCATCGATGCCCATAGGCGTTCTGCTGACCAAGATGCAGACCGAACGCCGCCACATGGCGCTGGTCATTGACGAATATGGCGGTGTCGATGGATTGCTGACCATCGAAGACCTGATCGAACAGGTGGTCGGAGAGATTGCGGACGAGCATGATGCGGACGAAGACCAGCTTTGGCTGCAGGAAAAACCGGGCTGTTATATCGTCCAGGCTCGTGTTCCGCTCGAGGACTTCGAGGCAGAGATCGGTCGGTCGCTGACCAGCCACGAGGATGTCGACGAGGAAGAAATCGACACGCTTGGCGGGCTCGTGTTCATGTTGTCTGGCCGGGTTCCGGCGCGGGGCGAGGTTGTTCTGCATCCCGAAGGCCCCGAGTTCGAAGTGATCGACGCCGATCCTCGCCGGATCAAGCGTCTGCGGGTAATGCTGCCGGATAGCTTTGCATGAACTTAATACAGCGCTGGCCCTTCTGGCTGCGGCTTGGCGCAGCGGGTCTGCTGGGTGCAGTTGCCGCTTGCGGGCTGGCGCCGCTGGGCTACTGGCCGCTGACGCTTGTGGCCTTTGTCCTGATTGGGCCAATATACCTGTCCACTGCAACACCGACGCAGGCAGGCTGGCTGGGATGGGTTTTTGCGACCGGGTATTTTGCCCATGCGCTTAGTTGGATCATCGAGCCATTTCAGGTTGACGCGGAACGCCACGCCTGGATGGCGCCCTTTGCACTGGTTTTCATGGCCGGAGGGCTGGCCCTGTTCTGGGCTGTCGCGTTCCGGGTCGCACGCAAACCCGAAGCCGCGCCGCTGGCCCAGGGAATAGCACTGGCCATCGCGCTTGCTGTGGTCGAGTTCGGTCGAGGTTACCTGCTCACCGGCTTCCCATGGGCAGGCGTCGCGCAGGTTTGGGTTGGCACTCCGGCGGCACAAGTGTTGTCCCTGGTGGGCCCATACGGTCTGGCGGCCCTGACCTTTTTGACCACACTCCCTCCGGGGGCGGTCTTGGGGAGCGAACAGTCCGGGCGCAAGCTCTTGATGGCCGGGTCCTTGTCGATGGGATTCGCCCTTCTGTCGTTCGGCTATGCCGCGACACGGCCATCTGTGGTCGAGACCGATCACACGGTTCGGCTGATACAACCCAATGCGCCCCAACACCAAAAATGGGACCCCGATTTTGCGCCTTTGTTTTTCGCGCGCCAGATCGAGTTTACCGCAGCGCAACCGAGACCGGATCTGATTGTCTGGCCGGAAACCTCGGTTCAGGCGTGGCTGGGCAGCGCGCAACCTATTCTTGATGTCATTGCGGATGCGGCGCAGGGGGCACAGGTCATCGTCGGGATTCGGCGCGCAGAGGGACCGCGTATCTATAACTCGATGATCCATCTGAACGCGCAGGGACAACAAGAAGGGCTCTATGACAAGCACCACCTGGCACCATTTGGCGAATACGTGCCGTTTGGAAACCTTATGGCGCGTTTCGGAATTCACGGTCTGGCCGCTTCGGACGGCAACGGGTTCAGCGCGGGTCCTGGCGCGGCATTGCTGGATCTGGGCCCCTTGGGAGCAGCGTTGCCGCTGATTTGTTACGAAGCGGTCTTCACGCAGGACGTCTTGTCCGCACCGGGACGTAGCGATTTCTTGTTGCAGATCACAAATGACGCGTGGTTCGGCACGCGCTCTGGCCCGTTTCAGCACCTGGCGCAAGCGCAAATGCGGGCGATCGAACAGGGCCTTCCCTTGATGCGCTCGGCCAATACCGGCGTTTCGGCAATGATTGATCCCTTGGGTCGGATCGTGGCGTCCTTGCCGCTGGGGCAGGCGGGTTATCTGGATGTGTCTTTGCCCCAGCCGCACCCGCCTACAGTTTATTCCCGCATTGGTGATTATCCGGTGTTTTCCGTCTTATTGTTCCTTTTTTCGGTGCTTTGGTGTCACGCTCGATGGGGTCGTCGCTGATTTGCGATTGACCCGCCGCAGCGCGCGCCGTATCCCCTCTGATGCCCGCCACAACGGCTTCCTGGCGTGATGGGGAAATCTTAATGGAGCACTATTCATGTCCCGACAGAACTATACCTTTACCTCGGAATCCGTTTCCGAAGGGCATCCCGATAAGGTCTGCGATCGAATCTCGGATGCCGTCCTTGATGCATTTCTGAACGAAGAACCCGAAGCGCGCGTGGCCTGCGAAACCTTTGCCACCACCAACCGTGTGGTTGTCGGCGGCGAAGTTGGCCTGTCGGATCAGGAAAAGCTGCATGATTACATGGCGCATATCGATGACATCGCGCGCGCCTGTATCAAGGATATCGGCTATGAGCAGGACAAGTTTCACCACGAAACGGTCGAGGTGACGAACCTGCTGCACGAACAATCCGCCCATATCGCACAGGGCGTCGATGCATCGGACAACAAGGACGAAGGCGCGGGCGATCAGGGGATCATGTTCGGCTACGCAACGACGGAAACGCCAGCGTTGATGCCGGCTCCGATCCAATATTCGCACGCAATTCTGCGCCGTCTCGCAGAAGTGCGCAAAAATGGGACCGAGCCCGCACTGGGACCCGATGCCAAATCCCAGTTGTCCGTGCTGTATCGAGACGGAAAACCGGTGGGCGTCAGCTCGGTCGTTCTGTCCACGCAACATCTGGACGAAGCGCTGACCTCGAACGACATCCGCGCCATTGTCGAACCCTATATTCGCGAAACCCTGCCCGACGGCTGGCTGACGGACGCAACCGAATGGCACGTCAACCCGACCGGAAAATTCGTGATTGGCGGACCCGACGGCGATGCCGGTCTGACCGGTCGCAAGATCATCGTGGACACCTATGGCGGCGCCGCCCCGCATGGTGGTGGCGCATTCTCGGGCAAGGATCCAACCAAGGTAGACCGCTCGGCGGCCTATGCCGCGCGGTATCTGGCGAAAAACGTGGTGGCCGCGGGCATGGCTGAGCGCTGCACCATCCAACTGAGCTATGCGATCGGCGTCTCCAAACCTCTGTCGATCTATGCGGAAACCTATGGCACCGGACAGGTTGCCGACGCCGAGATCGAAAAGGCCGTTGGGCAAGTGATGGATCTGACCCCGCGCGGTATTCGCGAGCATCTTCAAATGAACAAGCCGATTTATCAACGGACTGCGGCCTACGGCCACTTTGGCCGCGACCCCGAAGCAGATGGCGGTTTCAGCTGGGAACGCACCGATCTGGTCGACGCCCTCAAAGCCGCAGTCTGATCGCAATCAAAAGGCGCGCCCCTTCGGGCGCGCTCTTCATCTTTTGACAAATACTCCGGGGGTGTGGGGGCTGGCCCCCACTACCACCTCTTGCCACAAGGCGATGCCCGCAGTATGGGCACCGCCATGAGCACCCAGACTCCACAACGCCCGCGCAGAAACTTCTATGGCCGCTTCAAGGGCAAGGCCCTGAAACCCAGCCAAAAGGCCTATCTGAACGAAGATCTCGCGGCCTTGTCCCCCGGAGCCGTGGATTGGGATGCCAACCCAGAGCGCATTCCGTTGGATCTGAACGCACTGTTTAAGGGCAAGCCGGTCTGGCTTGAGGTCGGCTTTGGCGGTGGTGAGCATCTGGTGCATCAGGCGGAAAACAACCCCGATATCGGCATCATCGGGGCAGAGCCCTATATCAATGGTGTCGCCATGCTGCTGGGAAAAATCCGTCGGGCCGGTGTCGAAAACCTGGCGGTGCATCCCGGTGATGCTCGTGACCTGTTCGACGTGCTGCCCGAGGCCAGCATATCGCGCGCCTTTCTGCTCTATCCCGATCCGTGGCCGAAAAACCGGCACCACAGACGCCGGTTTGTCACACCCGAACACCTGGAGCCGCTTGCGCGCGCGTTGAAACCGGGTGCGATCTTTCGTGTGGCAACGGATATTCCCGACTATGTGCGCCAGACATTGGAAGAAGTTCCGCGCGCCGGGTTTGAGTGGCTGGCTGAACGCCCCGTTGATTGGCGCGCGCCGTGGGATGACTGGATATCAACACGCTACGAACAAAAGGCTCTGCGCGAAGGTCGGACACCGCATTATCTGACCTTCTGCCGCAAAGGCTGATTGCCGCTGGACCAACCGGCCCCAATTCGCTAATCCGCCTTGAACTGATAGCGAAAACAGGAGCCCCCATGTCCGGACACGGCACGCCCATCCCGATGACCTCGCATCCCTGCGGCCCGCTGACCGGCACGGCAGAGGTGCCTGGTGACAAGTCGATCTCGCACCGGTCGTTGATTCTGGGTGCGATGGCGGTGGGCGAGACCCGGATCACCGGCCTGCTGGAAGGCGAGGACGTTCTGGACACTGCCAAGGCGATGCGCGCTTTCGGGGCCGAGGTGACCGACCATGGTGGCGTCGAATGGACCGTGCATGGTGTGGGTGTCGGCGGCTTTGCCGAGCCGGATCAGGTGATCGACTGCGGTAACTCGGGAACCGGAGTGCGGCTGATCATGGGCGCAATGGCGACCTGTCCGATCACGGCGACATTCACCGGCGATGCCAGCCTGAACAAACGTCCAATGGCGCGCGTGACCGACCCGCTCGCGTTGTTTGGAACGCAATCCGTTGGGCGGTCCGGTGGGCGTCTGCCCATGACACTCGTCGGGGCAGCGGACCCGACCCCGGTGCGCTATGAGGTGCCGGTGCCATCGGCGCAGGTAAAATCCGCCGTTCTGCTCGCCGGTCTGAACGCCCCCGGCAAGACGGTCGTGATCGAGAAAGAGGCCACCCGCGACCACTCTGAGCGGATGTTGGCGGGTTTTGGCGCAGAGATCACCGTCGAAGACACGGATGAGGGGCGGGTGATCACGCTGACCGGTCGCCCCGAGCTAAAGCCGCAGGTCATCGCCGTGCCGCGAGACCCGTCCAGCGCGGCCTTCCCGGTCTGTGCGGCGCTGATCACACCCGGCTCGGACGTGTTGGTTCCGGGCATCGGCTTGAATCCGACCCGCGCGGGCCTGTTTACAACGCTGCGCGAGATGGGTGCCGATCTGATCTATGAAAATGAGCGCGAAGAGGGCGGTGAACCGGTTGCTGATCTGCGCGCCAAATACTCGCCCGACATGAAAGGGATCGAAGTACCGCCCGAACGTGCGGCCTCGATGATCGATGAGTACCCCGTTCTGTCGGTGGTTGCGGCCAACGCGGCCGGAACAACGATGATGGGTGGCGTGAAAGAGCTGCGCGTCAAAGAAAGCGACCGCATCGACGCGATGGCCCGCGGTTTGCGCGCCAATGGCGTGACCGTGGATGAGGGCGAGGATTGGTGGTCGGTCGATGGGCTGGGCATCGGCAACATCCCTGGCGGCGGCACCTGCGAGAGTTTTCTGGATCACCGCATCGCTATGTCCTTCATGGTGATGGGGATGGGCGCTAAAAAGCCGGTCACTGTGGATGATGGTGGCCCCATCGCCACTTCGTTCCCCATCTTCGAGCCTCTGATGTCCCGGCTGGGCGCCAAGCTTGTGCGAAATAACAGGCCAGTGTGATGTCGCACGAGAGTTTCACCATTGCGATCGACGGTCCGGCTGCAGCCGGTAAGGGGACCATCTCCAAAGGCGTGGCCGCGCATTTCGGCTTTGCCCATCTTGATACCGGTCTGTTGTATCGCGCAGTTGGTCGACGCACGCTGGACGGGATGAAACCGTTGGATGCCGCACAGGCGTTGACGGCGGATGAGCTTACGCAGGGTGATTTACGAACGGCAGAAATTGCGCAAGCCGCGTCGAAAGTGGCGGTTATCCCCGAAGTCCGTTCCGCCCTTGTCGATTTCCAACGCGCTTTTGCGCGTCGCGCTGGTGGGGCGGTGCTGGACGGGCGCGATATCGGGACGGTGATTTGCCCCCGGGCCGAGGTGAAGCTGTTTGTCACCGCCAGCGCCGAAATTCGGGCTGAGCGACGGTTTCTTGAATTGAAGGTCAAAGCGACTGAGATCACGCGTGAACAGGTTCTGGCCGACGTACGCGAACGCGATGCGCGCGACGCCGACCGCAGCACCGCGCCTATGAAACCTGCCGAGGACGCGGTTTTGCTGGATACGACTGATCTCAGTATCGATGACGCACTGGCGCAGGCCGTGGCGGTTATCGTGCAAAAACAACGCGCGACGTCCTGACGCCGCGCGCTGCTTTCATGCGCTTTACAATTCGCCGACTGCGATGCTTTTGATGTTAGCCCACTGACCATCGGCCTTTTTTGCCGTGCCGGTGACGTCTTTCAGAAACGCAGCCCGGGTTTCCGCGTTCAGGAACAGGTACAGCTTGCCATCTGCCAGCAGGTATTGATCCGGGTCACCGTCGAACTTCTTGCCGACCGAAACGCCGAACGAGCAGAATCCGCCATGCTGTGGCAGATACGCGGCCGGGTTGGCTTCGAACGCTTCGCGGTTCTCGGCGCTGGTGAAGTAGTACGAAGCGCCGTCATATGTTGCGGAATGAGTGGCGAAGCCTTCGACCGGATTGCCGTTGGTAACCAGAGCGATCAGATCGACCCCATGCGCGGCCAGCGGCGCGCCTGCGGCCGAGATGCCGTTCGAGACATTGATTTCATCTGCGGCAAAGGCCGGTGCGGCGATCAGAGGCAGAGTTGCGACCAGGGTGGTCAGGATCAGGGTTTTCATTGCGTTTCCTTCCATGTTGAAGTTTCGAGCGGCGGGGGAGGTGGCCGCTGAAACATATCTATGGCCCTTATGTGGAATGACCTATGCTGATTAGATCTTGTTATTTTGCAGATCGTTCCAAGTGTTGTCCTATCGAGAGGCGCTCTTCACCAAGCTTTGTGTGGTCACTCCGAAACCCGGCGCGTAAGGTAAGCAGGCAACCTGCAGGAGCGATACCATGATCCGACTAGTCCTTTTTCTGATGTTTCTAGCCGGAAGTCTGGCTGCACAAGAGGTCGAAGAGACCCCTGAGCTTGAGCCTCCGATGAGCTATGAGCGCTTGGGCAAGATCATTTTCGCCCTTGATCCCGAAGCAGAACCGCGCGGTTTGGGCGGGTTTCAACTGACGGTCTCGGACGTGCCGGTTCTGGTCATAACAGACGCGACAGCGGATCGAATGCGCGCGATGGTACCCATACGCAGCGCCGAAGAACTGAGCGCCGATGATATGCGTCGCATGATGCAGGCCAATTTCGACAGCGCACTGGATGCACGCTATGCCATTGCCAACGGAACGTTGTGGGCTGCATTCATTCACCCATTATCGCCTCTGGAAAAGGACCAGTTGATCTCGGGGTTGGCGCAGACAGTGAACATCGCCAAGACCTACGGCTCGCTTTACTCCGGCGGCGCACAACAGTTTGGCGGCGGCGACAGCAACAACCTACAGCGCGAGCTGATCGAGGATCTGTTGAAGAAGGGCGAGGAAATCTAAGAGCGCGATTACCGGTAAAAGCTGACCTTGTGCCGCGGTAACGTATATGTAATGTCATAACATATATAAACAGGCGGAGGTTGGTCACGTCGGGTCAACGGTACAAAAGCTCATATCCAAAAGAAACTGGCGGGCGGCGAAACTCTGGTCGCAACATGCGAAGCGGCCTGAAACGTCGACGGCGGCGAGAATCCCCCATGCGCGCCTATGATGCCCTTCCCAAAGACCTGCGGCATTGGCTCGCCACGGCCTGTTTGCCATGGAGCCCCGCATCCGCACTCAGGATATGGATGCGCGAAGGGGGAGCCAGCCGTCCTGCGGTGGCCATTGAAAAATTGAACGCCATCGAAAAGTCGATGTTGCGACGTGATGCCGGGATTTGGCACGGCAGCTAGGCGTGAAATGCCCGCAAATCATTGCTTGGCCCTTGCACCTTGCCGGAATTCCGCCTATACGCGCGCTGTCTGAACAAGGGCGGTTAACGTCCGGAGGACGTATCTGAGCAGGGCCGGGTTACCTCGGCCCTTTGTGTTGGTTAGCTCAGGCGCGTTCCGGGTCACGTCCTCAGGCACCATGAAACAAGACCGGCGGAGACAACCGCTCGGCCAGCAAAAACGTATGTAAAGGAAAACAACGCCACATGGCTAACGCATCCATGGAGGAATTCGAAGCCCTCCTGAATGAAAGCTTCGAAATGGACACACCCGAAGAGGGTTCTGTTGTCAAAGGTAAGGTTCTGGCGATCGAAGCCGGCCAAGCCATCATCGACGTAGGCTACAAAATGGAAGGCCGCGTTGATCTGAAAGAATTCGCAAATCCCGGCGAAGCCCCTGAAATCGCTGTCGGTGACGAGGTCGAAGTTTACCTGCGCGCCGCAGAAAACGCCCGTGGCGAAGCCGTCATCTCGCGCGAGATGGCCCGCCGTGAAGAGGCATGGGACCGTCTGGAAAAAGCATATGCCGACGACCAGCGCGTCGAAGGTGCAATCTTTGGTCGCGTCAAAGGTGGCTTCACCGTCGATCTGGGTGGCGCAGTTGCGTTCCTGCCCGGTTCGCAGGTTGACGTGCGTCCTGTGCGCGACGCTGGCCCGCTGATGGGTCTGAAGCAACCGTTCCAGATCCTGAAAATGGACCGCCGCCGTGGCAACATCGTTGTGTCGCGTCGCGCTATCCTGGAAGAATCGCGTGCCGAACAGCGTGCCGAGGTTATCGGCAACCTGTCCGAAGGTCAGACCGTCGAAGGTGTTGTCAAGAACATCACCGAATACGGTGCATTCGTTGACCTGGGCGGCGTTGACGGCCTGCTGCACGTCACCGACATGGCATGGCGTCGTGTAAACCACCCGTCCGAGATCCTGACGATCGGCGAAACCATCAAGGTTCAGGTCATCAAGATCAACAAAGAGACCCACCGCATCAGCCTGGGCATGAAGCAGCTGCAGGAAGATCCGTGGGATCTGGTTGCTGCCAAGTACCCGCTGGGCTCGGTCCATCAGGGTCGCGTCACCAACATCACCGACTACGGCGCGTTCGTCGAGCTGGAAGCCGGTGTCGAAGGTCTGGTGCACGTCTCCGAGATGTCCTGGACCAAGAAAAACGTCCACCCCGGCAAGATCGTTTCGACCAGCCAGGAAGTCGACGTCATGGTTCTGGAAATCGACGGCGCGAAGCGTCGCGTATCTCTGGGCCTGAAGCAGACTCAGCGCAACCCGTGGGAAGTGTTTGCAGAAACCCACCCCGAGGGCACCGAGGTCGAAGGCGAAGTCAAGAACATCACCGAATTCGGTCTGTTCATTGGCCTCGACGGCGACATCGACGGCATGGTTCACCTGTCCGACCTTTCCTGGGACGAGCGTGGCGAGGATGCGATCCAGAACTACCGCAAAGGCGACGTCGTTCAGGCGGTTGTCTCGGAAGTGGATGTCGAGAAAGAGCGTATCTCGCTGTCGATCAAAGCCCTGGGCGGTGACAAGTTCGCCGAAGCCGTGGGCGGCGTGAAGCGTGGCTCGGTCATCACCGTTGGCGTCACCGCGATCGAAGATGGCGGCATCGAAGTGGAATACGAAGGCATGAAGTCGTTCATCCGTCGTTCCGACCTGAGCCGTGACCGTGCCGAACAGCGCCCCGAGCGTTTCTCGGTTGGTGACAAGGTCGACGTTCGTGTCACCAATGTCGACAGCAAAACCCGCCGTCTGGGCCTGTCGATCAAGGCACGCGAAATCGCGGAAGAGAAAGAGGCTGTGCAACAGTACGGCTCGTCCGACTCGGGTGCATCGCTGGGCGATATCCTGGGTGCCGCGCTGAAATCCGGCGACTAAACCGGGTCCATGACTCGATACAATTCAACGGCCCCGTACATCTGTGCGGGGCCGTTTTTGTTGCGAATCAATGTGTTCCATATTCGCCGGTTAAAATATGTATCGTGCATACATGAAGGCGGATTCAGGCCATTCGGCGGAAAATCGGGTCAGATTGGCGTAAATATACCCGCCAACACACAGAGTTTACGTTCCCCCGAACTGGGTTTTTTTCTATACTGGTCAGAACACTAGAGATGGTAAACCGGTCGCCTGGGAGGGTAGCGCGCATGATCCGTTCTGAATTGATTCAAAAAATTGCAGACGAAAACCCGCATTTGTATCAACGTGATGTCGAGCGGATCGTGAACACAGTGTTCGAAGAAGTGACCGATGCGATGTCACGCGGCGACCGAGTAGAACTTCGTGGTTTTGGCGCGTTTTCCGTCAAAAAACGGGATGCCCGCGTGGGTCGGAATCCCAGAACCGGCGAGACGGTTCAGGTTGAAGAAAAATGTGTTCCGTTTTTCAAGACGGGCAAGTTGCTAAGGGATCGATTGAACGGTAAAGCCTGACCTCATGATGCGCTATATTCGTTACGCCTTTCTCGCGATCCTTGGGATCATTCTGGTATCGGTCTCGCTGGCCAACCGGCAGATCGTCGAACTCAAGCTGATGCCCGATGCTCTGGCCGAGCTGTTGGGCTTTAATCTCACCACGTCGCTGCCGCTGTTCATCGTGGTGCTGGGCGGGGTGATTGCCGGTCTGGTGATCGGATTCCTGTGGGAATGGCTGCGCGAGCACAAGCACCGCAAGGACGCCACTGTCAAGAAAAGCGAAGTGCGCAAGCTTGAGCGTGAGGTCAACAAGCTCAAGAAAAAGCAGAACGAAGGCAAGGACGAGGTTCTGGCCTTGTTGGACGAAGCCAGCTGAGGCGTTCAAATGCCCGATGTATCTGTCAAGATTTGCGGCCTGACCGCTCCGGAACACGTGCGCGCGGCGGTTGAGGCGGGCGCGCGCTATGTGGGTTTTGTGTTCTTTCCGAAATCGCCGCGTCACCTTGCCCGGGACGATGCAGCACAGCTTGCACATTTGGTGCCTGCTGGCGTTGCAAAAGTGGCGTTGACGGTGAATGCAACCGATGACGACCTGGACCGGATCACGTCGACTGTTCCCGTGGATATGTTGCAATTACATGGCAAGGAAAGCCCGGAACGTGTGGCTGGCATTCGGCACCGATACGGATTGCCGGTGATGAAGGCCATCGGCATTGACGAACCCGAAGATTTGGACGCGATTGATGCGTATTCCGACGTTGCAGACCAATTGCTGATCGACGCCAAACCGCCGCGCATGTCCGATCTGCCCGGCGGCAATGGTCTAGCTTTTGATTGGCGTCTGCTTGCGGGCCGGAAATATTGGCGCAAGCCGTGGATGCTGGCCGGCGGCCTGACCCCCGACAATGTGGCCGAGGCGGTTCGGATGACCGGCGCGCAGCAGATCGATGTGTCTTCGGGCGTGGAAAGCGCGCCGGGCGTTAAAGATGCGGCGCTGATCCACGCGTTCCTCGACGCCACAAGGTGATCTGAACGCCGTCCTGATGCGTATCCCGGTTTTTAGGGGCGCTGTATGCTGGCTGCAATTGGCGGAGTTTCACTCAGACGATGGTATCACGCGCCAGAGTTTTTCTGGCGCGCTCATAAAGCCCTGCTTCAGGCCCGCGGAGATGCATTGTGCCTGCACGCCGAGGTGTTTCCCCACGCAGGGCTCTATTTCTCCTATTCCGTCTGGCAGGATATCGAGGCGATGCTGACCTTTACGCAGTCCGGCCCGCACCGCCGGATCGTTCAGGCCGCTCCGCGACTGGCGGATGTCAACGTGTTCTGCCAGTTTTCCTGCATCGCTGTTCCCAGCCGGGGCCAGGCTCTGCAGGTTTGGGAACAGCGACTTCAGGCTGCGGAATGATGCGTTTTGCGATGGTCAATCGCGCCATCACCTCCTATGAACAACGGGTAAGATGACGGAGACTTCCATGGCCAACGATCTTTTCAATTCCTTCATGTCCGGCCCCGACGAACAGGGCCGTTTTGGCATTTTCGGCGGGCGGTTTGTCAGCGAAACGCTGATGCCGCTGATCCTGTCGCTGGAAGAGGAATATGACAAAGCCAAGGACGATCCGACCTTCTGGGCCGAGATGGATGATCTTTGGGCCAACTACGTGGGCCGCCCCTCGCCTCTGTACTACGCCGAACGCCTGACCGAGCATCTGGGCGGGGCGAAGATTTACCTCAAACGGGATGAGTTGAACCATACCGGCGCACACAAGATCAACAACGTGTTGGGCCAGATCATTCTGGCACGTCGCATGGGAAAGACGCGGATCATCGCCGAAACCGGGGCAGGGCAGCACGGCGTGGCCACCGCCACTGTTTGTGCCAAGTTCGGTTTGAAGTGCATCGTCTATATGGGTGCGCATGACGTGCAGCGGCAGGCTCCGAATGTGTTCCGTATGCGTCTGTTGGGGGCCGAAGTGATCCCGGTGACCTCAGGTCGTGGCACGTTGAAAGACGCGATGAATGATGCGCTGCGCGATTGGGTGACGAATGTGCGTGACACGTTCTACTGTATCGGCACTGTGGCCGGTCCGCACCCGTACCCTGCGATGGTGCGGGATTTCCAGTCGATCATCGGCAAGGAAGCCAAGGAACAGATGCAAAAGGCCGAAGGCCGTCTGCCCGACACGATCATCGCCGCCATTGGCGGTGGGTCAAACGCGATGGGCCTGTTCTATCCGTTCCTCGACGACAAGGATGTGAACATCATCGGTGTCGAGGCGGGCGGCAAGGGCGTGAACGAGAAGATGGAGCATTGCGCCTCGCTGACCGGCGGTCGTCCGGGTGTACTGCACGGCAACCGCACCTATCTGCTGCAGGATGATGACGGGCAGATTCTCGAGGGCTATTCGATTTCGGCAGGTCTGGACTATCCCGGCATTGGCCCCGAGCATTCGTGGCTGCATGACATAGGACGCGCCAACTATGTCTCGATCACCGACAAAGAGGCGCTTGAGGCGTTCCAGTTGTGCTGTTCGACCGAAGGCATCATCCCCGCACTTGAGCCCTGCCACGCGTTGGCGCATGTCATGAAGATTGCTCCCGAATTGCCCAAGGATCATCTGATTTGCATGAACATGTGCGGACGCGGCGATAAGGACGTGCAGACGGTTGCGAAATACCTCAATTTCGACATGTCTGATACCGAAGGGCGAGACGCCGGTTAAGCAAAATTGAAAAAATTGTGGGGGGAGGGCGACGTCCTCCTTCCGTCAGCCTCGCGTTTATCAACTTTTGACTGATGCAATTCCACCTCAATGAAGGCATTGTCGTCTTTTTGGAAACTGTTTTTGACAGGCGAGGCGACGTTCTTGAGAAACGGAAATTTCATATAGCGCGTGCGTCATGATCAAATGCCGGGAAAAATCTATATTTCAGGCATGAATAGCCGGCAATCAACGTGCATGTCTCAAGCTGGAACCGCACCGGGATGTTGTGTCGTGGCTTCAGGTTTAACCAAATTTTTGCACCGTTCTATACAAATGCTGCGCTTTAGATTAACCGAATATTAACCGGTCGCGCTCAACGGCCGGAACTTTGGGGAACCCCGAAACAAACGGGATAACGAGCAGCGTTTTGACGGTCAGACCTGACCGCTATGCTCGGATGTTTGCACGTCTTGGTGCACTGGGAGGTAGTGATGGTTTGGTCAGTTGTGCGGACAGTTTTCTTAGTTTTGTGGTTGATGCCGTTGTTTGTCCTTGCGAGCGCCGACAAGGGGTTGGCTTTCGGGCCAGCATCACCTTCTGATCCGATTCCGGTTCAGATACCAACGCCGAATGGCAACTCAATAACGATCAACAACGATCCTATTACATCTACCGCATTTATCTCGATCGGATTCCCATCGGCTACATTTCCTGGTGGCACCGCATATTTTAATGGTGGAATCTTAACTCTCTCTCCAGTCACGCCGGCCGATTTGGCAATTCTTGGCTATCTAGATGCAACCATCTTAAGCCAAAATGGGGCCGATAGTACTTATGCGACAGACGGTTACCTTGGTATCGTGTTCAACGCGAGAGAGGCAGCGGACGGTCCGTTCTTCCGTTACGAAATCGCGCTTACGGGTGTTGCCACGACGCGCCTCATTAATACAAGAACCCCGTTGAGTACCCCCGACGAAGACGCAGAAGCCGAAGCCCGGCGTCTGATCGAGGCCTTCCAGTTCGCCCGTGCTAACAGCCTTGTATCGAACCAACCCGGCCTGACGCCTTTCCTGCAACAATCCCGCTCTGGAACGTTTAACGCTTCGGTGACGCGTGGGACCAGTTTCCTGAATTTCGCCAGCGATCCCAGCCTGCCGGTTTGGTTCAATCTGACCGGCAACCGGAGCTCGCAAGGCGATTTTGACAGCTCTTATGTGCTGGCCACCATAGGGGCGCATCGTCGGATCAATGAAAACCTGCTGCTCGGTGCGATGGTACAGCTGGATTATGCCGAAACAGACGAAGGGGATGCCGAGATCGACGGGACCGGATGGTTCGTCGGGCCCTATGTGGTGGCAAAGCTGCCCAGCCAGCCGATTTTCTTCGAAGGTCGCGCGCTCTATGGGCAAAGTGACAACGACATTTCGCCGCTGGGCACCTTCGAGGACAGTTTCGACAGTGACCGCTGGTTGATTCAATCCCGTGTCACCGGCGAAGTACAGCGCGGAGATCTGACCCTATTGCCGCTTCTTGACGTCAGCTATGTCAGTGACGATCAGGAGGCCTACACGGACGGCCTTGGAAACCGCATTTCGGCACAGGATTTCAGCTTGACAACAGCCAGACTGGGTATGGATTTCAGCTATCCTGTGGCCGTCACGCGTGGAGAGCTGACGCTGAACGGTGGTCTCTCGGGGGTGTGGAGCACGACATCCGGAACCGGCACCGTGCCCGGTGTTTCCCCTATCGGCGATACGACGCGGGGGCGTGTGGACATGGGGCTTGATTACCGGTTCGAAAACAGAAGCCTCTTGTCTGCTGATCTGTTTTACGACGGCTTCGGCGAAAGCGATTTTGAAAGCTATAGCATTGGCTTGACCTGGCAAGCTGAGTTCTGATCCCGGCACGGTTTCGCATGATCGGCGTATGTGCCAATCTGCGAAGATGGCCCGAGCGTCCACATTAGATCAGAAATATGATGCCGCTGCCCCGGGTTGGGCGGACAAGATGCGCTTGCTTGGCTATTTCGATGCCTATCTTGGCTTTCTGTCTGCTGACCCCAAAGCCGCTTTGGGCGACACTGCGCTGGACATCGGCTGCGGCACTGGCGCGTTTGCTGACGCGCGCGCGGCTTTACGCCCCGATGGGCATTTGACCTTGCTGGAACCCTCGGCAGCCATGCTGCAACAGGCGGTGTCTGCTTTGACCCGTCGGGGTGTCAAAGCGGATGCGGTTCAAGCGACGCTGCAGGATTATGACACGCCGGACCGGTATGACTGTTTGCTGGCCGCTCATGTGCTGGAACATTGCGATGACCCGGTCGCCGCATTGCGCCGGATGCGTGCCCTCGCAGTGCCGGGCGCGACCTTGTGGCTGGTGGTCAGCAAACCCCATTGGTGCAATGCGATCATCTGGTTCCAGTGGCGCCACCGTGCCTACCGGCCGACCGTTGTCGCAGAGATGCTGTCGGCGGCAGGTTGGGAGTTGAAGTCCGAACACGCTTTCCCTACCGGGCCGCCGTCGCGAACCTCTCGGGGGTATGTGGCAATCGCCGGGTGATCTACCCCTCTGTCGCATGCTCCCGCAAAACGACAAGGGGAACGATCTCCAGAGCGCGCTGGTGTGTCGCCTCAAGATGAACCTTGGGTGCACATCCTTCCTCATGCGCCTGAAGGAAACGCGACGCACACAAACACCAGCTGTCGCCGGGCTTGAGGCCGGGAAAGTTGAATTCGGGCCGTGCTGTGCTCAGATCGTTGCCGACATATTTCGAATAGGCCAGAAACTCGGCCGTCATGACCGCGCAAACCGTGTGGCTGCCCTGATCCTCGGGGCAGGTGTTGCAGGCCCCGTCACGGAAAAACCCGGTCAGCGGATCGCGCGAGCAATGGGCAAGAACACCGCCCAGAACGTTGATACTGTCCTGTTTCTGCATGGTGCCACCTTACAGGCTTTGGGCGATTTTGCGGAACATTTCTATGTTCTGGTCGCTGACGCCGGGTTCCCGAAACTTGCGGTCGGCGCCGGTGGTGACGATCAGGACCCCTCTGGGCTGGTCGAAATAGATGTACTGGCCATATATGCCACGCGCCAGAAACTCTCCTTCATGAGCGCCAACGGGAATCCACCATTGATAGCCATAACCGATTTCCCCTGGTGCTGTCGGGGCTGACGGTTGAACCGATTCAGCGATCCAGTCAGCAGGCACCAGTTGCTGGCCATCATGTTGGCCGTTCTGCAGGATCATTTGCCCAAACCGTGCCAGATCGCGGGTTGTGAAATTCAGCCCTCCCAACGCAAATGCCACTCCGGCCCCATCCGTCAGGTAATATCCGTCATGCTCTAGCCCTAGCGGTGTGATAACCTTTTCGGCCATCAACTCGGTTACACTGCGGCCGGTTGCACCCCGGATCACCATGGCAATGACATGTGTGTCGATCGAGACATATTGCCAGGTCTCACCGGGTGCGGCGAACGTGTCGCGAAGATCGGCGGCAAAATCGTCCAACGCGCCGCCCAGAGCGATCACCCGGCCCATCCGATTGATGTCGGAATCATAGTCCAGATAATCTTCGTCGAAGGTGACGCCGCTTGCCATATTCAACACGTTGCGGATCGTGGCCGTGTCATAGGCGCTGCCTTTCATTTTGGGCGCATATTTGGTGACCGGATCGTCCAGAGATTCGATTGCACCTTCCGCCACCAGAATGCCGAACAGCGCAGACAGATAGCTTTTGGACACGGACCAAGCGATGCGTTTGTCTTCGGCAGAGGTGCCGAGGTAATACGCCTCGAATTCGATCTGGCCATCCTGCAGCACCAGCAATGACGTCACCGCCCGATCCGCGATCCAGCGATCTATCCCGTCCGGCAGATCAAAGCCCGTCCCATAAGGCAGATCCCACGTTGGCCCATTGCCGCGCGACAAATTTGTCGTCAGAAACGCCTGATCCATATGAGAAAAGTTGTGAACGATCTTGTCTTCGGAAAACAACGCGTTCACCGCCATAAGACGCTGAATTTCTTCGCGTTTCCAGAATCCCACAACCGCTGCCGCCAGCACCAGCATCAACACGATGCGCAGCAACCATTTAAAGAACGCTCTCATCAATAGCCTCCGTTTCACGTATCTTATTGGAGCGTGCCAGGGTCCGGCCTGCAAACGATACGTCACGGCAACGAGGGCGTTTCTATTTGAATTTGTCCAGCAGCTTTTGCATGGCTGAGCGATTGTCCGCCTCTGCGGCAGGGGCCGGTTTCCCGGCAACCACGGCCTTGTCGGGTTTCGATTTAGAAGACCGTGGCGGTGCGGTGCGCAGGGCAACTGCGTTCATGAACTTGCCGCTTTCTCCGTCAGCCAGATAGCCAGCCCCGTCAGACACGCCGCGCAGTACGTCATCCAGCCAATCGGCATCCGCTTTGGCAAAATCACCCAGCACATAGGGCGAGACCATTTCCTTGCGCCCCGGATGCCCGATGCCCAACCGCACCCGATCATAGGCCGGGCTGATATGTTCATGAACCGAGCGGAGCCCGTTATGCCCCGCATGCCCGCCACCTGCTTTAACCCGAACTTTGCCTGGCGCCAGGTCCAGTTCGTCGTGGAAAACCGTCACATCAGTCGAGTCGAGCTTGTAAAACCGCATCGCTTCGCCCACGGACTGGCCCGAGCGGTTCATGAAAGTTTGTGGTTTGATCAGCAGAACTTTTTCAGCACCCAAACGCCCTTCTGCAAGCTCGGCCTGAAACTTGGACTTCCAAGGACCAAACCCGTGATCCTGCGCGATCCGATCCACAGCCATGAACCCGATATTATGCCGGTTCCGGGCATATTTCTGCCCCGGATTTCCCAAGCCGACAAACAGTTTCATGGCAATGTCCCCAACTGCGTTACTTGCCCGGTTGATGGCACAATTTGCCGCCCGGTTTCCAGCCCAACAAGGCAACAAAAAACGGGGTCCCTCAGGGACCCCGTTTCACATTCGGATGCGATCCGAACTTATTCTTCGGCGGCTTCTTCCTGGCCGACGACTTCAACCTCGTCCGCGGCCACTTCGTCGCCTTCTTCATCATCGCTGGTCGACAGGCCGGTCGGTGCCGACACGTTGGCGATCACAAAGTCGCGGTCGATCGTCGGCTTGGTGCCGGCGGGCAGATCAACCGACGAGATGGTGGCGACGTCGTTGATTTCCATGCCGGTCAGATCAACGATGATCTTCTCAGGAATGTCACCCGCAGTGCAGACCAGTTCGACTTCCGGGCGCACAACGGTCAGAACGCCGCCCTTCTTGATGCCGGGCGCTTCTTCTTCGTTGACGAATTCAACGGGGATGAACAACGCGATCTTGGTGGTCCGACGCAGACGCATCAGGTCCAGGTGGGTGGGCAGGTCTTTGACAACGTCACGCTGAACGTCGCGGCAGATGACGCGGACGTCTTCGTGTCCCTCAACCTTCAGGTTCCACAGGGTCGACTTGAAACGGCCTGCTTTCAGACGCTTGAACAGGACGTTGAACGGGATGTTGATCGGCAGCGGCTCTTTGTCGCCACCAAATACAATGCCCGGAACCATGCCGTCGCGGCGTGCCTGACGAGCGGCGCCCTTGCCTGTCCCCGTCCGTTCCAGAGCTACGAGATCAGGAATCTCTCCAGCCATGATAATTCTCCAATGTTAGGGCGGGCATCCTCCAAGGCTGTATACCCGCGTGAAGCCGCGTCCTTAGCTTGATTCACCCAGTTTGGAAAGTGGTTTTTGAACCTTTGGGACCAAAGCGAGGCTCTGCCTCGCGCTCCGGGATATTTATAGCCAGATGAAGAACGGATCCCCTGCTTCATCTGGCTGAAAATATCCCGGGGGAGGCGCCCAAAGGGCGGCGGGGGCAGCGCCCCCATGGCCCGATGGTCAATCTTGCCACCGACCTCCGAAATCCTGAGGCACCAGCAGGTTATGGCGCCCCAGATCATCGACTTTTCGTTCGCCACATAAAGCCATGGTTGTATCGAGCTCTTTTTGGATGACATCCAACGCTGTGGTCACACCCTTTTGCCCCATCGCTCCCAATCCGTAGATGAAGGCCCGACCAATAAATGTACCCTTGGCCCCCAAAGCCAGGGCTTTGAGTACGTCCTGACCTGAGCGGATTCCGCTGTCGAGATGCACTTCGACATCATCACCCACCGCATCCATGATTTCGGGCAGCACCCGGATGGAACTCAGCGCCCCGTCCAGCTGACGCCCCCCGTGGTTCGAGACGACGATGGCATCAGCACCTAATTTGGCCGCCATCTTGGCATCTTCAGCGTCCAGAATCCCCTTGAGGATGACTTTCCCGCCCCATTGTTCCATCAGCTTCTCGACTTTTTTCCAGTCGAGGCTGGGGTCGAATTGTTCTGCGGTCCAGGCCCCCAGTGCTCTGGTGTCGGACACGCTGTCAACATGTCCGACGATATTGCCGAATTCTCGCCTTTTAGCCCCAAGCATTTCGATACCCCAGGCCCATTTGGTCATGAGATTGGCAATTGTCTTTGGGGTCAGTTTGGGCGGGGCAGACAGGCCGTTTTTCAGGTCTTTGTGCCGCTGGCCCAAAATCTGAAGGTCAAGCGTGATCACAAGAGCCGAGCACTTTGCGTCCTTGGCCCGCTGGATCAGGCGTGAGACATAGTCTTCGTCTTTCATCGTATAAAGCTGAAACCAGAACGGGTGTGTTGTCGCTTCGGCCACGTCCTCAATCGAATTGATCGACATGGTCGAGAGCGTGAAAGGGACGCCAAACGCTTCAGCCGCCCGGGCGGCCTTGATCTCACCATCGGCGTGTTGCATCCCGGTCAGGCCGACCGGAGCCAGAGCCACGGGCATCGATACATCTTGTCCGATCATCTGTGACGCTGTGGAGCGTCCGGACATGTCAACGGCCACTCTTTGCCGCAGCCGGATGTCATCGAAATCCGAGGAATTTTCGCGAAATGTCTGCTCGGTCCAGCTGCCGCTTTCGGTGTAGTCGAAAAACATGCGCGGAACGCGGCGTTCATAGATGCGCTTGAGGTCCTCGATATTGGTGATGATGGGCATGTGTTCTGGACCTCCTCGGGATTGGTGAGGTTTGTTTACCAATCATTTGGAAGGCCCGCAACGATCACCGGCGCGATATGACCGCGCAGCCCTACAGAAGGGCGTACCCGTCGGGAAGGTGGCATTTCTGCGATGGGATGTCAGGCCGAGTGGGCTCCGTCTGACAGAGTTTTTACGAATTCCAGCACCTCGGGGACTGGTTTTCCCGCGGCGATCTGGCTGACAATGGCAGACCCGACAACCGCGCCATCCGCGACGCTTGCAATGGCACGGGATTTTTCCGGTGTGTTGATGCCAAAGCCCACGATCACAGGCAGATCGGTGGCGGACTTGATTCGCGCCACCTCTGGTCCGACATCTGTGGCCTGCGCTTCGGCGGCACCGGTAATGCCTGTGATGGACACATAGTAGACAAAGCCCGATGTGTTTTGCAGAACACGCGGCAGGCGCGTGTCGTCTGTGGTTGGCGTGGCAAGGCGGATAAAGTTCAAACCCGCAGCTTGCGCGGGCAGGCACAGTTCTTCGTCTTCTTCGGGGGGCAGGTCGACCACGATCAGCCCGTCAATTCCAGCAGCCTTGGCGTCGGCCAGAAAGGTCTCAACGCCCCGGCTGTAGATTGGATTGTAATACCCCATCAGAACGATTGGCGTCGTGTCATCCGTTTCCCGAAATGCGCGGGCCAGATCGAGCGTGCGCTGCAACGTCATGCCGGCTTCCAGCGCCCGCTGTCCGGCTGCCTGAATCGTCGGGCCGTCCGCCATCGGGTCGGTGAAGGGCAGGCCCAGTTCAATCACATCCACGCCTGCGCCGGGCAAGCCTTTGACGATCTCAAGCGAGGTGTCGTAATCCGGATCTCCGGCCATGATATAGGCAACAAATGCCTTTTTGCCTTCGGCTGTCAGGGCCGCGAATTTGGCGTCGATACGGGTCATCTGTGATCCTTGCATGCAGGTTTGACCCTGATGTGCAAAAACTTGGCCCGGAAATCAATCCCGCACCGACAGATTGCCTCAGAACCCGTAATGATACCGCAGGAACAGCGCATTTACTCCGGGGTTGAAGCTTTCTGTGCTTGCGTTTGACTTGTGTGTGATCGCCAACGAGATACTGTTGCCGCTGTCCAAAGTGTAGCCGACGCCCAGAAGGCTGCGGATTTGGAAATTGCCGCCAAGATCATTGTCATCATTCGAGGCATTGTAATAGCCGGGGAACACGCTGACTTCGGCGAACCAGCGGTCCGCGAAGGTGTAGATACCAAACAGCCCGGCACCGATATGCGTATCACCATCGGTGTCCACCGTCAGTGCCGTACCCCAGCCCGCGCTGAATCGCGTCGCTTGGTGAAATGGGCGATGCTGATATTCCAGCGAAAAGATGGCCTGATCTTCGCCGTTGCTGCTGGAGAAATCTGCGTAGCCCGCGCCAAAAATGACCGACTGGGCCTGAACTGCGGATGCGGCAAAGATCGTAAACACGAGGATTAAAAGAGATTTCATGACGGTGCTTCGACTTGTTTTGTTGTGGTGACCCTGTGACTAATGGTCAATTTTTAGGCATCTCGCAATGGGACTGGGGCATCACAGTGCCGTGATGTTGCCGTGCGGACTCGCCTGTCAGATGACCACAGACCTGCATGCGTTCGGGTTGCGCATTTGCGCGGACCTGCCTAGAAGACGCCGTCGTATCGCTTCAGGAGGTCGCAATGGGCTTTAAAATGGGAATCGTGGGTCTGCCGAATGTCGGCAAGTCGACCCTGTTCAATGCGTTGACCAAGACCGCAGCCGCACAGGCGGCCAACTTCCCGTTTTGCACGATCGAGCCCAATGTGGGTGACGTCGCCGTACCCGATGACCGGCTCGACAAACTTGCGGCGATTGCGTCGTCCAAACAGATCATCCCGACCCGCATGACCTTTGTGGATATCGCGGGTCTGGTGAAAGGGGCGTCGAAAGGCGAGGGGTTGGGCAACCAGTTTCTGGCCAATATTCGTGAAACCGACGCGATTGCCCATGTGCTGCGCTGTTTCGAAGACGGTGACGTGACTCATGTGGACGGTCGCGTTGATCCGGTGGCCGATGCCGACACGATTGAGACCGAGCTTATGCTGGCCGATCTGGAAAGCATCGAAAAGCGCCGCGCCAATCTGGTGCGCAAGCTGAAAGGCAACGACAAAGAAGCGGCGCAGCAGGACCGCCTGCTGGCCGAGGCGCAGGCGATGTTGGAGAGCGGCAAACCAGCGCGTCTGGTCGAGGTTTCGGCCGAAGACGCCAAGGCGTGGAAGATGCTGCAACTGCTGACCACCAAGCCGGTGCTCTATGTCTGCAACGTGTCCGAGGAAGAAGCCGCCGAGGGCAATGAATATTCCGCCAAGGTCGCCGAAATGGCGGCTGCGCAGGGCAACGCCCACGTCATCATCAGCGCCAAGATCGAAGAAGAGATCAGCCTGCTGGAAGTGGACGAGGCGCAAATGTTCCTTGAGGAAATGGGTCTGGAAGAACCCGGCCTCGACCGCCTGATCCGCGCCGGTTACGACCTGCTGCACTTGGAAACCTATTTCACCGTCGGCCCGAAGGAGGCCCGCGCCTGGACCATTCGCACCGGCACCGCCGCGCCGCAGGCCGCTGGCGTGATCCATGGAGATTTCGAAAAGGGTTTCATCCGCGCCGAAACCATCGCCTATGACGACTACATCGCCGCGAATGGTGAACAGGGCGCGAAAGAGGCAGGCAAGATGCGGGCCGAGGGCAAGGGCTACATCGTCAAGGACGGCGATGTGATGCACTTTTTGTTTAATACGTAGTGCGGTGCACCGGGCGTTGCGCCTGTTTCTTGGCTGTTCTTTCGTGCGGATCAACCACGATACAATCCCTTGGCTGACACTTCTGCAAGTGCATTGGATCTCACCTATCCGTCCGAATGAGCATCAACTGCAGCTTGGCATCTTCCCGGCAAAGCCCGCTGAACACCAAACTGAAAAAACGTTCGCGGATTGGGAGGCTGGTCTAGTTTTGGGTAGACCTGTCGTAAAAACCCAGTTTTGGCGGGTTGAGCGGCCAGAACGATACCGTATTCACGCTCTGCGCACCGGGCGACCACGTACCCGGGTTGTTTTTTGTCGGTCAAATCTGTACTTCCCTCCACCGTTAGGTTGTCATTGTACCAAATCTGGGCTGCGTCTTCGACTTCGCCCCACTCGGCCCAATCCTGCCAAACGTCTGCGAATTCAGCTTCTAGGTCGGGGTGTCTTCCCCACAAGATACAACTAAACACATTGTCGAATGGTGGACGAGAAACACTCGCCACAAGCGTTCCCGCGACGGTATCTACGCGAATCCTTTGCTGGCGTTCATTTTGGTCTATTTCGACACCGAGATTGAGCACTGGTTCGTTCGTGTTTTCAACGACGCTGGCCTCGCATGCGGCAAATGCATCGCTCAAAGATACGTCGGCGTACGTACCATTTGGCAGCCAGCTTAAGGTACAAATGCCAATCATAAATACATGCCGGGGCATTGCTAACTCTCCTTAACATAAAAGGTGCTGCCGATCTCATCGTGGCACATCAATTGACGGTTTAGATACCGGGCGCAAGTACTACGGTCGACAAGAAAAAGATGTTCGTTTGGATTATATAGAAGATGTTTAAGGGAATTTCTTGGACTGTTGAGGCGAGAAAAAACAGATATAGTTACTGAACCAATTACGGAATACTCTCAGCGATCAACTTTCCTTTCAGAAAAGAACCTCATTAGTCTAGGTTTTGCCTTTGCTAGACGAGAAACCCCCAAATGATCGAAATCCGCGACCTCCAACTGCTCAGCGCCTTGGCGCGGCATCGCCATTTTGCCAAGGCAGCCGAGGAGTGCGGGATTTCTCAGCCTGCGTTCTCGATGCGCATCCGCAACCTTGAGGATCGGCTTGGCGTCTCCATCGTCCGTCGCGCCAACCGGTTTCAGGGCCTGACCGAAGAGGGCGAGATGATCGTTCAGCGGGCGCGGCGCATTCTGGATGAGACCAAGGCGCTGGAACAGCAGGTGCTGGCTTCGAAGGGGGAGATCACCGGTACGCTGATCCTTGGCGTGATTCCGACTGCGATCGCGTTTACCGGCCGGCTCATCAAGCGGCTGCGCGACGCCCATCCGCGTATCGTCGCGCGGATCGAGACCATGTCGGCCACCGCCATTCAGCACCGGCTGGATGAGGGCAGTCTGGATGCGGGCATCACCTATGGCGACAGCATCGGAACCGATTTGCGCGAAGTTCAGCCGCTTTATGAAGAAACCTATGTTCTGTTGATCCCATCCCATATGACCGGGGAAACCGGTCCGATCCCATGGGCGCAGGTTGCCGAATTTCCCATCAGCCTGCTTGAGCCACAGATGCAGAACCGGCGTATTCTTGACCGTATATTCGCCGAACAGGGTCTGCACCCCCATGTGGTGGCGGAAACCAGCGGCTTCACCGCCTCGATGGTCATGGCGCGCGAGGGGTTGGCAGCCACGGTTGTGCCCCGGGTTCTGGTGCGGGCGCTGGGGGATCTGAGAGGGACAAAGGTGCTGCCTCTGATCGATCCTGTGGTCAGCAAGCCGATCTGTCTGGCCACGCTCAGCCGTGATCCTGAATTGCCAACGGTCGAGGCGCTGCGGGTCGTTGTCGCCTCCTTACGGTGATAAGATGTCGTTATCGTGCGATTGAAATATGCGATTTGACGATATGCTGATCTGATGAGACACGGGGCCTGAATCGGAGGGCATCATGGCACCATTAGATACCAAGCCATCGGGCGCACCTAAAGGCGTCTGGAAGTCAGGTAAAGGCAAGGGGCGGCACACGCCCAAAGGCCGTCAGTTCACGGATGAAGCACAGGCGGAGATTGCGCGCCTGTTGGGCGACCGCCCGCGTCGCCGCGATCTGTTGATCGAATTTCTGCATTTGATTCAGGACGAACACGGCCATATCGGTTCCGACCACATCGCCGCTCTGGCTGTCGAGATGCGCATTGGACAGGCCGAGATCTATGAGACCGCGACCTTCTATGCCCATTTCGATGTGGTGAAAGAGGATGAAACGCCACCGCCTGCACTGACGATCCGTGTCTGCGATTCTCTCTCCTGTGAAATGGCCGGTGCCCAGCAGCTGAAAAAAGCGCTGGAAGACGGGCTTGATCCATCACAGGTGCGTGTCCTCCGCGCGCCCTGCATGGGGCGCTGCGACACTGCTCCGGTACTCGAGATTGGCCACAATCACATTGACCACGCGACCCCGGAAAAGGTGCAGGCCGCGATTGCTGCCGAAGACACCCATGCTCATGTGCCGGAGTATGAAGCCTTTACCGATTATGAAGCCAACGGCGGTTACGCCAAGCTGAAAGAGCTGCGCGCGGGCGGCGACTGGGAGAAGGTGCAGGAAGACGTCCTGTCCTCGGGCCTGCGCGGTCTGGGCGGGGCGGGCTTCCCGTCCGGCAAGAAATGGGGCTTTGTTCGCATGAACGAAGGCCCGCGTTATCTGGCCGTCAACGGGGATGAAGGCGAGCCCGGCACATTCAAAGACCGTTACTATCTGGAGCGCACGCCGCATGTCTTCCTTGAGGGCATGCTGATCGCCGCTTGGGCGGTCGAGGCTGAGACCTGCTTCATCTACATGCGCGACGAATATCCGGCGGTGCTTGAAATCCTGCGCCGTGAAATCGCCGCGTTGGAGCAGGCCGGGATTGTTGAGTCCGGTTATATCGATCTGCGCCGGGGGGCCGGTGCCTATATCTGCGGTGAAGAATCCGCGATGATCGAGTCGATCGAGGGCAAGAAGGGCCTGCCGCGTCACCGTCCTCCGTTCGTGGCGCAGGTTGGCGTGTTCAACCGTCCGACTTTGGTGCACAATGTCGAGACGCTCTATTGGGTCACCAAAGTGTGCCGCGAGGGGCCGGAATGCCTCAACAGCAACGAAAAGAATGGCCGCAAGGGCCTGCGAAGCTATTCGGTTTCGGGCCGGGTCGCGAAGCCCGGTGTCTATCTGCTGCCCGCCGGATCGACCATTCTGGACGTGATCGAAGCTGCCGGAGGTATGGTCGAAGGTCAGACGTTCAAGGCGTATCAGCCGGGTGGGCCCTCGTCGGGCCTGCTGCCCGCGTCGATGGATGATATCCCGCTGGACTTCGACACGCTGCAACCGCACGGAACCTTTATCGGCTCTGCCGCCGTCGTGGTTCTGTCCGATCAGGTCACGGCCCGCGATGCGGCTCTGAACATGTTGCGGTTCTTCGAGGATGAAAGCTGTGGCCAGTGTACGCCCTGCCGCTCGGGCTGCGAAAAGGCGGTTAAGCTGATGCAGGCCGACAAGTGGGACACGGATCTGCTGGAAGATCTGTGCCAGGTCATGGGCGATGCCTCGATCTGCGGTCTGGGGCAGGCGGCTCCAAACCCGATCCGCCTTGTCATGAAACATTTCGCTGACGAAATCTGAAGGGAGACAGAGCCATGCTAGACGCAAGCCCAACCAAGACCGTCACCTTCAACCTGAACGGCGAAGATGTCACCGTGCCCGAGGGCTGGACCATCTGGGAAGCCGCCAAGGGGCAGGGGTTCACCATCCCGCACCTGTGCCACAAACCGCAGCCGGGTTATCGCCCCGACGGCAACTGCCGCGCCTGTATGGTTGAGGTGGAAGGCGAGCGTACGCTGGTCGCCTCGTGTATCCGCCCTGCCGCAGACGGTATGGTGGTAAAAACCGACAGCGACCGGGCCGAGAAATCGCGCGCCATGGTCATGGAACTGCTGGTCGCGGATCAGCCGAAAGAGGCGCACGATACCTCAAGCCATTTCTGGGACATGGCCAAGCTGAGTGATGTCAGCGACAGCCGGTTCCCGGCGAAAGAGGCCGAGAAAATTCCGCTGCTGGATGACAGCCATGTTGCGATGCGGGTCAATCTGGATGCTTGCATCAACTGCAACCTCTGCGTCCGCGCCTGCCGCGAGGTTCAGGTGAATGACGTGATCGGCATGGCCGGTCGCGGCCATACCGCGCAAGTGGTGTTCGACCAGAACGATCCGATGGGCGATTCAACCTGTGTGGCCTGTGGTGAATGCGTTCAAGCCTGCCCGACAGGCGCGCTGATGCCCGCCACTGTGTTGGATGACCAACAGCGCGGAGACAGCAAGGACTACGATTCCGAGACCGAAAGCGTCTGCCCGTTCTGCGGTGTGGGCTGCAAGGTCTCGCTGAAGGTCAAGGACGGCAAGGTCAAGTATGTCGAGGGCATCAACGGCCCCGCCAACGAAGGCCGCCTTTGCGTCAAAGGTCGGTTCGGCTTTGACTATATCCATCACCCGCACCGCCTGACCAAGCCGCTGATCCGGCGCGAGGACGCGCCTGCCAAGGGCCTGAATGTCGATCCCGCGAACCTGTCGACCCATTTCCGCGAAGCGACCTGGGAAGAAGCGATGGACCTGGCCGCCACCAAGCTGAAAGCGATGCGCGATGAAGACCCGCGCAGCGTGGCCGGCTTTGGTTCGGCCAAATGCACCAACGAAGAAGCCTATCTGTTCCAGAAGTTCATCCGTCAGGGCTTCGGCCACAACAACGTCGACCACTGCACCCGTCTGTGCCACGCCTCGTCTGTGGCAGCCCTGATCGAGAACACAGGCTCGGGCGGCGTGACAGCGGCGTTTAACGACATCAAGGATGCGGATGTGGCGATCATCATCGGGGCCAACCCGATCGAAAACCACCCTGTCGCGGCGACCTATTTCAAGCAATTCGCCAAGCGTGGCGGCAAGCTGATCGTGATGGATCCGCGTGGCGTTGGCATGCGCAAATTCGCTGACGAAATGCTGCAGTTCCGTCCGGGCGCGGACGTGTCGATGCTCAACGCGATCATGAACGTGATCGTGGAAGAGGAGCTGTATGACAGCCAGTACATCCACCGCTGGACCGAGAACTGGGAAGCCGAGAAAGAGCATCTGCGCCAGTTCACGCCCGAAGCGATGGCCCCAATCTGCGGTATCGAACCCGATCAGCTGCGCCGCGTCGCTCGGACCTTCGCGCAGGCCAAGGCTGGTCTGATCTTTTGGGGTATGGGCGTCAGCCAGCATATCCACGGCACGGACAACTCGCGCTGCCTGATCTCTCTGGCTCTGATGACCGGAAACGTTGGCAAACCCGGCGCGGGTCTGCACCCGCTGCGCGGTCAGAACAACGTGCAGGGTGCATCCGATGCTGGCCTTATCCCGATGTTCCTGCCTGACTATCAGACTGTCACCGACGATGGCATCCGCTCCAAGTTCAACGAGGTCTGGAATTCGGACGACTTCTCGAATGAAAAGGGCCTGACCGTCACCGAGATCATCGACCAGATCTATGCGGGCAGCATCAAAGGTATGTATATCCTGGGTGAAAACCCGGCTATGTCGGACCCGGATGTGAATCATGCCCGCGAAGCGCTGGCGAAGCTGGACCTGATGATCGTTCAGGATATCTTCCTGACCGAAACGGCAAACTATGCCGACATCATCCTGCCTGCCTCGGCACTGTATGAAAAGAACGGCACCGTTTCGAACACCAACCGCCAGGTGCAGCGGGTGCGCCCCGCCGTGACGCCTCCGGGTGAGGCGCGCGAGGATTGGTCGATTACCGTTGAACTGGCACAGCGGATCGGACTGAACTGGGACTATACCGATGTGTCTCAGGTCTTTGCCGAGATGAAGTTGACGATGAAATCGCTCGACAACATCACCTGGGACCGGCTTGAAACCGAGACGATCACCTATCCGTCCCTGTCCGATACCGATCCGGGCCAGTCTATCGTGTTTGGCGATGGCTTCCCGCGCGCGGGCGGCAAAGCCAAGTTCACCCCGGCCAGCGTCATCCCGCCGGATGAGGCCCCGGATGAGGAATACCCGATGATTGCCACGACGGGGCGGCAACTGGAACACTGGCATACCGGGTCGATGACCCGCCGGTCCAACGTTCTGGATGCTGTGGAACCGGAGGCGAACTGTTCGATGAACCCGCGTACGCTCAAGCTGATGGGGATCGAACCGGGCGAGACGATCCGCCTGACGACGCGCCGCGGCTCGATCGAGATCATGGTACGCGCCGACCGGGCGATTGCCGAGGATATGGTGTTTATCCCGTTCGCCTATGTCGAGGCTGCGGCGAATATCCTGACCAACTCGGCCATCGACCCCTATGGTAAGATCCCCGAGTTCAAGTTCTCGGCCATCCGTGTCGAGAAGATCGAGGACGCCATCGCGGCGGAATAAACGACTATACAGCCAAAATGAACAGGGCGGCCTTATGGCCGCCCTTCGTTCTTTTTGGATTTCCCAAACGCTAGTAATCCCGACCGAAGAAAATGCCGATCCCGGTTTCACCCTGACCATCCACCGTTCCCTTAACGGTGAAGCTGTCGCTTACGTCGAGGTTCAGGTTCACCTCGGTGTTGCCCTCGGTGTTGACGGTGAAATCGGTATAAAGATTGTCGCTCAGATAGGCGCCCGCGCCAAGACTGCCTGCGCCGCCTTCGGATGCACCAATGTCTATCGTGTCGACACCGGTCGCCTCGCGCACGCCTTTGGTGGCATCTCCTCCGGCCCCGCTGAGCTGTGCCAGAGAAGCGGCCATCTGAGCGATGACGAAGGGCGATAGTTCCGAGAACCGGTTGCCGAACAGCAGCATTGCCAGAGCTTCCTCGGTCGGGCGTTCAGGATCCGAGAACACGTCGATCTCGGGCGCATTCAAAGGGCCGACAATTTCGATGGTTGCAGTGCCGTCCGAGGTGCTGGTGGACGAGGCAAACTCGATAAACGGCGTCAGGTCGCCCTGCAATGAGACGATCCCCTTGGTCAAAGCCAGACGACGGCCCAGAATGTCGAAGTTCCCGCGGATCAGTTCGATCTGACCGGACGGGACCACAGCGGTCGACGTACCGCCGATCTGAATGCGCCCACCCAATTCTGCATTCACGCCGCGCCCCCGGACAAAAACCGCCTTGGGAAAAGAAAGACCGATGTTCAAAGCAATCCGCGAGTCGCTTTTGGTGGTCTCTTCGTTCGCCACCAGGTTTGCGCGCTCCCGCGTGACAAAACTGGCATTGCTCTCGTTGATATGCTCGATCTCGGGGATAGGGGCCGCGCCAATCGCGCCAGTCGCTGCGGCGAGGTTGATGTTGGTTTCTCCGAAATTGATTTGCCCCGCCAAGCTGCTGTTCCCCGCCAGCGCACCCGTCAGGGCGATCTGGCCGTTCAGGATCGTTTCGTAAAGCAGCTTGTCTGTCAGAACCAGATCGTTCAGCGTGGTGGTGATCTGCGCGTTGAAAGGCGGCGTCAGATCCACCGGTCCGGTGATCGTGAACCCGCCGCCCGCGCGCACGCCGCCCTCCATCGAAATGGTAGCGCGGCTTTGTGCAAGGTCGATGGAACCGCCGATACCGGTAATGGTCTGGCCAACTTCGGGCAAAGCCAGAGACGTGCCCGAGGTTGTGATAGTGCCGCTGAGCGCATCCAAAGACGGTGCACCTTTCAGCGCCATGTCAAACCGGACAGCCCCTTGCAGGGTGTTGGGTGAGATGAAGGCGTTCGCCAAAGCAATATTCGCGCCCCCTTGCAGTTTCAGATCAGCGGTGCCTTCAGCTTCATTGAAGGTGCCGTTGACCGTACTGTTGATATTCGCAGGACCCTGAGCCGAGGACTCAATCGTCCACACCCCGTTTTCCCTACGGGCGGTTCCGTTCGAGGTCACTGTGCCGGGAAATTCGGGTGCAAACCGCTCGATCCGGTTCAGCCGGGCGTTAAAGGTCAGGTCTGCATCGCCATTTGCGTCCACGGCTCCGGTCAGGGCCGCGAACGAGCTTTGGGGGCCATCGACCCGGATTTCACCTTCTACGCCCGACCCGGTCGGGGCTGCATTGCCCGACAGGCTCAATGGCCCTGACATGACCGGAGACAGGCGTCCCAAATCGTCCAGGCGCGCGGTGAAATCCAACCCTCCGGCGCTGCGATCCAGATGTCCTGACGCGTTGGCGGTCAGCGCGGTGCCGGTCAGTTGGAATGTTCGGATGACGATGCCCTTTTCGCTGTCTTCTCCGGCATCTACAGTCAGCGTCGTGCGCCCCTTTATCACGGCGTCCAACGGTTTGATCCCGGTCGTGATATCATCGGCAACGACGTTGCCCT
Source organism: Ruegeria sp. AL1 (assembly GCF_056540905.1). Classification (NCBI taxonomy): domain Bacteria; kingdom Pseudomonadati; phylum Pseudomonadota; class Alphaproteobacteria; order Rhodobacterales; family Roseobacteraceae; genus Ruegeria; species Ruegeria sp. AL1. Next base: position 157,886 of record NZ_JBQFXP010000004.1, read on the forward strand.
GAACGTCGAAATTCGTGCTTCCCTTTGTGCCGTAGCCTTCCACATTGCCCGAGATCGACCCGGCCAGATCGCGACCGGCCAGCGCCGAGAACAATGACAGGTCAGGTGCCGAGACCTGTGCTTTGCCATCAACGGCAAAATTACCCGTCGGGTCATCGATGGTTGCGGCGACCTGCGCGGTCAGCGCGTTGCCATTGACGGTGGCGTTGCGAATGGTGATCTGATCGCCCTGACGCGCACCGTCCAGTTCGATCAGAACCTGACCCGCCAGTAAGGGATCGAACTCGGCAAGCCCGGTCTGCAGATTGTCGCCGGACAGCTTTGCCGTTCCATCGAATTCAAGCGATTGCGCATTGCCGGACCCATCGACTTCGGCCTCGACGGCACCCGACAATTGCTGTTTGGCCAGTCCCGAGAAAACTGACAGGTCTGGCGCACTGACCTTTGCGTTGCCATCAAACCCGATCTTGCCTGTCGGGTCCTCAATCGTGGCTGCAACTTGCGCGGTCAGGACCTGCGCATTGATCTTTGCATCGCGAACAGTGACCGTTTCGCCCTGTCGTGCGCCGTCAAACTCAACCAGAACATCGCCTTCCAACAGCGGGTCGAACTCTGCCAGCCCGGTCTGGATGTTTTTCCCCGATACACGCGCAGTTCCGTCAAATTCCAGCGTTTGTACCGTTCCCGTACCGTCAAGCTCGGCCTCGACCGCGCCCGAGAGATCTTGCTTGGCCAGTCCCGAAAAGGTCGACAGATCATCCGCCTTGACGCTGGCCTGACCATTTATGGTCAGGTTCCCGTCCGGGGTGGTGACGTCTCCGCTGGCCTGCGCGGTGAGCGTTTCGCCCGTGATCGTGAACGTGCGGATCGTGATGCCATCAGCGCCGCGTTTCGCATCCAGAGTGATATCGGTTTCACCTTTGATGACCGGGTCGATGTCGTCACGTCCGGTGACAAGGTCGCGCCCGGCGACGGTGACCGTGCCGTCGAAACTCTGCTCAAGCGGCGACCCGACGCCCTTGATCTGAACCGAGGCAGAGCCGCCCAGATCAAGCCCGGCGATATCCGAAAACCGTGTTAGATCACTGGCGTTCAGCGCGGCCGATCCATCGATTTTCAGACCGCTGGCCAGCCCGCTGATCAGCGCATCAGCCGTCAGGTCATAGTCGCTGCCACCCAGCTCGACGCTGGACAAACGCAAGGACTGGTCGCTGCCATAGTCAAACTGACCGTCCAGCGTGATGCGATCCCCTATGGCGGTGTTCAGCGGCGGGTCGGACATATCGATCCCGTCCAGTGCCGCCTGAATGTCGCCATTCAGTGCCAGCCCGCTGCTTTGATCCAGCGTGCCCTGCCCGCTGATCCGGGCGTGCTCAAGGGTGACCTGTGGGGTCGAAACCTCATTGGCTGTCAGACTCAGATCCCACAGGCTGCCATTTCGGGCATCAAACAGGGCCGAGATTTGCGCGGCACCGATGGATGTGTCGCCGCCACTGACAGGCAAGACCACGGTTTCCCCATCTGGCGGCGTGATCCGGCCCTGAAGCGCCAGCAATTGCAACGCCCCTCCGGCCGCAAGGCTCAGCTGGCTTTCCAGTTTCAGCGCCTCGGACGTGATTTCAATGTCGGAAATCTCCAGCGCGCCTTCGGGTTGGGTCCGGCCATCAACAAACAGCTTGGTGTCGGTGCCAAAGAACGGGTCCATATCCTCGGTCAGAAATGGCGTCAGATCGCCCCCCAGATCGGCGGTAAAGGCGATGCCGTCGCTGGCGCTTGCTGCTGCTGTGGGGGCCGAACGCAACCGCACCTGACCCGTCACGCGTAGCTGATCGTCACTGCTGAGCCCGATATCGGCGGTAAAATCCGACACTGGCCCAGATCCTTTGGCCGTCAGCGCGATGGGGGGGCTGTCCGGAATACCCAGCGCGGTCGAAATCAACCCGCCGGAGGCTTCGGTCACAGTCAGGTCCAGATCGATCTGGCTGCTTTCGTTCTGAAAACCGGCGGTCAGATCGATCGTGTCACCTGCACGGTCTACACGGTCGATGTCCAGTTTGGTATCCAGCGTCCCATCTGCCAGATTTAGGTTACCCTCGACTTTCAGATCGGCGGCAACCCCGATCAACGGCTGGCCCAGCGAAAGATCATCAATCCGAAGCTCGCCAATCTCGATGGCGACCGGCAGTTCCGGTAACTGAAAAGGCTGCGTCTCCGCCGAAGGCGGCGGGGCCTCTTTGGTTGTTGTGCCCGGAGCCCGCGCAATGTCGATTTCCTGCGCCACCAGCGCATTGACCGAGAATCTGCCGCGCAACAAGGCCAGCCGGTTCCAGTCCAGTTCGGCACCTTTGATGGTCAACCAGACGCCCTGATCATCGGCGACGGTGATCTCTTGTATCGTGGCGCGGGAACTCAGCGCACCCTGCAGACCGACCACACGTACATTCTGGTCATCGCCCGACAAGGTGTCCTGCAGGAACCGTTCGATCATGCTGCCACCTTCTTCGTCCTGCGCAACGGCAGGCAGAGGGGCGATGATCGCTGTCGTGGCGATCAGCAGAGGATATGCAGTGCGACGCATCAAAACGCTTGTCCGATCCCAAGGTAAAACTGCAGACCTTCACCCGTGTCGCCCTGAACCGGCACGGCCAGGTCGAACCGCAAGGGGCCAAACCCACCAAGATCATAACGAACCCCGATCCCGGCGCCAGAGTGTTCCTGCGACCCGCTGCCAACGAACGAGGACAAATCAACCGCGCCGTAATCGTAGAAGCCGACCAGAGACAGGCTGTCGGTGACACGCCCCCGCACTTCTCCGGACAAGCCCAGGAAGGACAATCCGCCTGCCACTTCGTTTCCGACCGGAATCCCGAGGCTTTCAAACGGCTGGCCGCGAACAGTGCCCGCCCCGCCGGAATAGAACAGGAAGTCCGGAGTGACCCCATCTATGGACGGCCCGAACACCGAACCCACCTGAATGCGTCCTGCAAAGACAATGTTGCCGTTGCCGCCAAGGCTTGTATAGGCACGTGCGTCCGCGAACAGACGCATACCGGTATCCGTGCCCGAGAGCCCCACGAAAGGCATCGCCTGTGCGTCCAGATAGTAGCCCCTGGTCGCGCTGACCTTGTTGTCGCGCTGATCCCATTCGGATCGGAAAGGCAGGATGAAATACCTGAATTTCCGCCCCGATCCAAAGGCATCATCCGCGTCGGACAATTGAAACCCAGCCGAAGCTTCGGCGTATAGCCTGTCGGAAAACGTGCGCCGCAAACCATAGGCCAGCGATGCAACGGACACGTTGTAGTTTTCGGTGTTGCGCCGTTCCAGCAAGGCATTCCAGAAGGTGTTGTCATCCGGTCCAAGCCGGTCGGGCTGATCCAGGCGCAGGCCAATCCGACCGTCAAGATTTTCAGTGCCACCAATGTTGCGTAAGGCTAGTTCGAACCGCAGCCGCTGGGCCCGGCGAAAGACGTTGCGGTGGGTCCAGGTCGCGGTCAGGTCGATCCCCTCGCGCGAAGCGACCTCGGCCCCGAACGTGATGCGGCGCGGCGGAAGGTCCTCAAAAGTGGCGTCGAAATCCAGCGTTCCATCCGGGTTGGGCGTTTCGCGTTCCTTGAGCGAAACCAGGCTGAATGTTCCGGTCCGGCGAAGCCGGGTGCCAACCTTCTGCAGCTGCTCGGGGGAATAAACCTCGCCCGACGGAAAGCCCGCAATCTTCTCGATTGATCGGTGGAGCACTTTCGTGTCGCCCTGAATGATCATCTTGCCAAAGGTCAGCTGTGGCCCGGGGTCCAGATCAATCGTCGAGTCCAGTTGTGCCTGCGCATGCCGGGCGATGACCGTCTGATCCGCGACCACGGCTTTGGCGTGGCCTGCGTTCCGCCACCCCAGAACACCGTCCGACGCGGCCTGTTGAATGGCGCCCGTTGTGGCCAGCTTACCGCTTGCATAACCTTCGGGCAGCGTTGTCCCGGGGGCGACGGGTTGTACGACCGCCGTGCCAAACTTGTATGTCGGTCCCGGTGTTACGCGGATCACCGCGCGTTTGAACTGAGCCGGAACCTCCAGCGAGTTGATTTCGGCAGCTTCCTGCCCGTCCAGTTTGATACTGACAACGGGTGCAAAATAACCCTCGTCATACATGATCTGCACGATGGTACGATAATCGGACAGGGCGGCCGACAAGACTTCGAGCGGAGTATCCAACCCGCGAGAGTCCGCAGTCAGGACGGATGACGTATCCCGGAGTCGTTCAACCAGATCTTTGGGCGCCCCGCGTGCCGTCAGCCTGGTTTCAAGCGCAGCGGCAATATCGGGGGACAGCACCAGCAATGCGCCCAGAACCAAGCCTTTCAAAAGGCGACGCGGACTGCCCCAGGTCATCATATGGTTCCAACTGCCCCAAGCCGAAATCGTTGTGCTGCGTGTCATACCTCGCAGCTTATTGATTTCATGTTAGAGCATCTGATGGCGATCAGGCAAAGACCTTAAACGGGGAAAAGCGGTGTTTTGGGACCCGCTGTGTTCGCCACGCCCCGCTTTCCTAGAGACCGGCGTTTCTGATCCACCGGACAATGGCCTGGCGGTCTTCGGGCTCCATGAAGGTGACGTTGGCCGGTGGCATGGCATGGCTGACACCGGATTGCAGGTAGATTTGCCGGGCGTTTCGCGCGATATCGCCTTCGGTTTCCAGCAAAACGCCTTTGGGGGCCCAGAGTATACCATCCCAGACAGGCTCGCGCGCATGGCACATCGAGCATCGACCCAGCACAATGTCATGCGCCTCTTCAAAGCCTTCGGCAGATGCGAATTTCTGTTCGAACGGGGTCAGGGGCTGCGCTTCGGCCTCTTCCAGAGGCGCATACATCGGCGCAGTGGACAGCCACATGATGGCTATAAACAGCAACGCCGTCACCGCCCATGTCCATGTCGGGTTGCCTGCCCGCGCGTGGCGGGTGTTGAAGTAATGCCGGATGGTGACACCCATCAGGAACACCAGCGCGGCGATGATCCAGTTGTACTGGGTCGCGAAGGCCAGCGGATAATGGTTCGACAGCATCAGGAACACGACCGGCAGCGTCAGGTAATTGTTATGGGTCGACCGCAGCTTGGCGATCTTGCCGTATTTCGGGTCCGGTGTGCGCCCGTTCTTGAGGTCATCGACCACGATGCGCTGGTTCGGCATGATGATGAAGAACACGTTTGCGGTCATGATTGTGGCCGTGAACGCGCCCAGATGCAGCATCATCGCGCGCCCGGTGAAAATCTGGTTGTAGCCCCAGCCCATGACCACCAGCAGCGCGAACAGCAGAACCATCAGCAGGGTCGGGCGTTCGCCCAAGCCGGATTTGCACAGGTAGTCATAGATCAGCCAGCCGATGGTCAGTGACGCGGCCGAGATCAGGATACCCTGCCACAGCGCCAGGTCGGCCTTTTGGGCGTCGATCAGATACAGCTCTCCGCCGACCCAATAAACGATCATCAACAACGCGGCACCACTGAGCCAGGTGGCATAGCTTTCCCATTTGAACCAGGTCAGATGGTCCGGCATCCGTTCTGGCGCGACCAGGTATTTCTGGATGTGATAGAAGCCGCCGCCATGCACCTGCCATTCCTCACCATCCGCCGGGCCGGGGATGTTGCGGTTCAGGCCAAGATCCAGCGCGATGAAGTAGAACGATGATCCGATCCAGGCGATTGCGGTGATGACGTGCAGCCAGCGCACGCCAAAAGCCATCCAGTCCCAGAACACGGCGAAGTCGTACATGAAAGCTCTCTCCGATCAGTTGCCGTCACACTAGGCAAAGGGGCTTTTCTTCGGTATTCCCGTATATTGTCAAACTGTATCAAAAAAAACGATAAGATGTCCTATCTCGACAATATCCGCACCTTTGTTCGCGTCTATGATCTGGGCAGCATGTCTGCTGCCGGGCGCGATTTGCGAATTTCGCCGGCGGTGACCTCGGCGCGGATTTCGCAGCTTGAGGATCATCTGGGCGTCCGCCTGTTTCAGCGCACCACGCGGAACCTGTCTCCGACCGAGCAGGGCAAGGCGTTTTATCCCGGCGCGGTCGCTGTGCTGGATGCGGTGGACGAGGCCGAGGCGCAGGTCACCCATCTGACCGAAGCGCCGCGCGGGTCGCTGTTCGTGGCCGCGCCTCTGGGGGTGGGGCGGCGGTTGCTTGCGCCGCATGTACCTGATTTTCTGTCTGAATATCCCGAGATCGACGTGCGTCTGCGGCTGACAGACCGGTCTGTCGATCTGACCACCGAAGGGCTGGATCTGGCGTTTTTCATTGGCCAACCCGAGGACAGCACCTTGCGCATCCGCAAGATCGCCGATTGCCAGCGCGTGCTGTGCGCAGCGCCGGACTATACCGCGCGACGTGGCATGCCAGCGACCGGAGCCGAGCTGATTGCCGACAAACACGAATGCCTGAACCTGCGCTTTCCGGGCGCGACCGAGTTTCAATGGATGCTGGAAACGCCCGAGGGGCCGAAACGGTTTGCGGTATCCGGTCGGTTTGAATGCGACGACGGGGATGTGCTGACCGACTGGGCACTGTCGGGGCAGGGCATTGCGATGAAGCCGGTTTTCGAAGTGGCAGATCATCTCAAGGCAGGGCGCCTGGTGGCCGTAGCGACGCAAACTCCGCCTGTTCCGGTCCAGATGGCGTGCCTTTACACGCACCGGCGGCATCAGGATCCCAAGGCGCGCCTGTTCATGGATTTCATGGTCGAGCGGATCGGTAAGGTGGTCCGCGCCTCGGAGCAATCAGCCTAGGCGACCTCCCGCCCCTGTTTGTGCCGTTCCGGCCCTTCACAGCGTTGGGCCAAGCGCCGCGGCAAAGCCGCGGCGCGGTTGCGCATTGAATTACAGGTGCGCGTTCATCCAGGCGGTACCGCAGCGTGCCCGAAGGGCGCGCTGCCTGGCCCAACGGGAGGTGGCCCCGACAGGGGCTTCCGACGGGCGGGAGCGCGCCGCTCTAGCTTCCGCGATAGGTGGAGTAGCCGTAGGGCGACAGCAGCAAGGGCACGTGGTAATGCGCCTGAGGGTCTGACATGCCGAACCGAATTGGCACCTGATCCAGAAACAGGGGATCATCCCCGTCCTGACCAGATGCACGTAAGTAGTCCCCGGCGAAAAAAACCAATTCATAAGTGCCGGTTTCAAACATATCCTGCGGCAGGATCGGCGCGTTGGTGCGCCCGTCCGCGTTGGTCTCGGTCTCGGCAAGCTTCGTGCGCGTGTCGCCCGAAACTCGGTAGAGCGTGATTTTCAGCCCTCCGGCCGGGCAGCCGCGCGCCGTGTCCAGAACATGGGTCGTCAGATAACCAGCCAAGAAAACCTCCTGATTGTATGTCGCGTGAAACAGGTCCTGACCGCGCCGGGCGGGCACGTCGCCTTGTCTTTTTTGTTTGACACAGTCTGTGACAAACCCGGAAGCATTGGGAATGCCGAAACAGTTGGAAACAGTGTTCGGATTGATTTGATAATCCCGCCTCTGTTTCTGGGTTAAGGCTAGTAAAACGAACTGGCCAGGATGACTGATAAGATGACTCCCCCTCGCTATCCCCGCGACATGATCGGCTATGGTGCCAATCCACCGGATGCCCAGTGGCCAAACGGGGCCCGGCTGGCTGTTCAGATCGTGCTCAACTACGAAGAGGGCGGCGAAAACTGCGTGCTGCATGGCGACGCCGCCTCCGAGGCCTTTTTGTCCGAAACCGTCGGTGCGGTGCCATGGCCGGGGCAACGCCATTGGAACATGGAATCGATCTACGAATACGGCGCGCGGGCCGGGTTCTGGCGGCTGCACCGGTTGATGCAAGACCTGCCGATCACGGTTTACGGGGTCGCGACGGCGTTGGCCCGCTCGCCCGATCAGGTCGCGGCGATGACATCGGCAGGGTGGGAGATTGCCAGTCACGGTCTGAAATGGATCGAGCACAAGGATATGCCTGAGGACGAAGAACGTGCGCAGATCGCCGAGGCCATTCGACTGCATGCCGAGGTTGTCGGTGACCGCCCGCGCGGCTGGTATACGGGGCGCTGCTCGGAAAACACCGTGCGTCTTGTTGCTGAAGAGGGCGGTTTTGACTATGTGGCCGACACCTATGCGGACGATCTGCCCTACTGGATGAACATCGCCGGGCGAGATCAGTTGATCGTGCCCTATACGCTGGATTGCAACGACATGCGTTTTGCCACTCCGCAGGGATTCAACGCGGGCGACCAGTTTTACACCTATCTCAAGGACAGCTTCGACGCGCTTTATGCCGAGGGTGAGGCGGGTGTCCCCAAGATGTTGTCGATCGGTCTGCATTGCCGTCTGATCGGGCGGCCCGGGCGGGTCATGGCCCTGAAACGGTTTCTGGATTATGCGCGCGGTTACTCGGATGTGTGGTTTGCCACCCGTCTGCAGATCGCGCAGCATTGGGCGGCATTGCATCCGCCGGTGGCACGTGAAAAGCCATCCGGTATGCAGCGTGATACCTTTGTCGCCGCCTATGGCGGTGTTTTCGAACACTCAGCCTGGATCGCCGAATGTGCATTTGCGCTGGAACTGGGTCCGGCCCATGATACGGCGGGCGGTCTGCACAATGCGTTGACCCGCGTGTTCCGTTCGGCCTCGGAGACCGAGCGGCTGGGCGTTTTGACCGCGCACCCCGATCTGGCAGGCAAGCTGGCGCAAGCCAGGCGGCTGACGCAGGAGAGCACCGCCGAGCAGGCATCCGCGGGGTTGGACGCGTTGACAGACGCGGAGCGCGCGGCCTTCACCGATCTGAACACGCGCTACACTCAGAAATTCGGATTTCCCTTCATCATAGCGGTCCGGGATCACGACAAGGCCTCGATCCTGCAGGCGTTCGAGCGGCGGATTGAGCAAGACCGCGACACCGAGTTCGCCGAGGCGTGCCGTCAGGTCGAACGCATTGCCGCATTCCGTCTGCAAGATGTGCTGCCGTCATGAAACAAATCGCGACCGCACCGCTGACGTCGGATGCCTTTGCCCTGTTCGGAGACGTGATCGAGATCACGGGGCAACCGGACAAGATCATCAATCAGGGCCAATGCGGGCGTTTTCACGATCTGGCGCAGATGGAGTTTTCGGATGGCCGAGCCGGGATCAGCCTGTTCAATGCAAATCCGCGACTTTTGCCGTATAAGCTGGACATGGTCGAGCGCCATCCGCTGGGCAGTCAGGCGTTCATTCCCATGACCCATCAGCCCTTTCTGGTGATCGCCGCACCTGACGAAAACGGGAAGCCCGGGCAGCCGCAGGCATTCGTAACCTCGCCGGGTCAGGCGATAAACTTCCACCGTGGAACCTGGCATGGTGTTCTGACACCTTTGCATGGTCCGGGCCTGTTTGCCGTTGTTGACCGGATCGGCGCAGGCGCGAACCTAGAGGAGTTCTGGTTCGACGCCCCGTTCGAAATTGTCTCTCGCTGAGGGGTTGGACTATCCGGTGTGGCTTAGCTGGCCGCCATAAGGCGGGCGACATCCAGCATCCGGGCCGAGAATCCCCATTCATTGTCGTACCAGCCAAAAACCCGCACCTGATGCTTTCCGATCTGACGGGTCTCGGGGGCGGCAATCACCAGCGATTCCGGCCGCGTGCGCAGATCGCTTGAGACCAGAGGTTCATCTGTCCAGCCCAGAACCGGCGATCTGTCGACCGCGTCGCGCAAGGCCGCGTCAAATGCTGCACCTGACATCCCGCGCTCCAGCGTCACGATCAAATCAACCGCTGAGACGCTGGCGGTCGGAACCCGAACCGCTGCGCCGGAAATCCGGCCCGCCAGATGGGGCAGAACCTCATCAATCAGATGCATGGCGCTGGTGGTTGTGGGCACCATCGACAGCGCACCGGCCCGCGACCGGGCCAGATCGCCGCGCGGCGCATCCACCATAGGCTGGCTGTTGGTGTAACAATGGATCGTCGTCATATGACCGGACGCGACCCCCCCTAAACCGTCCAGCACCTTGACCAGCGGTGCCAGCCCGTTTGTGGTGCATGATGCATTGGATACAATCCGCGCGTCGTCCAGCTGATCCTCGTTCGCGCCAAGGACAATCGTGACTTCAGTCGCAGGCGACGGGCCCGAGATCAGGACCTTTGCGGCCCCGGCAACCAATCCCTGTCGCGCCACATCCGAGGTTCGGGCAACACCGGTACAATCCATCAGCACATCTACGCCTGACAAATCCACCTTGCTCAGGTCCGGACTGTGGGTCATCGGGATAGAACGCCCATCTACCCGCAGATGGGCCGTGCCTTGTTCCACACCGCCGGGATAGGGGCCAAAGGTGCTATCGTATTTGAACAGATAGGCACAGGTGTCCAGCGGCGCGATGTCGTTGATCAGTGCCAGTTCGACATTGCTGTTCTGCGGCAGGGCCATCAGCTGCCGCAGAATCGTGCGGCCAATCCGGCCGAATCCGTTGATTGCAAGTTTCATAAGCACGCTATGGCAGCGGGTCGGTCAGACCTCAATGCCGCTTTCAGTCAGGGGTCAGTTGCAGCTGACCTGAGAAAAAAACTGCCCCGAGATGTTCTGATACATGCTTGAGACAATCGGCTTGCACCCGGTCGCTTCCTGAATCGCGGCAATCGCCTGAACGGTGCGCAAACGGGGCGGCGGGCCAAACGGGTTGAGATTGTTGTTGTCGCGTGTGGCCCTGTAGATGACCGGCGCGTCCGAGACCTGCGTCACCGCCCAGGTGCGGCTCATGACGAAAACCGATTTGGTTTCTTCCTTGGCCGCTACCGGCGTGGCATCAAACGCCAATGTTCCGATTACAGCTGCCAATGCCACAAATGCTCCGCGCAGTACCATCACAATCTCCGATGCTAAAACTGCTGTTATTTCAACAGATTCCCGGGCTCATGTGAACCCCTGCCGGTCAAAGGGCCTATCTGTGGGCCAGTGACAGCGGCATGTGCCGGTTCACATCCTTGTATAGCAGATAGCGGAAACGCCCCGGACCGCCCGCATAACACGCCTGCGGGCAGAATGCGCGCAGCCACATGTAATCGCCGGCTTCAACCTCTACCCAATCCTGATTCAGGCGATAAACGGCCTTGCCTTCCAGCACATAGAGCCCGTGTTCCATCACATGGGTCTCGGCAAAGGGAATCACCCCACCCGGTTCAAATGTCACGATGTTGACATGCATGTCGTGCCGCAGGTCTTGTGGATCCGCGAAACGGGTGGTGGCCCAGCGACCCTTAGTATCGGGCATTTCAACCGGCTGGACATCTCGTTCATTGGTGATGATTGGATCGGGCGCGGGCAGGCCGGGGACGGTCTCGTAGGCTTTTCGGACCCAGTGAAACCGCGCGGTCTGGGTGCCCCTATTGCGCAGGGTCCATTCCGCACCCGGCGGAAGGTAGGCATAGCCGCCGGTCTCAAGGACATGAACCGCACCGTCCAGCGTCAGCGTCACTGCTCCTTCGACCACGAACAGCACGGCCTGTGCGCGCGCATCTGTTTCCGGCCGGTCGCTCCCGCCGCCGGGTTGTACCTCCATGATGTATTGCGAAAACGTTTCGGCAAAGCCGCTGAGCGGGCGCGAGAGCACCCAAAGGCGCGTGTTCTCCCAAAAGGGCAGATAGCTGGTGACGATGTCGCGCATGGTGCCCTTGGGGATCACCGCATAGGCGTCGGTGAACATCGCGCGGTCGGTCAAAAGCTGTTCCTGACCGGGGTGACCGCCTGACGGGGCGTAGTAACTGGGAGTTGCCATCATCTGCCTCTGCTTCAAGTTGCCAGCACTATGAGGGCATTGGATCACCTGTCCTAGGGTCAGAGTCGCAATAGGTTTGTTCGGGATAATTTGAAGGTGACCCGGTCAGGGGTTGGCCCTTGTGCGCTGCCGGTATAGTCTTGAATGTAAATCTCTTTCAGAAAGGCGAGGCGATCATGAAAGCCCGGATTTCCGCCCTATTGGCACTGGCTGCAATTCTCGGCATCGGGACGGCCGCGCAGGCCAAACCGTTGTCCCGGATTATCGCGGAAATGGGGCTGAGCCCTGCTGATTTCGAAGTGGTCAGCGCCACCGCAGACGGGATACTGGCAAGCGGCACGCCGAAGGTCGGGGCCGAGCAGGGCTGGTCCAGCGAGGCGTCCGGTTCCAAAGGCACCATTCGCATACAGGATGTCCGCGACAATTGCGTCATCCTGCAGCACGTGGTTCAACCGGGTGGCTCAGAACAGACGCGCGAGGTCAGAACCCAAAGGTGCAAGGACGCGTCGGGCAAATGGGTGTTGACCCCCTGACCAGCACTCAATAGCCGCGCGCGCGATCGACCTCGTGCAGCAACGGTTCGCCCGCCGTCAGTCTTTGGTAATTCGCGGCCACATCCGCCAGTGCGTCGCCCAGATGCCAGCCCGAGACATGCGGTGTGATCGTCACACCGGGATGGGCCCAAAGCGGGCTGTTCGATGGCAAAGGCTCGGTCCGGGTCACATCTAGAACGGCGTGACCGGGCGCGCCCGCGTCCAGTGCGGCTGTCAGGGCGGTTTCGTCAATCAGGTCTCCACGACCAGCGTTCAGCAACTGACTGCCCGGCTTCATGGCCGCAAGCATTTCGGCGTCAAACAACCCGATGGTCTGCGGGGTCGAGGGCAGGATGGCGCAGACATGATCGCATTGGCCCAGCAAATCCGGCAGGGTGTCCGCGCCGTGCAGACAGGTGACGCCTTCGATCTGTTTGGGTGACCGGCTCCAGCCCATGACCTGAAACCCGACAGACCGCAGCATCCGGGCACTGCGCGCGCCGATATGGCCCAACCCCAGAACACCCACAACCGTATCCGGAGAATACTCTGGCGCTATGGGCTGCCACTCAGCCCGGCGCTGCGCGGCTTCGTATCGTGCCATATGCCTTTGGTGGCGCAGGATGTAGGCGACAAACCACTCGGCAATGCCTTGCGCGGGCGCGTCCGGTTTCAGACGCGCGATGCGGACGTGGCCCGACAGGTTCGGATTGCCGACAATGGTTTCAACCCCTGCACCCAGCTTTTGCACCAGTTTCAGATTGGGCAGGCGTTTGGGATGATCGTCTCGCAAAGCCACCACTGCGACCATGGTGATCTGGCCGGGGTCGCCGATCGTGTCCGGTGTGCGGATATCGATCCCGGGGGCCATATTGCGAATGTCGCGGGCGATTTGGTCATCGCCGATCCAGTCTGACAAGCCGGTTTCAATCAACAACGCCATATTCGGGTTTCCTTTATGTCAATTTTGATCATGGTGACGTACCGTCATCCAACTGGACATCCTGTCGGCAGCTAAGTCATTCTCGGACCAAACGTAAAGCCCGCCTGCCGGGCCGAAGGAGGAAATTTCATGAACATGTCATTCGGCCTGCGGGATGAGAACCGGGCCTTGCTGCAACGGGTGGCCAACATGATCCGGGATGAGATCATGCCTGTGGAAGACGAATATCAGGCCGAGATCAACACCGGTGACCGCTGGCAATACACTGACCGGCAAGCCGAGATACTGGAGGGGCTAAAGGCCCGCGCCAAAGCGGCGGGCCTGTGGAATTTCTGGTTGACCGACAGTGACAAGGGCTTTGGCCTGACCACGGTTGAATACGCCTATTTCGCCGAAGAGATGGGCAAGACGCCTTTGGGTGCCGAAGTGTTCAACTGCTCGGCACCGGATACCGGGAATATGGAAGTCTTTGAACGCTACGGCTCTGAGAAGATGAAAGAGCAATGGTTGAAGCCGTTGCTCGAAGGTCAGATACGTTCGGCTTACTTGATGACCGAACCCGATGTGGCTTCGTCAGATGCCACAAATATCGCCATGTCCTGTGTGCGGGATGGCGACGAATATGTGCTGAACGGCGAGAAATGGTGGTCGTCTGGCGCAGGTGATCCGCGATGCAAGGTCTACATCGTCATGGTCAAGACTGCGGGAGAGGATCAGCCCAAGCACAAAAGGCAATCGATGATCGTGGTTCCGGCAGACGCGCCCGGCATCGATATCCTGCGCCCGATGGAGGTCTACGGCCACGACGACGCACCACACGGGCACATGCATATCCGGTTCACAAATGTCCGCGTGCCCGCCGAGAACATCCTGCTGGGTGAAGGGCGCGGGTTCGAGATTGCTCAGGGACGTCTTGGCCCGGGCCGCATCCACCACTGCATGCGCGCCATCGGACAGGCCGAGATCGCGTTGGAGCGGATGTGTAAACGGTCGTTTCAGCGCGAAGCATTTGGCAAAAAGCTGGCGCAGCTCGGGGCGAATTACGACATCATCGCCGAATGCCGGATGGAGATCGAAATGGCGCGGCTGCTATGTCTCAAGGCGGCGTGGTACATGGATCAGGGTGACGCCCGCGCTGCAGCCCCGTGGATCAGCCAGATCAAGGTTGTGGCCCCCAAGGTCGCGCTGAAGGTGATTGATGAAGCTGTTCAGATGTATGGCGGGCAGGGGATCAGTCAGGATACGCCTTTGGCCGCGGCGTGGACTCATGTGCGGACCCTGCGTCTGGCCGATGGTCCTGATGCGGTGCACCGCCGTCAGGTTGCGCGGGCTGAGCTGAAAAAACACACGCAGGAAAAGGTCTGAGAAACGCAATGGTCCTGAAACCCGACCTTGACCGGCAGTGCTACTTTCACCTCCGCGCCGACGGGGCGTTTATCGGCAATGACCCCGCGCGCGGGCCATGGTCTGCCGATCATTGCCATGCCGGGCCGGTCAGCGGGTTGATCGTGCGCGCGGCCGAGACCGAGGTGGGGCCTGAAAAGATGCTGACGCGTCTGACGGTTGATCTGCTGCGGCCGTTGCCTTTGTCGGGATTACGGGTCGCGGCGGAAACCACGCGCCACACCAAGACACTGGCGACCACACGGGTGACTGTGCACGATTTGGACGACACGCTGTGCGCCACAGCGACCACGATGCATATGGTGCGCCGAGACCTAGGTGCTGTCCCGAATGTGACGCTGCAGCCGCCCGAGTTGGGAAACACCGTCACGGGCCCGTTCCCGATCGGCGAAACGCGCCATGATCTGCCCGGTTTCGCGGATCATTCCGAAATCCTTTACCCGGCGGGTGGCAATCAGGGGGCGGGTCCCAAGACCGTTTGGATGCGCACACCTCCTTTGCTGGAGGGGGAAGAACAGTCGCCGATTCAGGCCCTGTGCCCGCTGGCCGATTGCGGCAACGGGATTTCCTGGAACGCACCCACGACCGAGATGGGGTTCATGAACACCGACCTGACCGTTCAGGTGCATCGCGAACCGGTCTCGGACTGGCTGGCCTCGGAGTCCATCTGTCATTGGCAACCGTCGGGGATCGGGATGTCTCAATCGGTGCTTTATGACACCGAAGGTCCCGTCGGCACTGCCCTGCAAACGCTGGTTCTGTTTCCGCCGGGATGACCTGATGGGCCGGTTTCTGCGCGTTCATGTGAAACCGCATTGTCGGACGGGGACCGGCATCCTATCTTGCGCTCATGCGCTGGCTTGTCATCCCACTCACCTGTTGCCTGCCGATTCCGGCCATGGCTCATCCGCATGTCTTCATCGACACGGGACTTGAGTTCATTGTCGATGATGCGGGCCATCTGACCCATGTGCGCGTCACCTGGGCTTATGATGAGTTCTTTTCGTTGCTCCAGCTGGAAGACATGCGGCTGGATCAGGACGGCGACGGCGTTCTGAGCGACAGCGAAGAAGCGTTCCTGTCCGGCTTCGATGCGCAATGGGTTGAAGGCTATAACGGGGATCTGGTTGTCTGGGCGGATGGTCAGGCTGTGCCCTTGTCCGGCCCCATGGACGCACGGGCCACGACCGAGGATGGGCGCATCGTCACAACCCATCTGCGCGCGGTGGACGGGGGTGGCGTTCCGGCTGATGCGCTGACCGCCAAGGCGTTTGATGAGACATACTACACCGCCTATGACGTGACCCGCCCGGTCACTGTATCCGGGCCATCTTCCTGCCTGATCGAACAGATCGAGGCGGATATCGACGGCCAGTTGGCGCAGATGCAGGCCTTCTTGCGCACGTTGGATGCGGATTACGACCTTGAGGAAAATGACATTCCGCTGGTCGGCGAAAATTTTGCCACCGAGATTCGCGTTTCATGTCCAAATACCTGATCGTTCCTGTCGCGCTGGCCATCGCGTTGCTGCTGTGGTTCTGGGGCAGCGGCGGGTTCGACCAACTGGCCGCATGGGCAGCTGGCGAGCAGCGTGAATTCCAGAACCAGATCGCCCGATCCCTGCGCGCCGCCCGCGCCGAACAGCCCGAGGCCGTGGCAACCCTGCTGACCGTCTGTTTCGCCTATGGTTTCTTTCACGCCATCGGCCCCGGTCATGGCAAGGTGTTGATCGGAGGGTACGGGCTGGGTCGCCGCGTCGCCTTCTGGCGCTTGTCGGCGATCAGCGTTCTGTCCAGTCTGGGGCAGGCGGTAACGGCAATCGTTCTGGTCTATGCGGGTGTTCTGATCTTTCAGATGTCACGTGAAAGCCTTGTGGGCGCGACCGAACAGGTGATGGCACCCATAAGTTACGGGGCGATTGCGGTGATCGGCTTGTGGCTGGTGGTGAGGGCTCTGCGCGGTTTCGCAAGGCGGCATCGCTCGAACGCGCATCATGATCATCACCACCATCACGGCGAGGTCTGTTCCGATTGCGGCCACAAGCATGGCCCGACGCCGGACGAAGTGGCCAATGTCGGCAGCCTGCGCGAGGCGTTGGTGCTGATTGCCGGGATCGCCGCGCGCCCCTGTACGGGGGCGCTGTTCGTACTGATCCTGACCTGGCAGATGGGCATCGCCATAGTCGGGGTGGCAGGAACCTTTGCGATGGCATTGGGTACGGCAACCGTGACCACGCTGGTCGGCTGGACCTCTTTTGGCTTGCGCGGGGGGCTATTGGCCTCGGCCTCGGCCACCCGGTTCGCGCAGGTGTTGGCCCCGACCATCGAGCTGGTCGCGGGCCTGCTGATTGCCGTTATCGCCGGCGGTCTGCTGCTGCGCGCGATCTAATCGAAAACCGGCTGAGGATAGCCGACCCGCGCCAGATACAACCCCTGCGGCGGACAGACCGGCCCGCAGGCGGCCCGGTTCGTCGCCTCCAACGCATCCCGCACATCCTCGGGCGTCCAAGCCCCGGCGCCGACGCGTTCCAGGGTGCCGACAAAGCTGCGCACCTGATTGTGCAGGAAAGACCTTGCGCGGACATGGAAATGAACCTCGGGCCCTGAAAACCCCTGCACCTGCTCAACGCGCAATTCATCCAGCGTTTTGACCGGGCTGGCGGCCTGACAGATCGAGGATCGGAACGTGGTAAAGTCATGCCGTCCGATCAGCATGTCCGCTCCGGTTTGCATGGCTGGTACGTCCAACTGGTGATTGATCTGCCAGACCTGCCCCGCGTTATGGGTCGCAGGCGCGCGGCGCATCAGGATGCGGAAAAGATACTGCCGCTCGATTGCGGAAAAGCGCGCGTGCCAATCTTCGTCCACCCGCGCTGCGGTCACGATGGCGACGGGCTGCGGTTTGAGGTGATAGTTCAGCGCCTCGGACAGGCGAAACGGGTCCCAATCCTTGATCAGATCACAATGGGCGACCTGTCCCAGCGCATGAACGCCCGCATCTGTGCGGCCGGCGGCGGCAATCGTGTGATCTCCGGGCTGAATGCATGACAGCGCCTGTTCAATCGCCCCCTGAACCGAGGGCTGATCCTTCTGCCTTTGCCACCCGGCAAACGGCTCTCCTTGGTATTCGACTTTCAGCGCGTATCTTGGCATGAGCCGCTGGTACCGCGCTGTGCCCGAACGGGCAAGAGCGTGAAAGCGCTGGTATGTCGCGTGGCGGCTACCTATCTTGAGCGAAACAATAAAAGCGGGACGACAGTTTGGTCATTTCATCGCTGGCAGACAGTCTTGTGCGCGGGTTTGAGTCCGTGGGCGACAGCGTGTCCGGCGCCTTGTTCGAGCCGGTGATCCGGCTGGGGGTCACCGGTCTGGCGCGATCGGGCAAAACGGTGTTCATCACGTCGCTGGTTGCGAACCTGCTGGATCGGGGGCGGATGCCGGGATTGGTCGCGCAGCAAGAAGGGCGCATCAGCGCGGCGTATCTGCAACCGCAGCCCGACGATACCGTGCCCCGGTTTGACTATGAAAACCACCTGTCCGCTCTGACAGGCGCGCAACCCCACTGGCCCGACAGCACCCGCGCCGTGTCCGAACTGCGCCTGTCCTTCAAGGCGCGCCCTTCAGGTTTGTTGTCCGGTCTGCAAGGTCCGCGCACGGTGCATCTGGATATTGTCGATTATCCCGGCGAATGGCTGCTAGATCTGGCACTGTTGGACAAATCCTATGCGCAATGGTCGTCCGAGACGCTGGCGCGCATTGCGGACCGAGCCGAGGCGGCCGGTTTTCTGGCTCAGGTCACAGACACCGAGCCGGACGGGCCGCATGATGAGGTGCAGGCGCAGGCCCTTGCCAAAGCGTTCGCGGATTATCTGAATGCTGCCCGCGAAGCCGGGTTCTATGACTGCACGCCCGGTCGGTTCCTGTTGCCGGGGGATCTGGCGGGCTCTCCGGTCCTGACCTTCGCGCCTTTGCCGGTGGATGGGGCCGCGCCCCGCCGCAGCCTGCATCGCGAGATGGCGCGGCGGTTTGAGGCCTACAAATCTCAGGTCGTCAAACCGTTTTTCCGCGATCACTTCTCGCGGATCGACCGGCAGGTTGTTCTGGTCGACGCGCTGGGCGCGATCCACAAGGGGCCGCAGGCGGTCGAGGATATGCGCCGTGCGATGGGTGACATCCTGTCGGCGTTCCGACCCGGGCGCAACGCGTGGCTCAGCCAGCTGCTGCTGGGCAAAAGGGTCGAGCGCATCCTGTTTGCCGCCACCAAGGCCGATCACCTGCATCACCATCAGCACGCCCGCCTGACCCATATCATGGAGGCCCTGACCCGCGATGCCCGCGATCGCGCAAAGTTCGCCGGTGCCGAAACCGCAGCGCTGTCTCTGGCGGCATTGCGCGCAACAACCGAAGAGATGCGTACCCATCAGGGCGTGGATTTACCCTGTGTAAGGGGCACCGTGCAGGGCGGCAAACAGGCGGCTTTTTATCCCGGCGAGTTGCCCGAAGATCCCTCCAGGTTGCTGGGGCCCGCGCGTGACGGCGCGGACAGCTGGCTGGATCAGGATTATGGGTTCATGAATTTTGCCCCCGCACAGCTGACCTTGCGACCGGGCGACGGCCCGCCGCATATCCGGCTGGACCGCGCGGCGCAATTCCTGATCGGAGACCGGCTGTGACCTTGATCCTGCGCCCCGCCCGCAGCACCGATGCCGGTGCGACCGGGGAAATCCTGTATGGATTCGCCCGCGAGATGGAGTGGATGCCCGAGCTTCACTCGCGTGCGGAAACCATCGCCTTTTGCGGCAGGATGATCGATCTGGATTGGGTCACCGTGGCCGAAACCGAGGCCGGGGTGGTCGGGTTTCTGGCTTTGAATGGGGCGGATATTCATTCGCTTTACCTGACTGCATCAGCGCGCGGGCAGGGGATCGGGAAACGCCTGCTGAATCACGCCAAGGCCGGGCACGCGCATCTGTCATTGTTTGCCTTTCAGGCCAATCACGGCGCGCGGCGGTTTTACGAGCGCAACGGCTTTGCCGAGGTTGCGCGCGGCAATGGGGCCGACAATGACGAGAACCTTCCGGACATCAAATATGTCTGGAACCGAAAAGGGGATGCAGATGGTTAAAGGCCCGGTTCTGATTGATCTCGATGCCGAAGAACCTGCTGCCGATGTGGCACAGGCCCCGCCGGTGCCGGACACGGTCGCGCCGCAGGGGAATGCCATGCAGTCGGCCGCGCGGTTGGCGGCGCACAAACCGTCGGCCTTGTCCCGGTGGTTCTGGGGGCTGGCGGCGGCTGTGGTCGGTGCCGTGGTCTCGGTCGCCGCTTGGGATTTTGTGAATAGTCTGCTGCTCCGGGCACCGCTCCTGGGATGGGCGGTGACGGGCTTGTTTGCGGCGTTGATTCTGGTCGCTCTGATCATCGCGTTGCGCGAACTGGCCGCCATCGGGCGGTTGTCGCGGATCGACGGAATACGTCAGGCTGCGGATGCCGCGCTGGCCGCCGATGATCTGTTGCAGGCCCGTACGGTCGCGAACCGGCTGATCGCGTTTTATAAAGGTCGGGACGACACCAGATGGGGCCGCGACCGGCTGGCCGAAAGGATTGACGAGCAGTTTGATGCCTCCGGCCTGCTGACTTTGACCGAGGATGAATTGCTGGCCCCGCTTGACGCCGCCGCCAGCCGCGAGGTCGAGGCCGCCGCGCGTCAGGTCGCAACTGTGACGGCGTTGGTTCCCCTGGCGTTGGCGGACGTGTTCACCGCGCTCGCCGCCTCGCTGCGGATGATCCGGCGTATTGCCGAGATTTACGGGGGGCGAGCGGGCTTTTGGGGCAGCTGGCGTCTGACGCGTGCCGTGTTCGTGCATCTCGTGGCCACAGGCGCGGTGGCGGTCGGTGACGATCTGCTTGAGCCCGTTCTGGGCGGTTCGGTCCTCAGCAAACTGTCGCGGCGGTTTGGCGAGGGGTTGGTGAATGGCGCGCTCAGCGCCCGTGTCGGCGTTGCCGCCATGGAAGTTTGCCGCCCTCTGCCATTTTCCGACCGCCACAAGCCGTCGACCCGAGCCATCATCAAGCGTGCCCTGGTCGGGCTGTTTTCCAAAACTTGATCTGACGCAAGGCCAAGACATTCCGAGTCCTGCATAACAGGGTCGGAGCCAGCCATGACCGATCACGGACACAGCCAGCAGGAAATCGTCGCGCGGATCAATGCGCCTCCGGGGCGGGGGGTCCTTCGGGATGTGGTCTACGGGGGCATTGACGGCTCGGTCACGACCTTCGCCATTGTCGCCGGAGTAGCCGGGGCGGGACTGTCGCCGTTTGTCATCGTTGCGCTGGGGCTGGCCAATGTGCTGGCGGACGGGTTCTCGATGGCGGCGGGCAATTATTCGGGGACCAAGGCCGAACTGGATAATATCCACCGGATTCGCGCCATCGAAGAACGCCATATCGACCTCTACCCGGACGGAGAGCGCCGCGAAGTGCGTGAAATATTATCTCAGAAAGGTCTGTCGGGTCGGGTGCTGGACGAGGCGACGGATGCGATAACGGAAAATCATGACAACTGGATCAACCTGATGATCGAAGGGGAATATGGTTTGGGCAGCGTTGATCCGCACCCGCTGAAGGCCGCAATGGCCACGTTCTTTGCATTCCTTGTCGCGGGGATGGTGCCGCTGTTGCCTTTCCTTCTGTCTGTCGAAGGCGCATTTGCGCTCTCTGCATGGATGACGATGGGCGTGTTCTTCGCCATTGGCGCACTGAAAAGCCGATGGTCGCTGGCGCCCTGGTGGCGGTCGGGGATCGAGACTCTCCTGATCGGAGGCGTGGCGGCGGCCATCGCCTATTGGGTCGGGTCGTTATTTCATCCTTAGATGAGAACTGACCTCTAACGTCTGAGACGGTGGAATGGGCCGTCCTATGATCTGTTCGAGCCACATCAGATATCTATCTGGATTTCCTGACTATTAACCCGGCACGGCGCGGGATAGATTTGGTCGGCCATAGTTCGGAGACTTCGGTTGGAATCCTTGCTTGTCCTTGTCGGCCTGATCGTGCTGGCCATTCCTGTCTTGATCGTCGTGCTGTTGATCGGCCAGTCGCGGCTGCGCAAACGAGTTGAACAGCTTGAGCGGCAGTTGGCGGAGCACTTGCCCGACACGCCAGTTCAGGCCGCAGCTCCTGCCAGGCCGGTGCCGTCCGAAACCAAACCCAAATCGGGGCCATGGGCTGCGGCCAAACCTCCGGCGACCGGCGAACCAGAACAAGCCGAGGCATCCTTGCAACATGGTGATCCGGCGCCTCCGGCGGCCATCGTTCTGCGCCAGGATAGGTTTGCCGCGCTGGCCGAGTGGCTGCGCGAAAACTGGTTTTACGCGGTCTCTGCGCTGTCGCTGGCGCTGGCGGGGATATTTCTGGTGCAATACGGGGTCGAAAACGGGCTGCTGCCCCCGACCGCTCGGGTGCTTGCGGCGCTGGGATTTGGCGCGGCTCTGATCGGTGCCGGAGAGATCGTGCGCCGCCGTTTTGGCGATGACGAAGACGTCGCCACCGCCTATCTGCCCTCGGTCTTCTCGGGCGCGGGGCTGGTGACACTGTTCGGGGCCATTCTGGCCGCGCGGCAGCTATACGGCCTGATCAGTCCCGAAGCCGCTCTGATTGGTATGGCTCTGGTGGCCCTGTTTGGGCTGATTCTGGGCTGGTTCCATGGCCCGCTTTTGGCGGCGGTGGGCCTGATCGGCGCTTTTGCGGCACCGTTTGTCGTGGGTGGGTCTTCGGACGATCCAACGTGGCTTTATGGCTATTTCTTCGTGATCGCGGTGTTGGGGCTGGGCATCGACACGGTTCGGCGCTGGGCGTGGATTTCCGTCCTGACCCTTGTCGGAGCTTACAGCGCGGCGTTTCTGCTGGTGCTTTCGTCACCCTTGACCGAGCCCGGATACCTGACTTGCATCACAGCTTTCGCGTTGATCGCCATCGCGATCCCCGCCCGGCGTATCTGGCCCGATCATTCCGGCCGGATGATCACGCAGATGATCCGTCGAAAGAAAGGTGCCCCGTGGCCGGAATTCCCAACGCGGCTGGCCTTTGCAGCCGTTGCGGCCAGTTCGGCGATCCTGTCGATCCACTGGGCAGACTCGACAAGCGAATTCTGGCTGGGTGTTGCGCTGCTGGCCGGGCTGACGCTGGCGCTGATCATCTGGGCGAAGGGCGCGCAGGCGCTGCAGGATGTGGCTTTGATGCCTGCGCTAGGCCTGATCTGGTTCGTACTGGTGCATGGTCTGGACTATGGCGCGGCGGTGCGCGCTTTCGCAGACACCTACGTCGAGACGGCTGAGGCGGATTTCCCCGTGATCGCCACATCGTTAGTGGCGTTAGGCGCGTTGATCTCTGCTCTGGCGGCATGGCGTTCGTTTGGCGGCGGGCGCTACGGCGTGGTCTGGGCCGGGGCCTCGGCCCTGTTCGCCCCGCTGATGGCCATCGCGCTTGAGGTTGGTTGGCATCCGGCAAAGGTGATCGGGGCCTATCCTTGGGCGCTGCATGCCGTGGCGCTTGGGGCGATGATGGTGGTTCTGGCCGAGCGGTTTGCGCGGATTGATGGCGACGACCGAATGCGGCCCTCGCTGGCGACGTTGTCAGCGCTGTCCTGTCTCAGCTTTGCCTGCATCATCGTGCTCAGTTCGGCGGCCCTGACCGTGGCCCTGACTGTGATGATCGTCGTGGCCGCGGTACTGGACCGGCGCTTTGATCTGCCCCCAATGAGCTGGTTCATCTGGGCAGGAGTGTTCACCGTAACCGTCCGGCTGGTTCTCGAACCCGGCCTCCGTTGGGCCAATGACGCCCCGCTGGCCGAAATGGTGCTGGTCTATGCCGCCGCCGTGATTGGCTTTGTTGCGGGCCGGGCGCTGCTAAAGCCCTTAAACCGCCCCATCGCCGCGCTGCTCTTGGAAAGCGCT
The DNA here is from genome assembly GCF_056540905.1 of Ruegeria sp. AL1. Taxonomy (NCBI): domain Bacteria; kingdom Pseudomonadati; phylum Pseudomonadota; class Alphaproteobacteria; order Rhodobacterales; family Roseobacteraceae; genus Ruegeria; species Ruegeria sp. AL1. Next base: position 181,474 of record NZ_JBQFXP010000004.1, read on the forward strand.
GCGTGGGCGACGGCGGGCATCCTGCTGTCGCTGCTGCTGCTGCGCTGGCTAGAGGGGTTCGGCGAAGGCGGGGCCAAGTACAGCCATTGGGGTCTGGGCCTTTTGGCGGTCATCTGGCTGCTGCTGGCCTATGCACAGGTTCAGCGGTTCGAACTCGGCGGCAAGCTGAATTATGCGCGCTATCTGCTGGCAGGCTTCTTCGCCGCACACGGTATCGCCCGGCTGGCACAGGCTCTGTCCGAGGCGAACCCGCTGATCGATCCGCTCACCGACCCGGTGCTGGGTCCGCCGGTCTTGAACACGCTTGCGGTGGCCTATCTACTGCCCGCATTGGCCATCGGATTCTCGGCATGGCGCATCGGTGCGATGCCTATATTGCTTCGGCGGATCAGCTATGCAGCCGCCGGAGCGCTGGCCGCTGTCTGGCTGGGTTTGGCAATCCGGCACGTTTGGCAGGGTGCGGGCGGAATGTTCGAAGGCAACGGCGTCACCCAGCCCGAACTTTATTCATATACGCTCACCCTTTTGGTTATCGGAGCCGTGCTGTTCTACCAGTCGCTGGCGCGTCGGTCCGACCTGATGCGCAAGGCCGGGCTCGCTGTGATCGGGCTTGCAGTGGCCAAGGTGTTTCTGATCGATATCGCGGGTCTGGGCGGGCTGATCCGGGTGTTCTCGCTGTTGGCCTTGGGGCTGGCATTGGCGGGTCTGGCGTGGCTCAACCGCTGGGCCAAGCTGCGCCATTTGCCGCAAGGGTCGGAACCTCTGGACCATTAGGCGTGGCCGTCTTATAAGCGCGGCCATGCATGACCGTTTGGCCATCATTATTCGAATTATATCCCCGGCGCTCTGATACCACGAGACGCCGGGCAAAGGTGCTTGAGATATCGCACTGACCGCTTCGATCCACATGACGACAAGACCATCCTGAGGACGCCCCAAATGTGCGCCGAGACACCTGACTACAAAGACACGCTGAACCTGCCCAAAACCGATTTCCCCATGCGCGCGGGCCTGCCCAAGCGCGAGCCCGCCTGGCTGGAGCGCTGGGAAAAGATCGGCGTCTATGACCGCCTGCGCGAGAAAGAGGGCCGGACGCCCTTTACTCTGCATGACGGCCCCCCGTATGCGAACGGCCACCTGCATATCGGCCACGCGCTGAACAAAACCATCAAGGACATGATCGTGCGGTCGCATCAGATGATGGGCCATGACGCGCGTTACGTGCCCGGCTGGGACTGCCACGGCCTGCCGATCGAATGGAAGATCGAAGAGCAGTACCGCAAGAAGGGCAAGAACAAGGACGAGGTGAACATCGTCGATTTCCGTCAGGAATGCCGCAAGTTCGCTGAGGGTTGGATCGATATCCAGCGCGAAGAATTCAAGCGTTTGGGCATCACCGGCAACTGGCCCGATCCCTATATCACCATGGACTATCACGCCGAGGCGGTGATCGCGGATGAGTTCATGAAGTTCCTGATGAACGGGACTTTGTATCAGGGCTCCAAGCCCGTGATGTGGTCGCCTATTGAAAAGACCGCTCTGGCCGAGGCCGAGGTCGAGTATCACGACAAGGAAAGCTTTACCGTTTGGGTGAAGTTCAAGGTCGTGAACACCGGCGATGTGACGCTGGACAACGCCTATGTGGTGATCTGGACAACCACCCCGTGGACCATGCCGTCGAACAAGGCTGTGGTCTATGGCGAGGGTATTTCCTACGGCCTCTACGAAGTGACAGGCCGCCCCGAGGAGTGCTGGGCACGGATCGGTGAACGCTATTTGTTGGCCGATGACCGTGCTGCGGATGTGTTTGCGCGGGCGCGACTGGACGACTCGATGTATCGCCGCCTGTGTGATGTTACGCAGGAGGATCTGGCCAAGATTCAGCTGACTCACCCGCTGGCCGGTGCCGAGGGCGGCAATGGCGAATGGGACAACCTTCGCGACTTCCGTGCCGCCGACTTCGTGACCGACACCGAGGGTACCGGCTTCGTTCACTGCGCGCCGTCGCACGGGATGGAGGAATTCGAGCTTTATCGCGATCTGGGCATGTTGGAGCAGGTCATCACCTATAACGTGATGGACGATGGCTCGTTCCGTGCCGATCTGCCGTTCTTTGGCGGCAAATACATCCTGTCCCGCAAGGGTGGCGAGGGTGACGCGAACAAGGCGATCATCGACAAGCTGGCCGAGGTTGGCGGACTGCTCGCGCGGGGCAAGATCAAGCACAGCTATCCGCATTCGTGGCGGTCCAAGGCTCCGATCATCTACCGCAATACGCCGCAGTGGTTTGCGTCCGTTGACCGCAAGCTGGATGACGGCATGGGCGAGATGGGCGACACCATCCGCGAACGTGCCCTGCGGTCCATCGACGAGCTTGTCAAGTGGACGCCGAAAACCGGTCGTAACCGCCTGTATTCGATGATCGAAGCGCGCCCGGACTGGGTTCTGTCGCGTCAACGCGCCTGGGGCGTGCCGCTGACCTGCTTCACCAAGAAGGGGACTCTGCCGACCGACGCGGATTACCTGCTGCGCAATGAGGAGTTGAACGCGCGCATCAAGGCGGCGTTCGAAAAGGACGGCGCGGATATCTGGTACACTGACGGGTTCAAAGAGAAGATCCTCGACGGCATCGTAAACCCCGACGATTACGATCAGGTGTTCGACGTGCTGGACGTGTGGTTCGACTCAGGCTCCACCCACGCATTCGTTCTGCGCGACCGTGAGGACGGGACCGAGGACGGGATCGCCGACGTGTATATGGAGGGCACCGACCAGCACCGCGGATGGTTCCATTCGTCCATGCTGCAGGCTTGCGGCACCAAAGGACGCGCGCCGTATCGCAACGTGGTGACCCATGGCTTCACGCTGGATGCCAAGGGCAACAAGATGTCCAAATCGCTGGGCAACACCATCGTGCCGGAAGAGGTCGTCAAGCAATACGGTGCCGATATCCTGCGCCTCTGGGTGGCGCAGACAGACTATACCGCCGACCAGCGGATCGGGCCGGAAATCCTGAAAGGCACCGCCGACAGTTATCGCCGCCTGCGCAACACCATGCGGTTCATGCTGGGCTCGCTGGCCGACTTCACCGAGGCCGACCGCGTTGCGCCCGAGGATATGCCGCGCCTGGAATGCTGGGTCCTCAGCCGTCTGGCCGATCTGGATGAACAGGTGCGCAAAGGCTATGCCGCGTTCGATTTTCAGGGCGTATTCAGCGCCGTGTTCACCTTTGCCACGGTTGATCTGTCGTCGTTCTACTTCGACGTTCGCAAGGACGCACTCTACTGCGACGGCGATAGCCTGCGCCGCCGCGCGGCGCGCACGGTGCTGGACATCCTGTTCCACCGCTTGACCACATGGTTGGCCCCGATTTTGGTCTTCACCATGGAGGAGGTCTGGCTGGAGCGGTTCCCGGGCGATGAAAGCTCGGTCCATCTGGTGGATTTCCCGGATACGCCTGCCCATTGGCGTCATCACAAGATGGAGGAAGCCGTTGCCAAAGTGCGCCGCGTCCGCCGTGCCGTGACGGCTGCGCTGGAGGTGCAGCGGCAGGACAAGGTGATTGGCTCCAGCCTTGAAGCTGCTCCGATCGTCTATGTCGAGGACAGCGAAACCCGAGATCTTCTGGCCACATTTGACGTCGACGATCTGTGCATCACCTCGGGCCTGACGGTGACCGGCGATCCGGCTCCGGCTGAGGCGTTCCGCGCGCCCGAGATCGAAGGGGTCGGTGTCGTGTTCGAGAAGGCCGAAGGGGCAAAATGTCAGCGGTGCTGGAAAATCCTGCCGGATGTGGGCCGCCATGGGCATGAGCGCGTTTGCGGACGCTGTGACGAAGCGTTGGGGTAGCGTCGCAGATTTTTGCGAGGCTCTGCCTCGCGCTCCGAGGTATTTTTGAACAGAAGAAGCAAGGGCGCGATCCGATTTCGGGTTGCGCCTTTTGTCAAAACGCGGTCAGCATTCGGGTATGCCCATGATTGCTGTGGATACGCGATTTGGTCGCCTGGGTGTGGAAGAGACCGGGGGCGCGGTGACGCGTCTGATCTGGAACGGTCGGGATGAGGGTGAGGTGACACCTGTGTTGCGCGAAGCGGCGGCACAATTGGAGGCCTATGATCAGGGGCGGTTGCAGCAATTTGATCTGCCGTATCATGTGGCGGGATCGGCGTTTCAGAGACAGGTCTGTGATCTGATGTATGCGATCCCGCTGGGGGAAACCGTGACCTATGGCGATATATCAAGGCAATTGGGATGTCCGGCGCAACCGGTGGGGCAGGCCTGTGGCGGCAACCCGATTCCGGTGATTATCCCCTGCCACCGGGTATTGGCGGCCAATGGTCTGGGCGGGTTTTCCGGTGATGGCGGGGTTGAGACCAAGGTCGCCTTGCTGCGGCACGAAGGCGCGGCCGGGCTGTTGATCTGATATCGGGAAACCTGTTGCAATCCCGCTGTTTGCGGCCCAATTTGTATCAAACAGAGAATTCGAAGGACCGTATTGGCATGACTGCTTTGACAGACCCGGCTGCCCGCAAGAAGGCAATTATCGACCGTCTTATGTCGCTTGAAGAACAGGAGCTGGCGACAGCGCAGGCGCACTATGATGCGTTTTTGAAGGATTCGCAGTTGGATGACCGCGAGGGGCACGACAAGGACGACATCGCAGCCTCGCGCGAGAATGCGGATCTGGCGGCGGCGTTTGATGCACCCGTGCATGCCCATCACGCCAAGATCGACGTGATCGAAAACACGGATTTCGGCGTGACTGACACGGTCAAGCCCGGCGCGGTTGTCAAATTCAACAACCGCCGGTTCGTGGTCTGTGTCTCAACCACGCGGTTCGAGGTGGATGGCAAGACTTATATGGGGATTTCGACCCAGAGCCCGATCTATCTGGCCATGACCGGTTTGCAGGAAGGGGACGTGTTCACCCATAACGGCACGGAGTTCGAAGTTGAGGAAGTCCTCTAACCCTTGCGCTGTGGAATCAACTGCTGTGCGATCCCGGCTGACACCAGATAGAGGCTGGTGACGACCAGCCCCCAATGGGCCCAGCTTTCGGGATGAAAATCCACCCAGGCGGCCCAACCGGCGAAACAGGTCCATGCAAAGGCCATCGGAAGGGTCACGTTGCGCCAGCGTTCGGTGCGAACTGGGTGTACGAATTTCAGCGGCAGGAACATGGCCAGCGACAGTAGCGATACGAGCAGCAGGATGAGCCAGAAATTGGGCTCGAGCGCGAAGATCACGATGACGAACATGTTCCAGCAGCCGGGAAAGCCCGAGAATGAGTTGTCTTTGGTTTTCATCCGCGTGTCTGCAAAATACATAGCGCTGGCGAAAGTGATGACGATGATTGCGAACCAGCCAGTCCAACCGTCCATCAGCCCGGATTTGAACAAGGCGAAGGCCGGGATGAACACATAAGTCAGATAGTCGATGATCAGATCCAGCAGTACGCCGTCAAATTCGGGCGCGTTGTGTTTGACGTGGTAATGGCGTGCCAGCGGTCCGTCGATACCATCCACGATGAAGGACACCACCAGCCACAGATACATGAGGCTCCATTTTTCATCGACCGCGGCCAGCATGGCCAGCATGGCAAAAACGGCGCCTGTGGCGGTGAAGAGGTGAACGCTGAGTGCTTTGAACCTGAGTGTCATCCGGGTGTCTTGGACGATCAGGCAGCGGGATGCAAAGCAAAAAACCCGTTTGGGTCAATTTGATCGCGTGTGTTGATCAGGCCTTGGGATGGGCTCGGTTATAGACCTCCATCAGGCGCGCGGTATCGACAGCGGTATAGGTTTGTGTTGTCGACAGCGAGGCGTGCCCCAACAGCTCTTGAATCGACCGTAGGTCGCCACCGGCGGACAGCAGATGCGTGGCAAAGCTGTGCCGCAACGCATGAGGGGTGGCGGTGGCGGGCAGGCCAAGCTGCATGCGGGCTTTGGCCATGGCGCCTTGAATGGCACGCGGGTTCAGGGGCCCTCCGCGCACGCCGCGAAACAGCGGTGCATTGGGCGATCGAGGGTGCGGACAGAGGGTCAGATAGCGGTCAACGGCCGCCCGAGCAGCCGGAAGGACGGGGACGATACGTTCTTTCCCACCTTTGCCGAGAATACGCAGCGTGTCCGGCAAGGGCGCGTCGGCACCGGTCAAAGACAGAGCCTCGGAAATGCGCAGCCCGCAGCCGTAGAGCAAGGTCACGACCGCAACGTCCCGCGCTGAAACCCAGTCATTCGTCGATTGCAGCTCGACGGTTTCGATCATCGCGCGGGCAGCGTCTTCGGCCAGCGGACGGGGCAGTTTCTTGGTGAACTTGGGCGCGCGGGTGGACAGGACGGCAGTGGCCTCGAATCCCTCCCGCTCGGCCAGCCAACGGTAGAAGCCTTTGACTGCCGAGAGCTTGCGGGCCAGTGATCTGGCCCCGACGCCGGTGCCGCGCTGATCCGCCATCCAGGCCCGCATGTCCGAAACCGTGATGCGTTGCAGTGCGGCCAACCCTTGCCGTTCGCTGTGATGCAGGGTCATGAAGGACAAAAAGTCGATGACGTCGCTGCGATAAGCCGAGAGCGTATTTTCGGACCGGTTCGCCAGCGCGCCCAAACTGTCCAGCCAATGCTGCAACGCGTCCCGGCAGACAGGCGAGATCAGGCTCATGACAGCCAGTGACGCATCGACCGTTCAAAGACCCCGGCAAAAAACGTCAGCAGATCGGTGCCAAGCTGGGGCGAGAAATGCTGCGGGTCGGTGGCCCCCATGACAATCATGCCGGGCAGGCGTCCGGTGCCCAGATTTAACTTGAGGCAGGCTTCGGATCGTAAATGCGCGCTTTCTTCGCCGTACACTTTCGGGTTTGTGTGGCGCATTTCGCGCAGGATAACATCGCGCGCCGGGCCTGACCGGTCGAAAGTCAGATAGTTGTCGACAAAACCCGGTTCCGCCACGGTCAGGACACCGCCCAGTTTGTTGATGGCCGGATCATCCCCCATCAACGTCGTCTCGAGCACCAGAGTGATGTGGTCCACGCGCAGTATCTCGGCCACGTCATTGCCGAGCGTGCGCAGGAAATCTTCGAACTCGACCGGCTCAAGCAAGCGTAATATGGCGCGATGTACCTGATTGGTGCCTGCAAGGTTCTCGTAAGCCGCAGCGATGACGGAACGATGGGTGTCTTCCAACCGGTCCAGCCGCGCCTCGAGCCTTTGCATGGCGATACCGCGCAGGTCGATGACGTTGTTCCCTCGCGCCTGTTCGTTGGCCGCGACCAGGGCCTGCATCAGGTCCTTGTCATCCAGCACAACATCGGGTTCAGCCAGAATCGCCGCGCGGAGATTGTCCTTGAGTTTTGGGTTGCTGCTCATGTCCTGTCCGGTCGTCTTTTGTTTTGCCGGGCTTATAACATGAGTGGATGGAATTGCCTTGGAAAAAATGCACGTAAAAGTGGATTTCGTCCCGGTTGTGGCAGGTCCTCCCGCCTGCAAGACTCTGATCTGTCGATCAGAGCTGGCAGTTGGGCCGGGCGCGGTGCCTGTCGGCACCGCGCGGCAGCGCTTGTGTCAGAGGATTTTCTGACCTGTCTTGGCCCAGTCGGCCAAGAAGGTTTCCAGACCTTTGTCGGTCAGTGGGTGGTCGGCCAGTTTCTTGATCACGGCTGGTGGCGCGGTGATCACGTCGGCCCCGATGCGGGCGCTGTCGGTCACATGGTTCACGGTGCGGATCGAAGCGGCCAGAATCTCGGTCTCGAACCCGTAATTGTCATAGACTTGACGGATATCTGCGATCAGATCCATGCCGTCGAGGTTGATGTCGTCCAGACGCCCAATGAAGGGCGAGATGAAGGTCGCACCCGCTTTGGCGGCCAGAATCGCCTGATTGGTCGAGAAACACAGGGTCACGTTGACCATCTGGCCTTCGTCGCTGAGGGTTTTACAGGTTTTCAGGCCGGCCCATGTCAGTGGCACCTTCACGGCGATGTTCGGCGCGATCTTCGCCAGCTTGCGGCCTTCGGCGATCATGTCGTCGGCCTCGGTCGCGACCACTTCGGCGGATACGGGGCCGTCGACCAGATCGCAGATCTCTTTGGTCACTTCCAGAATGTCACGGCCCGATTTCAGGATCAGCGAGGGGTTGGTGGTGACGCCGTCCACCATGCCCAGATCGTTCAGTTCGGCGATGGCGTCGATCTCGGCTGTGTCTACGAAGAATTTCATGAGGGCAGTCCTTTGATGGGTTGGCCTTGGTCGCGGATGCCTTTACCCCAATAACACCGATGCTGAAACCCCCAGTTAGGAGATGCGGTGAGCGCGCAGGAGTATTTCGATCAGGGTGAGCTTGTGGCCGTTCTGACCACGCAGCCTCTGGACCGGACGCTGGATTACAAAGCGCCCGAGGGCGGGTGTTTTCTGGGCGCGTTTGTCGAGGTGCCTCTGGGCCCGCGCAAAGTGCTGGGTGTGGTCTGGGGGCCTGGGCAGGGTGGCTTTGATCTGAGCAAGGCGCGGTCGGTGATCCGGGTGCTTGAGGTCGCACCGATGCGGGAAGAGATGCGGTTGTTTCTGGGCAAAGTCGCCGACTACACGCTGACGCCGATGCCTGCGATGCTGCGGCTGGCGACCCGCGCGCCGGGGTTGGGTGATCCTCCGTCGATGCGGAAAATCTACCGCCTGGGTGGCGCGGAACCGGACCGGATGACCGATGCGCGGGCGCGGGTGCTGGAGGTTTTGCGCGATTATGGCGGCTTGGCGTTCACGCTGAAGGAGCTGGCCGAGCAGGCGGGGGTGACGTCGTCTGTGGTCAAGGGGTTGGTCAAGCAGGGTGCCGTGCGCGAGGAAGACAGCCCGCGCGATCTGCCCTATCCGGATCTTGATCCCGATCTGCCGGGGAAAGCGCTGACCGAAGATCAGGCCACCGCCGTTGCACGGCTACAGGAGGGCCAGCGTTCGGGCAACTATGGCACGACGCTGCTGAAAGGCGTGACCGGCTCGGGCAAGACCGAGGTTTATCTTGAGGCCGTGGCCGAGACGCTGCGCATGGGGCGGCAGGCGTTGGTTCTGCTGCCCGAGATTGCGCTGACGGCAGAGTTCCTGACGCGGGTCGAGGCGCGCTTCGGCGCGCGCCCGGCGGAATGGCACTCGGGCGCGACCATGACCGAACGCCGTCGGGTCTGGCGGATGGTTGGGCAGGGGGATGCGCAGCTGGTCGTCGGCGCGCGGTCCGCGCTGTTTCTGCCGTTTCGCGATCTGGGGTTGGTGGTCGTGGATGAGGAACACGACACCTCGTACAAACAGGAAGACGGGGTGCATTACAGCGCGCGGGATATGGCGGTTCTGCGCTCGGCGATCTGTGGCGCGCGGGTGATTCTGGCCAGTGCCACGCCCTCGCTGGAAAGCTGGGCCAATGCCGAGGCGGGCAAGTATGAGCGGCTCGACCTGACCGCGCGCTTTGGTGCGGCGGTGCTGCCCGAGATGAAGCCCATCGACATGCGCGCCGAGCAGATGCAGCCGGGGACGTGGATTTCGCCGTCTTTGCGGCAGGCGGTGCGGCAGCGGATCGAACGCGGGGAACAGTCGCTGCTGTTCATCAACCGCCGGGGCTATGCTCCGGTCACCTTGTGCCGGGCCTGCGGCGAACAGATCGCTTGCGACCATTGCGATGCGCGGATGGTGGATCATCGGTTTCTGAAACGCCTGATGTGCCATCAATGTGGCGAGACGAAGCCGATGCCCGAAGAATGCCCCTCTTGCGGGGTTGAGGGCAAGCTGGCCCCGGTCGGGCCGGGGATCGAGCGGCTGGCAGAAGAGGCCGAGGCAACCTTCCCCGAGGCGAAGATCGCGATGCTCAGTTCGGACTTGTTCGGCTCGGCCCGGGCGCTGAAGGCCAAGATTGAGGAGATCGCCGAAGGGGACGCGGATATCGTCATCGGCACGCAACTGGTGGCCAAGGGACATAACTTTCCCAAGCTGACGCTGGTGGGCGTGATCGACGCCGATCTCAGCCTGCATGGTGCCGACCTGCGCGCGGCGGAACGGACGTTTCAGTTGATGCGACAGGTCGCGGGGCGTGCAGGTCGGGCAGATAAACCGGGGCAGGCGCTGTTGCAGACGTTTCAGCCCGAACACCCGGTGATCCGCGCCATCCTCTCGGGGAATGAAGAGGGGTTCTGGAAAGCCGAAGCCGCTGGGCGGCAGGCTGCCGGAGTACCGCCTTACGGCCGCATGGCCGGGATCGTGCTGTCGGGGCCGGAGGTCGGGCCGGTCTTCGACATCGGCAACGCCATGGCCCGCAACGATACCCCTCTGCGTCAGATCGGTGCGCAGGTGTTCGGCCCGGCCCCGGCCCCGATCGCGCGTATTCGCGGGCGGCACCGGGTGCGGCTGCTGGTCAAGGCGCCCAAGGGCGCGCCCATTCAGGACGCCATCGCGCGCTGGATCGCGCCTTTGCGTCTGAAAGGCGACATCCGCCTGACCGTCGATATCGACCCGCAGAGTTTTTACTGACATCTGCGTCAATGCAGAGCGCCTGTGCGCCTGCCGCTTCCCCCTCGTCAAACCACACAAATGGGCGTATGGGGGTCTCATGCTGAAACCCATGCCCCTTGCCGAGGCGCAGAGCCTGCCATTCTGGCGTCGTCCCATGACGCTGTTGTTCATGATGGCGCTGATGATGCCCATCGCCTTCAACGCGTGGAGCGCGTTGTTGAACAATTTCGTCATCGAGGTGGCAAGCTTCGACGGTGCGGATATTGGCCTGCTGCACACAGTGCGCGAAATTCCCGGTTTTCTGGCCGTGGGCGTGATCGCGGTGATCATCTTCATTCGCGAGCAGGTATTGGCGATGATCTCGCTGATGATGCTGGGCGTGGCCACCGCGATCACCGCGTGGTTCCCCAGTCTGGGTGGGCTGCTGTTTGTGACGTTGTTCAGCTCAATCGGCTTTCATTACTATGAAACGGTGAATCAGTCACTGCAGCTGCAGTGGCTGCCTAAGGACCGTGCGCCACAGATTTTGGGCTGGCTGGTGGCGATGGGTTCGGCGGCGACTGCGGTGGTGTATGGGCTGATCGTGCTGACATGGGACCGGTTCGATCTGTCCTATAACTTCGTCTTCATGGCCGCGGGCGGTGCGACCGCTCTGCTGGCTTTGGTTTGTCTGTTTGCCTATCCTCAATTCGATGCACCGACGCCGCAGAACAAGAAACTGGTCCTGCGCAAACGGTATTGGCTGTACTACGCGCTACAGTTCATGGCCGGCGCGCGGAGGCAGATCTTTGTCGTCTTCGCAGGTTTCATGATGGTCGAGAAGTTCGGCTTTGAAGTGCATGAACTGACCAGGCTCTACCTGATCAACCTGATGATCAACCTGGCCGCAGCACCTGTGCTCGGCAAAGCCGTGTCCGTTTTCGGAGAACGCCGAACACTGATCTTTGAATATGCCGGTTTGGCTATCGTTTTCGCGGCATACGGCGGCATCTACTGGTTCGGTTGGGGCGTGATCCTTGCGGCGATCCTCTATGTGATTGACCATGTGTTGTTTGCTCTGGCGCTGGCGCTGAAAACCTATTTCCAGAAGATTGCAGACCCGGCTGACATTGCGCCAACAGCAGCAGTTGCGTTCACGATCAACCACATTGCGGCGGTGTTCCTGCCCGCATTGCTGGGGTTGCTATGGGTCATCTCCCCCGGCGCGGTCTTTGGACTGGCGGCGGCCATGGCGATCGTATCTCTGGCACTGTCCTTATTGATCCCGCTTCACCCGGAACCGGGCAACGAAACCATCCTGTCGAAATACGCGCCAGCACCCGCCGAGTAACCCAGCGCTTGACGTCGGGCGCCGGTCGGCCTAGGCGCTGCTTCAACTGAGACAGGAGGCCCCGATGCCCACATTCACAGCCCTGACCACGCTGACCGGGAAGAAAGCCGCCGAAGGGCTGGGAGAAGCGATGGAGCGCTTGTATCCCGAACCCACAGGCGTTGGCGTTTTCGAGGTCGAGGACGGCTCGGGCCTGTGGGAAGTGGGCGGTTATTTCACCGAAACCCCGGACGAGGCCGCACTGGCACTGCTGGCTGCGGCGTTCGAGGCCAAGCCATTTGTGGTCTCGGAACTGCCCGAAACCGATTGGGTCGCCCATGTCCGCCGTGAGCTGGCCCCCGTCGAAGCTGGACGTTTCTTTGTCTATGGCAGCCACGATGCCGACAATCTGCCCGAAGGCCGCATCCCGCTGTTGATCGAGGCCGCGATGGCCTTTGGCACCGGCCATCATGGCACAACGCTGGGGTGCCTGAAGGCGCTGGACTATCTATTGGATCAGGGCTTTTCGGCCTCGAAGGTTGCCGATATCGGTTGTGGCACCGCGGTGCTGGCAATGGCGGCCGCACGGGTCTGGGACGGAGATATCATCGCCAGCGATATCGATGAGGTCGCCGTCGATGTGGCCGAGGCCAACCTGAAAGCAAACGGAATGTCGGGCGAGGTTCTGTGTGTGGAAGCCGCAGGATTTGATCACCCGGACCTCAAATCACGCGCGCCGTATGACCTGATATTTGCGAATATCCTCAAGGGTCCTCTGGTGGCCTTGTCGCCGGAAATTGGTCAAAACCTACGGCGCGACGGGTATGCGATCCTTTCGGGAATCCTCAATGAACAGGCAGATGACGTGGTTTCTGTTTATTCACAGAATAGATTTAATCTGGTCCAACGTGCCGAAATTGGTGAGTGGACGACGCTAATCTTAAGCAAACAGGGCGCAAATTAGGCAATTTGCAGGAGTTTTATGGATTCTGGCCACTTTTTTGACGCAATCTCTTTTTACCGTTCTTGAATGGAAACGAGGGGGGCGGTTTTTTTGGAGGCTGCCATGACTGGAAAGCAACTGGAATTCGATCAGCGCATTACGCAGCTGAGCAAGAAGCATCAGAAACTCAGCCGTGGCTACCGAGCCACGATGCGATCTGATGGTTTGGTGGTGATGAAACCCCAAAGAGTCCGTTCCGGCATACCGGCAAAGGTTCTTGTGCTGTGCCTTATCGGATTTTTTGGCTTCAAAGCCTTCCTTTTGGCCAGCCTTGGGGCCGGAGCCTATCAAAATCGCGTCGATAGCCTGGCAGAAGGCACATCGGTAGAAAAGGCCGGGGCCTGGATCATGCAGATCGAGCCGGTATCAGGATTTATCGCAGAGCAGATTCGGCGTCTTCCGCTTTGACCTAGTGCTTTGCCCAACGAAAAACACCGCATGCTGAAACGCACGCGGTGTTTTCTTGCGCGCCCCGCCGAGGGAGGAACAGGGGGCGTGTGAGTGGTGGGTTGATTGTCTTAGCGACGGCCTTCCGCCATGGCGTCAATATCGCCGCGGTTCATGCCGATATCTTCCAGTTCGCGATCTGTCAGACCACTCAGCGCGTTACGGGTTTGGCGGGCGTCATTCCATTCGACAACGGTGTTAACGACCGATACGAATACTGCGCCGATACGGCCAACGAGGCCGAACGAGCCAGTGGTGATGCGGGTGGTGTCCAGTGCAGCCATATCCTGTGTCCTTCTGTTTAAAGCGTGTGCCGTGATCCTGCGATCTGCCGGGCATTTAGGGATGTTGATCTGACACCGCAAGCGCGGAATTTGCATGTGTCCTATGCAATTACTGCAAAGCTTGAATTGCATGAAAATGCCTTAATTTCAGGGCCATACTTCCCTTAGGGACGGGTCGGATTCAGACCAATTCTTGTCGCGGATCGGCCGCTTTGTCGCTTTGGGAACAGTCGTGTCGGATTTGCGTGTGGCGCAAAGTTCTTGGAAAATGTTCACGCTTCGTGCTAACCCGATAAAAAGATCACAAAAACCCGAGCAGGCTGGGGCAGAACATGCGCATTCTGGGCATTGATCCGGGTCTCAGGACCCTGGGATGGGGCGTCATCGAATCGCATGGCAGCCGTCTGAGCCATGTGGCCAATGGGCTTTGCAAGTCGGACGGCGATGATCTGGGCGAGCGGCTGTTGTCGCTGCACAATCAGATCGTCGAGGTGATCGCGGAACACCAGCCCGACCAGGCTGCGATCGAGCAAACTTTTGTCAACAAGGATGGTGCGGGCACCCTGAAACTGGGACAGGCGCGCGGTGTGGCGCTGCTGACGCTGGCACAGGCGGGCTTGCCGGTGGGTGAATACGCACCGAACCGGGTCAAGAAAACGGTGGTTGGTGTTGGGCATGCCGAGAAAGAGCAGGTCTTGCATATGGTCAAGCTGCAATTGCCCGGCTGTTCGCCCAAAGGGGCGGATGCGGCGGATGCGCTGGCGATCGCGATTTGTCATTCCTACTATGGGGCTGCGCCACAGGCGCGGATGAAAGAGGTGCGCGTATGATCGGCAAACTGACAGGGCGACTGGATTACCGCGCAGCGGATCATGTGCTGATCGATGTGCGTGGGGTTGGTTATATTGTCTATTGCTCGGACCGGACCATGGCGGCCTTGCCGGGAGTGGGTGAGGGGGTTTCGATCTATACCGATATGGTCGTGCGCGAGGACCTGATGCAACTCTATGGGTTCTTGTCGCTGGTCGAGAAGGAGTGGCATCGCCTGCTATGTTCCGTGCAGGGCGTTGGGGCCAAGGTCTCGCTGGCCATTCTCAGTGTGCTGGGTCCGGATGGCGTGAGCCGTGCGATTGCGCTGGGCGATTGGGGCGCGGTGAAGGCGGCCAAAGGGGTTGGGCCGAAGACGGCGCAGCGCATTGTGCTGGACCTCAAGGACAAGGCCCCCGGCGTGATGGCGATGGGCGGCACCGTGACCGAGGCGATGGACGGGCCGGCGCTGGAGGTGGTCGAACCGGCTGAGCCGACACCTGCGCCCCGACCGGTTCAGAAACCCGGATCAGGCAACGCTGCAGCGTCGGCGGGCGCGCTTTCGGCGCTGTCGAATTTGGGATATGGCCCGTCCGAGGCCGCGTCGGCCGTGGCTGAGGCCGCAGCCTCGCTGCCGGATGCGGGCGAAGCTGAATTGATCCGAGCCGCGTTGAAACTTCTGGCTCCGAAAGGGTGACCCGATGGTAGATGCCGACCCCACCCTGCGCCCCGAGCCGATGCCCGAGGACAATGACCGCGCCCTGCGCCCGCAGGGGCTGGATGAGTTCATTGGTCAGGCTGAGGCGCGCGCGAACCTGCGTATTTTCATTCAATCGGCCCGAAAGCGGGGCGAGGCGATGGATCATACGCTGTTCCATGGCCCTCCGGGGTTGGGGAAGACCACGTTGGCGCAGATTATGGCGCGGGAATTGGGGGTAAATTTCCGAATGACCTCGGGGCCTGTCCTGGCCAAGGCGGGCGATTTGGCGGCGATCCTGACCAATCTGGAATCGCGGGATGTGTTGTTCATCGATGAAATTCACCGCCTGAATCCTGCGGTCGAAGAAGTGCTTTATCCGGCGATGGAGGATTTCGAGCTGGATCTGGTGATTGGCGAAGGCCCAGCGGCGCGGACGGTGCGGATTGAGTTGCAGCCGTTTACGCTGGTCGGGGCCACCACGCGCATGGGATTGCTGACCACTCCGCTGCGCGACCGTTTCGGGATTCCGACGCGTTTGCAGTTTTATACGGTCGATGAGTTGCACGAGATCGTCACCCGCAACGCCCGCAAGCTGGGTGCGCCTGCGGATGATGAAGGTGCGCGCGAGATTGCGCGGCGGTCGCGCGGCACGCCGCGGATTGCCGGGCGGCTTCTGCGGCGGGTGGTGGATTTTGCCATTGTCGAGGGCGACGGGCGGATCACCCGAGAGCTGGCGGATGGGGCGTTGACCCGGCTAGGTGTCGACAATCTGGGGCTGGATGGCGCGGATCGGCGGTATCTGAAGCTGATCGCCGAGAACTATGCGGGTGGGCCCGTCGGGATTGAGACGCTTTCGGCGGCCTTGTCCGAAAGCCGGGATTCGCTGGAAGAGGTGATAGAGCCCTATCTGCTGCAGCAGGGCCTGATCCAGCGCACGCCGCGCGGGCGGATGCTGGCGCAGAAGGCGTGGACCCATTTGGGCATGGCCGCCCCTAAGGGGCAGAGCGATCTGTTTGGTTGATACCGCGCGCTTTAGATTTTATGCCTCCGGCGGGAGTATTTTTGAAAAGATGAAGGGGCGAGCGTGACTCCGGATCAGATTGAGGCGCTGTTTACCCGCGAGAGCGGAGAGTTTCTGTTTGCGCGCTGGGGGCGGCCCATTGTGCCGATTGTGTTTGGGGTTGAGGATGAGACTCTGGCCACCGTTAAAGGGGCGTTTGAGGCAGTTGTGACATTGGCGGGCCATAAGATGGCCGAAACCGATCCCGAACTGGGTGCCAATTGCATGGTCTTCTTCTTCCGCGACTGGCAGGAGCTGCTAGAGGTCCCTGATCTGGATCGTTTGATCCCTGATCTGGCCCCGCTGGTCGAACGGCTGGTCGCGGCTGACGCAAATCAGTACCGTATTTTCCGCTTCGAAGAAGACGGGGCCATCCGGGCGGCTTTTGTATTCCTGCGGATGGACAAGGAATTGTCCAAGGTTCCGGCGGAGACTTTGGCACTGAGCCAGGTGGTGCAAACGGTTCTGTTGTGGTCGGATACCGCTTTTCGCAGCCAATCGCCATTGGCCATTGCCGGAGAGGCGACGATTCTGCGGCCCGATGTTGCCGCTTTGATCCGGGCCGCTTACGATCCGGTTCTGCCCGGTGCAGCGCAGGACCCGTCCCATGCGTTGCGCCTGTTTGCCAGATTGGAGCAGCCGCAATGAAACACCTTTACCCGGTTCGTGTGTATTACGAGGACACCGACATGGGCGGGGTGGTTTATCATGCGAATTACCTGAAGTTCATCGAGCGTGCCCGCTCCGACTGGGTGCGCAAGCTGGGCAATGATCAGAACGCGATGCGCGATGCTGGTATTGTCTGGGTCGTGCGGCGGATCGAGGCGGATTATCTGGCGGCGGCAAGGTTCGAAGACGAGCTGGAAGTCGAGACCGAGATGGTCTCGTTATCGGGGGCACGGCTGACGATGTCGCAATTGGTCAAGCGCGGCGATACTGAAATTTTCCGCGCCGAGGTGACCGCTGTCTGCATGAATGCCGAAGGAAAGCCGGTGCGCCTTCCGGCAGAGATTCGCGCATTGATGTAACAATTTCGCCCGCCGGGGTGGTTCTGTTGGCTTTTCACATCCATCTGCGTTAGCGTTTGGCAAAACAAGGCCAAATGGCCATCAGGCAAAACTAAAGAGCAGGTTCATGGAAGCTGAAACGCTGGCGCTGGCGCAGGAGATCGATTTCTCCATGTGGGGGCTGTATGCCCGCGCGACCTTTATCGTCAAACTGGTGATGCTGATGCTGATCGGTGCATCCATCTGGTCCTGGGGCATCATCATTCAGAAGCTGATCAATTACCGGGCCGCGCGACGCGAGGCGCAGGTGTTTGACGAAAGCTTCTGGTCCGGCAATCCGCTGGATGAGTTGTTCGAGCAGACCGGAACTCAGCCCGACGGCAGTTCCGAGAAGATATTTGCCGCAGGGATGATTGAATGGCGCCGTTCGCATCGTACTGATGGCGGGCTGATCGCAGGGGCGACGGCGCGGATCGACCGGTCGATGGATGTGGCCATCGCGAAAGAGGCGGAGACCCTGCAAAAGGGGTTGTCCATTCTGGCCACGGTGGGTTCGACAGCCCCGTTTATCGGCCTGTTCGGTACGGTCTGGGGCATTATGAACGCCTTTATCGAGATTGCCGAGCAACAGAACACCAACCTCGCCGTTGTGGCCCCGGGGATTGCCGAGGCTTTGTTGGCCACCGGTCTGGGCCTGCTGGCCGCGATCCCGGCGGTGATTTTCTACAACAAGCTCAGCGCGGATAGCGATCGGATTGTTGGCGGCTATGAAGCTTTTGCTGACGAATTCGCGACAATCCTTTCGCGTCAGTTGGACAGCTGACCATGGGGGCGGCGATTCAGCAATCATCGGGTGGGAACGGGCGCAGGCGAGGTCGACGGCGCGGCAGTGCGCAGCCGATGGCTGAGATCAATGTGACGCCCTTTGTGGATGTGATGCTTGTGCTGTTGATCATCTTCATGGTGGCGGCCCCTTTGCTGACCGTTGGCGTGCCGGTCGATCTGCCTAAAACGGCGGCCAGTGCGTTGCCGGGGGACAATGAAGAACCTTTGACGGTCACACTGACAGCAGAAGGTCGGGTGCAGATTCAGACGACGGATGTGCTGCGGGAAGAGTTGATCGGCAAGTTGCGTGCGATTGCGGCGGAACGCAGCAGTGATCGGGTGTTCCTTCGGGCCGATGGATCCATTCCCTATGCGCAGGTGATGCAGGTGATGGGGGCGTTGAATGCGGGCGGGTTTTCCAATGTGGGTCTTGTGACCGATACGGGCGGGCCGACGCTGGACGATGGTGGAGAGTGAGGCTGCGCGGTGGATACCGGCACCAAGATTTCAGCGATTGCGCATGTCAGTCTAATCGGCTGGGCCCTGTTCGGCGGGACCTTCAGGTCCGAACCTTTGCCAATGGCGGTGCAGGACGTGTCCGTGATCTCGGGTGAGCAGTTCGCGGCAATGACCGCACAGCGCGATGCGCCCGAAGTGCCGACCCCGACTGCTTTGCAGCAACCCGAACAGCCCGATGAGGTCAATGCGCCCGAGCCCGCGCCCGACGAACAGCCCGCGCCCGAAGCGGTCTCGGTTCCCGAGCCGGAGCAGGAGGTTCTTCCGGAAACCGTCGAACTGCCACCCGAGCCCGAGGTGATCGAGGAACCACCAACCCTGGATCAGCCGGACACAGAGGTCGCAGCTTTGCCGGTACCACCGGGGCCGGAGACCGCGCCGCGCCCGGCGGACAAGATCGCACCAGAACCGATTGCGCCGCCGCCACCAGATGCCAAGCCTGATGATGTTGAAACTCCGCCGGTTTCGCTGGACGAAGGGGCGGAGACCCAGCAGGAACAACAGGATCAAACCGCGCCGGAGGAAGCCGCGCCCGAGATTGTGACCGAGGCGGAAGAAGTTGACGATCCAGCCCCAAAAACGTCTCCGCGCCCGCGTGTGCGTCCCAACCGGCCCACACCACCGCCCGCGCCCGAGATTGCGGAAACACCCGATCCGGCCCCGACGGAACCGGCCCAGAGCGAACAGGCGATCAATGACGCGCTGGCCGAGGCGCTGGGCAATGGCTCCGAACCTTCAGGGCCGCCGCTGACCAGTGGTGAGAAAGACGCCATGCGCGTGGCTGTTTCGAAGTGCTGGAATGTGGGGTCACTGTCGACAGATGCGCTGGAAACAGTTGTTGTTGTTGGCTTTTCGCTTACGCGCGAGGGGAAAGTGGTGGGCGGCAGCCTGAGAATGATCGACAGCTCGGGCGGCACGGCGGCCTCGGCCAATCAGGCTTTCGAAGCCGCACGGCGCGCGATTCTGCGCTGTGGGGCAAAAGGATACGACCTGCCTGCTGACAAATACGGGCAGTGGCAGGATATTGAGATTACATTCAATCCCGAGAGGATGCGGATCAAATGATGAAACTTCTGACCAGCCTCTTCATTGGCCTGACGCTGATGTCGGCTCCTGTATATGCGCAAGATGGTCCCCTGCGACTGGAAATCGACGAGGGGATTATCGAACCCTTGCCCTTTGCAGTGCCCAGCTTTGTGCCGGACGGACCGGCAGCGGCGCAATATGCCCGCGACATCTCGGCAGTCATTTCGTCGGACCTGACAGGAACGGGGCTGTTCCGCGAGATTTCCTCGGACGCCTATATCAGCCGGGTCAGCAGCTTTGATGCCCCCGTACAATTCGCGGATTGGAAAGCCATCAATGCGCAAGCTCTGGTCACGGGGGCGGTCAGTGCTTCGGGCAACCGGCTGACGGTCCGGTTCCGGGTCTGGGACGTGTTCTCGGGGCAGGAACTGGGCAATGGGCTGCAATTTGTGGGCACGACCGAGGGATGGCGGCGTATGGCTCATAAGGTGGCCGACCAGGTGTATAGCCGGATCACCGGCGAGGGGGCCTATTTCGACAGCCGCGTGGCCTTTGTCTCGGAAAGCGGGCCCAAGGATCAACGTCTCAAGCGGGTGGCGATCATGGATTATGACGGCGCAAATGTGCAATACCTGACCGACAGCGCAGCCATTGTCCTCGCACCTCGGTTTTCGCCAAACGGCGACCAGCTGCTGTATACCAGCTACGAGACCGGACGTCCGCGGATTTACGTCCTTGATATTGCCCGGGTGCGCCGACAGGAATTAAAAACACAGGAAGGCACGATGAGCTTTTCGCCGCGGTTTTCGCCCGACGGACGGTCGATTGTGTATTCGCTGTCGCAGGGTGGCAACACGGACCTGTGGCGGATGGATCTGGCTTCGGGGCAAAGCACACGGTTGACGAACACGCCAGCCATTGAAACCGCGCCCAGCTATTCGCCGGATGGTGGCCGGATCGTGTTTGAAAGCGATCGATCGGGCGCACCTCAGCTGTACATCATGCCCGCCAATGGGGGCGAGGCGACACGCATCAGCTTTAGTCAGGGTCGGTACGGCACGCCGGTCTGGTCCCCGCGTGGCGATCTGATCGCGTTCACCAAGCAGAACAAGGGGCGGTTCCATATCGGCGTCATGCGGGTGGATGGCAGTGAAGAACGGTTGTTGACCGCGTCGTTCCTGGATGAGGGGCCGACGTGGTCTCCGAACGGGCGGGTGATCATGTTCACGCGGGAAACGCAGGGCGCAGGCGGGCGTTCGACGCTGTATTCGGTGGATATTTCGGGGCGCAACCTGCGGCCGGTTCGAACCCCGGATGGCGGCAGCGACCCGTCATGGGGACCGCTGCAGAATTGAACCCGCATCGGGCCGCGCCAAGTTCACAACAAACCTGCGATGTGTTAGACAGGCGACAATAAACAAACAGAAGACGAGGCACTTGAAATGAAGTTATTGAGCAAATTCGCAGCGGTGGGTGCGCTGGCCCTGATGGCCGCGTGTTCCAACAACGATCCGTCGACTTTGGGGGGTGGCGCAGGGGCAGGCGGCGCGCTTGTTCCGGGTTCACCCAGTGATCCGCGCTCGCCGGCCTATTTCCAGCAGACGGTGGGAGATCGGGTTTTGTTTGCCGTGGATCAGTCCACGCTATCGCCGCAAGCACAGACGGTTCTGCAGGGTCAGGCTGACTGGTTGCTGGCCAATCCCGATTTTGTGGCGACCATCGAAGGCCACGCGGACGAACAGGGCACACGCGAATACAACCTTGCGCTGGGTGAACGACGCGCGAATGCGGCGAGGGAATATCTGATCTCGCGCGGTGTTGCAGGCAATCGTCTGCAGACGGTGTCCTTCGGCAAGGAGCGCCCGATCGAGATTTGCAGCACCGAGGAATGCTATTCCAAGAACCGTCGCGCGGTAACGGTGTTGACCGGCTCAACCTTGGGGTAAGACGATGAGACTTGCAGGATGGGTTCTGACCTTGGTTGTCGCGACCGCGGGCATGGCGCAAGCACAGGATCAGCAGACTTTGGCGGATATCCGACAGGAACTGACGGTGCTGCATGTGGAGATTCAGCGCCTGAAGCGTGAATTTTCGACCACCGGATCGCCCGCGCCGAACCTGTCCGGCAGTTCGGTTCTGGAACGCGTAGATGCCATTGAGGCCGAGCTGCAGCGCCTGACCCGCCAGACCGAGCAATTGAACCAGCGTGTGCAGAACGTCGTGACCGATGGCACCAACCGGATCGGTGATCTTGAATTCAGACTGGTCGAACTGGAGGGTGGTGACCTCAGCACATTGGGCGAAACTTCGACCCTTGGCGGTGAACAGACCGCCGTTGCGGTCGCGCCGACACCGGTTCAGCCAGAGGGTGTCGATCAGGGCGAGCTTGCGGTCGGCGAAAAGCTGGATTTTGATGCGGCAACGCAAGCGCTGGCAGATGGTGATTTTCAGGGCGCGGCAGACCTGTTCTCGCAGTTCGACCTGTCTTATCCCGGCAGCCCCCTGGCGCCCGAAGCCAACCTGCGACGCGGGCAGGCGTTAGAAGGGCTTGGCGACACGCGCGAGGCTGCACGGGCATTTCTGGCCAGTTTCACAGGTGATTCCGAAGGGCCCATGGCCCCGGAGGCGCTGTTTGAACTGGGGGCGGCTTTGGGTCGGCTGGGACAGACGGATCAGGCCTGCATTACCCTGGGAGAGGTGGGTGTCAGATTCCCGACCTCGGCGCTGACCGCATCCGCGACACAGGAAATGGCCACGTTGGGGTGTTCTTGAGCCCGGACAGCGCCGCACTCGCAGAAAAACTCCGCGCCTGCCTGCCTGATCCGCTGCCTCGGCGGTTGGGGGTCGCGATTTCGGGCGGCAGCGATTCCACAGCATTGTTGCGCCTGTTGATCGAACTTGCGCGAACCGAGGGTATCGGCCTGTTTGCGGCAACTGTGGATCATGGGCTGCGTCCGGAAGCCGCTACCGAAGCTTTGCAGGTTGCCGATCTGGCGCAAGGGTTGGGCGTTCCGCATGAAACCCTGAAATGGCAGGGGTGGGACGGGGCAGGAAACCTGCAGGATCAGGCACGGCAGGCCCGATTTCGGTTGTTGCGTGACTGGGCCAGGCGCTTGCAGTTGGATGCAGTTGCCTTGGGTCATACGGCAGATGATCAGGCCGAGACTGTTGTGATGCGCCTTGCGCGCGCGGCGGGCGTGTCCGGGCTGTCGGGTATGTCGCCAGTGCGCTGGAACAAAGGCGTTGTGTTCTTGCGGCCGATGCTGTCGATAACGCGGGGCCAGTTGCAGGATTACCTGAAGCAGGTTGGCATGGGATGGATCGATGACCCTTCGAATCAGGATCGAACATTCGACCGGATCAAGGTTCGTACCGCGCTGGGCGTGCTTGGATCTTCTGGGATAAACGCGCAGACATTGTCACGGGTTGCTGAAAACCTTGCACAAGCCCGTGAGGCGCTGGCGCAGTACGCGCAGGAAACCGCTGGTCTTTATGTCAAAGCGGAAGGTGGTGCGCTTCGGATCGAGCAGGAAGGCTTCGTTCGGCTGCCCATCGAAATCCGTCGCCGCATTCTGATTGCTGCTGTCGCATGGATTGCGGGCGACGGGTATCCGCCGCGCCATGGCGCGGTCGGGCAAGCTCTGGCTGCGATGGAGCAGGGGCACATCACGACGATCGGCGGCTGCATTCTTGTGCCAAAGGGCAATTTTATATGGGTTTGCAGAGAGCTACAGGCGGTGAAGGATCAGGTGGCGCGCCCCGGTCAGCTTTGGGATGGGCGCTGGATCATGGATGGACCGAATATGCAAACAGGTGAAGTTCGTGCCCTGGGCGAGGAGGGCATCGCACAGCTGGATGATTGGCGGGATCTGGGCCGTCCGCGCGCGGCAATTCTGTCAACACCTGCGCTTTGGCGCACCAATCAGGTGATTTCTGCCCCATTGGCGGGCTTTTCAGCGAACTGGAGTGCAAAACTCTCGCCGGAATGGCCAGAGTTTGATGCGTTGATTTTATCGCATTGAACCTGCCTCAATCATCTCTATTTTAAAGAGCAACACGGCAGAGCCCCCTCTGCCGAAACCGTTTAGGAGATTTTTCTTGGGCAACGCGCGCAACATCGCCTTTTGGGTCGTTCTGTTTCTGCTGATCCTGGCTCTGTTCAACCTGTTCAGCGGACCCAGCGGGTCGCTTCAGGGCAATGAAAACCCCTATTCCGACTTCGTGACCGCCGTTCAAGGCGGCGAGGTCAGCAAAGTGACGCTGGATGGTGAGCAGATTCGCTATACTACACAGAGCGGTGCAACCTACACGACGATCAAACCCGGCGACGCCGAGGTGACGAAACTGCTGATCGACGAGAACATCCCGGTCGAGGCTGTCAAACAGCAGCAATCGGGCTTTCAGTCCTTCCTGATCACGCTCTTGCCCTTCCTGCTGCTGATCGGTGTCTGGGTCTATTTCATGAACCGGATGCAGGGCGGCGGCAAAGGCGGCGCGATGGGCTTTGGAAAATCCAAGGCCAAGATGCTGACCGAAAAGCATGGCCGTGTGACCTTTGACGACGTCGCGGGCATCGACGAAGCCAAGGAAGAGCTTGAAGAGATCGTGGAATTCCTGCGCAACCCGCAGAAATTCTCGCGTCTGGGCGGCAAGATTCCCAAGGGCGCGCTGCTTGTTGGCCCTCCGGGTACTGGCAAAACGTTGCTGGCCCGTGCGATTGCGGGTGAGGCGGGTGTGCCGTTCTTCACCATCTCGGGGTCGGATTTCGTTGAAATGTTCGTGGGTGTCGGTGCATCCCGTGTGCGCGACATGTTTGAACAAGCCAAGAAAAACGCGCCTTGTATCGTCTTCATCGACGAGATCGACGCCGTGGGTCGCCATCGTGGCGCAGGCTATGGCGGCGGTAACGACGAACGCGAACAGACGCTCAACCAGTTGCTGGTTGAGATGGACGGGTTCGAAGCAAACGAAGGCGTGATCATTCTGGCGGCCACCAACCGTAAGGATGTTCTGGACCCGGCTCTGCTGCGTCCGGGCCGTTTCGACCGGAACGTGACCGTCGGCAACCCTGACATCAAAGGTCGTGAGAAGATTCTGGGCGTGCATGCGCGCAAAACGCCTCTGGGCCCTGACGTTGACCTGCGCATCATTGCGCGCGGCACGCCGGGATTCTCGGGTGCTGATCTGGCAAACCTCGTGAACGAGGCCGCTTTGATGGCTGCCCGCGTCGGTCGCCGCTTTGTCACAATGGAAGACTTTGAGAACGCCAAAGACAAGGTGATGATGGGGGCCGAGCGCCGCTCGATGGTGTTGACTCAGGACCAGAAGGAAAAGACCGCCTATCACGAGGCGGGGCATGCCGTGGTTGGTCTGGCTTTGCCGGAATGTGATCCGGTTTACAAAGCGACGATCATCCCGCGCGGTGGTGCGCTGGGGATGGTGGTCTCGCTGCCGGAAATGGACCGTCTGAACTATCACCGCGATGAGTGTGAGCAAAAGCTCGCCATGACCATGGCAGGTAAGGCCGCCGAGGTCATCAAATACGGTGAGGATCATGTTTCGAACGGCCCAGCCGGTGATATCATGCAGGCCAGCCAACTGGCGCGCGCCATGGTGATGCGCTGGGGGATGTCGGACAAGGTCGGCAATATCGACTATGCCGAAGCGCATGAGGGGTACTCGGGTAATACCGCCGGGTTCTCGGTCTCGGCCCATACCAAGGAATTGATCGAGGAAGAGGTCAAGCGCCTGATCCAGCAGGGATATGAGCGTGCTCATCAGATCTTGACCGAGAAAAGCGAGGAATGGGAGCGTCTGGCTCAGGGATTGCTGGAGTATGAGACCCTGACCGGCGACGAGATCAAACGCGTCATGAACGGTAATCCGCCGACCGAAGAAGATGACGAAGGCGACAAACCTGATGAGGGCAGCGCGCCCAGCGTCACGGCCATTCCGAAGACCAAGGTCAAGAAGTCTCCGCCGGATGGCGGGATGGAGCCGGAACCGACGGCATAATTCCAAAAACCCGGGCCAAGGCTCGGGTTTTTCTTTCCTTTCCCGACAACCTGACCTCTAGTAGTTGTTGGGCAAATGCAGGGAAGAGGATCACCATGCCGGTATTGCGCGAAACCGAATTCAGCGGTGAGGTTGTTTGGCTAGGCCATGTGCCAGACGGACAAACGATCCGGGCGCGGGCCGTCGATAGTCTGTCCCTTGGCTTCGCGGGCGCTGTGGACGAACGGCATGAAGGCGTCAACCGCGCATCATGTGTGCGGGTTCAGAACCTCTATCCGCGCGGGACTGAAATCCGCAATGTGCGCCAGTTGTCCGTGTTGTCCGAAGAAGAGTTGCAGGCGACGGCTACTGCGATGGGGCTGGATCAATTGAATCCTACTTTTCTGGGCGTCAGCATTCTGCTGCGTGGTATCCCCGATTTCACCCATATCCCACCCTCATCACGCTTGCAGGGACCGGATGGGGTGACATTGACGGTTGATATGGAAAACCGCCCCTGCGTGACCCCGGGTCGCGAGGTCGACGCTGATTTGCCGGGGCACGGGGCCGCATTCAAACCGGCGGCTCAGGGGCGCCGCGGGGTGACAGCATGGGTCGAACGCCCCGGAGACCTGAAGCTGGGCGACCGGCTGACCCTGTTTGTTCCCGATCAGCGCGCTTGGGCACCTTAGGACACAGGATTTCCGATCATAGGTATCAATTCGGCGTGACGTCGCCCGGTATATAACGCTACGCCGTTTCACGGCATGATTATGTCGGAATCCACATCCTCTATTTCGGTGCACAATTGTATGGATTGCGCAGCTCCGGCGTTTTTTGCGTCGGTTTTGCACGGCATTCAACCAAGGACTCGGCCATGAGCTATAAATCCGACATCGAAATCGCTCGCGAGGCGAACAAGAAGCCCATTCAGGAAATCGGCGCCAAGATCGGCATCGACTCCGGCGATTTGCTGCCCTACGGCCACGACAAGGCGAAGGTCAGCCAGGACTTCATCAACTCGGTGCAGGGCCGCGAAGATGGCAAGCTGATCCTTGTCACCGCGATCAACCCGACCCCTGCGGGCGAAGGTAAAACCACGACCACCGTTGGTCTGGGCGATGGTCTGAACCGCATCGGCAAAAACGCGATGATCTGTATCCGCGAAGCCTCGCTTGGCCCGAACTTCGGCATGAAGGGCGGCGCTGCGGGTGGCGGCTATGCACAGGTTGTTCCGATGGAGGAAATGAACCTGCACTTCACCGGCGACTTCCACGCCATCACCTCGGCCCACTCGCTGTTGTCGGCGATGATCGACAACCACATCTACTGGGGCAACGAGTGCGACATCGACATCCGCCGCGTTGCGTGGCGTCGTGTGGTCGACATGAACGACCGCGCGCTGCGTCAGATCACTGCTTCACTGGGTGGTGTGTCGAACGGCTTCCCGCGCGAAGCAGGCTTTGACATCACCGTGGCCTCGGAAGTCATGGCGATCCTGTGTCTGGCGAACGACCTGAAAGATCTGGAAAAGCGTCTGGGCGACATCATCGTTGCTTACCGACGCGACAAGACCCCGGTTTACTGCCGCGACATCAAGGCCGAAGGTGCAATGACCGTTCTGCTGAAAGACGCAATGCAGCCGAACCTGGTGCAGACGCTGGAAAACAACCCGGCTTTTGTCCACGGTGGCCCGTTTGCCAACATCGCGCATGGCTGTAACTCGGTCATCGCAACCAAGACCGCGCTGAAAGTGGCTGATTATGTCGTGACCGAAGCGGGCTTTGGTGCCGATCTGGGTGCCGAGAAGTTCATGAACATCAAGTGCCGCAAGGCAGACATCGCTCCGTCGGCTGTGGTGCTGGTCGCCACCGTGCGCGCGATGAAGATGAATGGCGGCGTGGCCAAGGCCGATCTGGGTGCGGAAAATGTCGACGCGGTTCAGTCGGGCTGCGCAAACCTGGGTCGTCACATCGAGAACGTCAAATCCTTCGGCGTGCCGGTTGTTGTCGCCATCAACCACTTTGTCACCGACACTGACGCCGAAGTGCAGGCCGTAAAAGACTATTGCGGCGAGCACGGGGTTGAGGCGGTTCTGTCGCGTCACTGGGAACTGGGATCGGAAGGCTCGGCCCCGCTGGCCGAGAAGGTTGTGGAAATCGTCGATGGTGGTTCTGCGAACTTCTCGCCGATCTATCCTGACGAGATGGCGCTGTTCGAGAAGATCGAAACCATCGCCAAGCGCATCTACCGCGCGGATGAGGTTCTGGCCGATAACAAAATCCGCACCCAGCTGAAAGAATGGGAAGCAGCTGGATACGGCAACTTGCCGGTCTGCATGGCGAAAACCCAGTATTCGTTCTCGACCGACCCGACCCTGCGCGGCGCGCCCACCGGCCACTCGGTTCCGGTGCGTGAAGTTCGCCTGTCCGCAGGTGCTGGCTTCATCGTGGTTGTCTGCGGCGAGATCATGACCATGCCCGGTCTGCCGCGCAAACCTGCCGCGGAAACCATCTGCCTTAACGACGCAGGTGAGATCGAAGGCTTGTTCTAAGCCGCTGAATAAGACATCTCGTGGTCCGGGGAGTGCCCCGGGCCACGAGGAGAACACGATGCCCACTCTGACACAGCCGCAAGACTGTCATTCGATGCAGGAATTGCGGGTTCAGATCGACAAGCTGGATCGCCAACTGGTCGAAATGCTGGTGACGCGTGCGGGATATATCGACCGTGCGGCGCAGTTGAAACCGGCAGAAGGGTTGCCGGCGCGCATTCCGGCCCGGGTTGAAGAGGTGGTGCAGAAGGTGTGTGCCAGCGCTGACGAGATGGGCCTTGATGCGGCTTTGGCCGAGAGCCTTTGGCACATATTGATTGACTGGTCGATCGCGCGCGAAGAGCGTGTGATCGGAGCCGACTGAATGATACGGGCGCAGGCGCGCCCGATTGAGTTTTGAAAGAAGGGATCGAAGGATGGCAGCCCAAATCATCGATGGAAAGGCCTTTGCGGCGAAAGTACGCGCTCAGGTCGCCGATCAGGTGGCGAAGCTGAAAGAAGAAAACGGCATCACGCCCGGTCTGGCAGTGGTTCTGGTGGGTGAAGACCCGGCCAGCCAGGTCTATGTCCGCTCAAAAGGCAAGCAGACTGTCGAAGTCGGCATGAACTCGTACGAGCACAAGCTGGATGCGGACACGTCCGAAGAAGACCTGCTGGCGCTGATCGACAAGCTGAACAATGATCCGGCTGTGCATGGCATTCTGGTGCAACTGCCGCTGCCCAAACATCTGAACGAAGATCTGGTGATCAACTCGATTGATCCGGCCAAGGACGTTGACGGGTTCCATATTTCGAACGTGGGTCTGCTGGGTACAGGTCAGAAATCAATGGTGCCGTGCACGCCGTTGGGCTGCCTGATGATGCTGCGCGACCATCACGGCTCGCTGTCGGGTATGGATGCGGTTGTGATTGGCCGGTCGAACATTGTCGGCAAGCCAATGGCGCAACTGCTGCTGGGCGACAGCTGCACCGTGACCATTGCACATTCGCGCACCAAGGACCTGCCCGAGGTTGTACGCCGTGCCGATATCGTCGTGGCCGCCGTGGGCCGCCCCGAGATGGTGCCGGGCGACTGGATCAAGGAAGGCGCGACCGTCATCGACGTGGGCATCAACCGGATTGAACGCGACGGCAAGAACAAGCTGGTCGGTGACGTGGATTTTGCCAGCGCGTCCGAGCGGGCCGGTGCCATCACACCGGTTCCGGGCGGTGTTGGTCCGATGACCATCGCGTGCCTGCTGGCCAATACCGTCACAGCCTGCTGCCGGGCGAATGGTCTGCCCGAGCCTGAGGGGCTGACAGCCTGACATCTTAGGAGCGAGGCGCGCATTGCTCGGCGTGGCTCGCTCCAACATGTTCTTTTGCAAAGATTAAAACCAGATTAATTCGCACATTAACGACTTTGCCTTTTTGGCAACCAGTGGTAAGCCCTTCACTCCAATAGGTTCGGTCGCTGATCCTTTGCGACCCAGATGTGTTGGCAGTGCTCTGGGAGGGGCGCAGTTTCTGGTATGACGTTTGAATTGAAGCCGATTCTGGCGATGTGCAGCCCTCAAAGGGTGATCGCGGGCCTGGTTTTTATACCGCTGCTGGCATATTCCTTTGCACCGTTCAGGGATATGGACCTGTCCTTTGCCTTGCGGCTGGTCTTTTGGACTGGCGTGATGGCCTTGGCCCTTGGGGCGAGTTGGGCCGCAACTTCGTTGGTGCGCACCCATATTCCCGACATCAGCCGAGTTTATCGCGATGTGTTGTTTGCCCTGCTCATCCTGTCGCTTTTTGCGCCGTCTTTGTGGCTTCTGACCTGGATAATCTTTACGGTCGGTGGGCAGGATGCGCCCGGGTTACTGTCCGTCACTCCCTATGGTCTGATGTTTGCCACGGGGCTGATGCTGGTCAGAGGCAAAGACCCTGAGGGCGTCACACCGAACACCCCGCCACCACGCTTGGTCCGCCGATTACATGCGTCGTTTCAGGGCCAGATCTATCGCCTCAGCGTCCGGGATCACTATGTGGATGTTGTCACGTCTCAGGGAACTTATACGATCCGTCTGCGTTTCACCGACGCGATCCACGAGATGGAACCGGTACAGGGCCATTGCACCCATCGTTCACACTGGGTGGTGGATGCGGCCATCGCGGGGGTCGAAAGGGAGCAGGGCAAAACCTGGCTTCGCCTGTGCAACAATGAGCGTGTTCCGGTCAGCCGCAAATACAAACCTGTGCTCGAGGCCGCAGGCATCATCTGACCACCTATCGCGGCATGGGCACCATCCTTGGGTGATCCCCGGTCAGAATGGCCCGAGCGTTATTTGCCATAAGTCCGGCCAAAGCCGTGTCTGAACTGCGCAACCCACCGGTATAGGTGCCGTAGGCCGGCAGGATCAGACGGGTGTCGTCCAGCAGGAACGCAGGACGAGAAATGGACCGGCCTCTTACCCCAAGCCGCACCTTGGGATGGTAATGCCCGGAAATCTCGCGCGCGGCGTCGGGCTGGGCGATGTGGCGAAAGACAATGGTGTTTTGGTTCCATTCAGCAAGATGGCTGCCACCCAACTCGACCGGGCCGGGATCGTGGTTGCCTTCGATCCAAATCCAACGACGCCCGGCCTGCAGAGTTGCAATCTGCAATTGCTCCGATGTATCCAGCGTGGTCGCGGCCCTCAGATCGTCAAAACTGTCGCCCAGGCAGATCACCACATTCGCGCGGGTTTGCGCCAGATCCGATGTCAGGCGGGCAAGCGTTTCGCGTGTGTCATAAGGGGGCAGGGTCGGGCCACCCCGGCGGGCGAGGCGTTCGGATTTGCCCAAATGCAGGTCCGAAACACAGAACACGCCCTGGGCTGGCCACCACAAGGCCCCCGATCCGAGGGCCATCAGGGTTTGATCCGCAAAAGTAAATTCAACTGCGTTCATGATCTGTTCTTGACGTGGAATTGCGCGGTGATCAAGCGATATCACCCGGTTTCCAGTCCAGCTGCTTGCAAAAGACGCGTACTTTCTTCGGCCAGCAATCGTTCCTCGGCCTCGCCCTTGACCGGAATTTTACCGACCTCCAGAAACAAAGGTGCAGAAAGGGGCGAGACCCGATCCAGGCGCAGAAGGTCGATCCGGTCTCCGATCCGGTCCAGCATGGCTTCGATCCGGCCGAAATCAACCAGCCCGCGCATGGCCTCTTCGCGGGTGATCTGCATCAGCAGATGATCAGGGTCGTATTTCAGCAATGTGTCGTACAGAATATCTGACGAGAACGTCGCCTGCCGCCCGCTTTTGCGCTGACCGCCCGTATTTCGTTCGATCAGACCCGCAATGGTGGCCGAAGCGCGAAATGTCCGTTTCATGACCGCGTTCCCGGCCAGCCATGTTTCCAGCCCATCGCGCAACGCGTCCCGTTCAAACAGCGGCCGGGGATCGGTGACCGCATCAAGTCCCCAGATCAGCGTGGCATAGTCGGTGGCGACAAAGCCCAAGGGGGCCAGGCCCATATCTTCCATCCGCTTGGTCAGCAACAGGCCCAAAGTCTGCTGGGCGTTGCGCCCGGCAAACCCATAGACACACAGGTTTTCGCGCCCCTCATTGGGAAAACTCTCGATCAGCAACCGATCCCGTTGCGGCAGGCGCGAGATCTCGCGTTGCAGGGCCAGCCACTCGGCCGTGTGCGACGGCAGCTGAGGCCATTTCGTCTGATTCAGCATGCGCAAAATCCGGTCGCTCAATTGAGTGGATGTGGCGAATTTGGTGCCCCCAAAAACTGCGACCTTTGGCTTTTTATCCGCGCGTCGGCTAACCTCGACCACCATTTCGCGCAGGCCCTCGTAGCGCACGATCTGACCTCCGATCAGAAATGTATCGCCCGGGGTCAGCGAGGCTGCAAACGCCTCTTCCACCTCTCCCAACGGCTTGCCCCCACGATTGCGCCTCAGGCGGACTTTCAGGGTGTTCGTGTCCTGTATCGTGCCCAGATTCATCCGGATCCGCTGGGCCGCGCGCGGGTCGCGCAGCTGCCACAATCCGTCCGAGCGTTGTTGCAGGCGCTGCCAGCGGTCATAGGCCTTCAGCGCGTAGCCTCCGGTTGCACAAAACTCAAGACAGGCATCGAAAGCGGCCCGTTCCAGATGAGCATAAGGCCCGGCCGAGGTCATCTCCCGGTACAATGTGCTGGCATCAAACGGACCGCTGGCCGCCGCGATCAGGATATGCTGACACAATACATCCCGAGGCCCCGCTCCGCGGGGTTCACCGTCAAGATCATGCGCCCGAGCCGCTTCAAGCGCCGCGACGCACTCGACAACTTCGAACCTGTTAGCGGGCACCAGCAAGGCTTTGGACGGGGCATTATATCGGTGGTTGGCCCGCCCGATCCGCTGAACCAGCCGTTTGACGTTTTTCGGGGCGCCGATCTGGATCACCAGATCGACGTCACCCCAGTCAATCCCCAGATCGAGGCTGCCGGTGCACACAATCGCCCGCAGATCTCCGCGAACCATTGCAGCCTCGACCCGTTCGCGCTGTTGCCGGTCCAGACTGCCATGATGGATACCGATGGGTAGACCGTCGTCATTGGCGAGCCAAAGGTTATGAAAGAAAATCTCGGCCTGCGCGCGGGTGTTGTGGAAAATCAGTGTTGTCTTGTGTTGCCTGATTTGTTCAAGAACGGCTGGAATGGCATAGGCGGCCCCACCGCCCGACCAAGGCGGCATTTCGTTTGTCTGCAGCATCGCGATATCGGGATCGGGCCCGGGATCGGCCTGAATAATGTGACAAGGATCGGGATGGCGGGCCAGAAAACGCGCAATTCCCTGGGGGTCTTCGACCGTGGCCGACAGGCCGACGCGGCGCAGACCGGGGCAGAGTGTCTGTACGCGTGCCAGCGCCAGCATCAGTTGATCGCCGCGCTTGCTTTCAGACAGCGCATGTATCTCATCCACGATGATACGCTGCACCCCGGCAAACATCCGGGGCGCGTCTTCGTATGAGGTAAGCAGAGCCAGGCTTTCCGGCGTAGTCAGCAGGATATGCGGCGGGTCCACGCGTTGCCGTTTCTTCTGCGTGGCCGATGTGTCGCCGGTGCGGTCCTCAATCCGGATAGGCAGGCCAATGTCCTCAACCGGCCCGCGCAGATTGCGCCGGATGTCCGCCGCCAACGCCTTGAGCGGCGAGACATAGATGCTGTGCAGGCCCGGATGTGTTCCGCCGGCCAGTTCGGCCAGAGATGGCAGGAACCCGGCCATGGTTTTCCCACCGCCTGTGGGCGCGATCAGCAGAGTTGCCGGATCAGAGGCCCGGTCGAACATCTCTTGCTGATGTGGGTGGATTGACCAGCCTTTGGCAGTGAACCAATCGGTGATCGGGGCGGGAATCTGCGTCATGGTCACAGATTACCCGCCGGGGATCAGAATGGCAGGGGCTAGTGAATGATCTTCTCTTCCTTGACGAACATGTTGGCCCATGCACGGTCGATCAGATCGGGGTTCATCTGATAAGGGATGCCTTCGAACTCGCAGATCGAGATCATCTGGTCGATCAGGAAGATTGGCTGATAGTTCGCATAGACATTGTTGATTGTCGGATATTTGACCTTCAGCAGATGCACCAACGCGGCCTCGTCCAGTGGCATTCCGCGCTTGCGGGCAACCATCGCAAAGATTTTAAGGAAATTTTCCTGATTGGGGCCATCGATCTTGATCTTGAAAAAGATACGACGCAGGGCCGCTTGGTCAAAGATTTCGTTCGGGTGGAAGTTGGTCGAGAAGATGACCAACGTGTCAAAAGGCACTTCGAACTTTTCACCCGATTGCAGGCCCAGAATATCCTTGCTTTCCTCCAGCGGAACGATCCAGCGGTTGATCAGGGCCTGAGGCGGTTCGGCCTGACGGCCAAGGTCGTCCACGATGAAGATGCCGCCAGTGGATTTTAACTGCAGCGGGGCCTGATAGGTCCGCGCGGTTGGGTTATAAACAAGGTCCAACATATTGAGCGAAAGTTCGCCACCCGTCACAACGGTGGGCCGTTCACATTGCACGTATCGCGTGTCGAACCGCTTGCGGCGGCGCAGGCTGTTGGGATCATCAGCCTCCTGCTCGATCGCGGTATGCACGATCGGGTCATATACAGTGATAACCTGACCGGAATACTCGATGGCGCGCGGAACATAGACATTGTCACCCAGCGCATCGCGAATCCCGTTCGAGATCGAAGATTTACCGTTGCCCGGCGGGCCATACATCAGGATCGACCGGCCCGCACTGACCGCAGGGCCCAGATGATCCAGCAGGCTGTCGGGCAAAACCAGATGGCCCATGGCCCCGGTCAGCTGATCGCGCGTGACTTGGATATTGCGGATGGACTGCCGCTTGACCTGTTCGCGATACACATCAAGCGGTACCGGCATGGCACCGAAATATTCCGACTGGCTGAGCGCGTCCAGCGCGCGGGCCTTGCCGGCGTCCGTGAGTTGATAGCCCATTTCGTTGCCACTGTTTGCATTCAGCGTACCCGTCGCCTCCAGCAACTTCTGTTCGCGTGCAATGTCGATCAGCTCCTGAGTGACCGCGCCCGGCAGACAAATCGCTTCTGCAACTTCCGAGACTGTATCAACGTTCTTGCGAAAGATGGTTTTCAACAGAATGTCCCGCATCATCACCAGCGGGAGTTGCATTTCAGCCAGGCCCTTCGGGGCGGGGGGGGCCATCACGGCAGTCGTCTGCATATTCATGTGCGGGACTCGTCCATCAAATTATCACGCCAACAACCCAATACAGGGTTTGTTGTAAAAAATTTGACGTGGCTTTGTGGCAGTACCAAGGCACAGGCAAGGCGTGGTGATGATTGTTTACGATCCGTGAATTGCGCCCAAAATCAAATAGATGCTCAGGCTGCCTGCAAGGGCCAGACCCATTGGGAATTGTTTGCCCCGATCCCAGCTTTCCCAATGCGGTGCCATACGGCGCAGAGGGCTGCGTTTGGCAAGACGATGCGCCGTCACGGCCCCCAGCGTTGTGGCGGTAAGGATCACCAGAACCAACATCAGGTCAGGCACCCAGACGAACGCGGCAGCGGCGGCACAGAATTTCGCGTCCCCAGCCCCCATCAGCCCGGCAGCGTTGGCCAGAATCCCGAGGATCAGAACCACAGCCACGTGAAAAATCTGCCAGGCATAAACCGGAAGCGAAACAGAGAGCGGGCCGATATGCCCCGAAATCCAATCACCAGCCCATGGTGGCAGGACGATTAGCCCGATACCGATGAAGACGACGAACAAGGCCACGACAGCGTGGTTTTTGATCCGCATGTCACGCATATCTGTGAAGGCGACGTAAAAACAGATGGGCAGCACGAAGGGCAAGAACCACGCCGCCGCCACCGCAGGGATCGCCATGGATCAGGTTTCCTCGAGCGCGCGCAGCGAACGGACAGCTTCGTCAAAATGCTGCGGGTGGGTCGCAATCGCCTCGCGGAACAGATTTTTGGCCGTCGTGAGGTCGCCCTGCTTCACCGCCGAGATGCCCATGGTGTTAAGCAACTGTGCACGTTCGACCTGTGACATGGGTACGACCGGCAATCCGTAGTTGCCTTGTGCGCTGCGGGCCAGAACCAGATTGTTCTTTGCGGTAAACAGGGAATTGTCCTGACGAATGGCCTCGGTAAACAGCCGTTCGGCACCGGAATAGTCACCACGGGTTAGCTTGGAATAGCCCCAGTTGTTCATCACACCGGCAGGCCGCGTGGTCAGCCCGATAGCGGTTTCATAGAAATGATCGGCGCGTTTCCAGTCTTTGTTGGAATCCGCGACCACAGCTTCCAGCCGGTAGCGTTTGAAGGTTTCAAAGGTCGGCGGGATCTTGTCCAATGTTGTCTTGGCGGCGTCCCAGTTGCCGCTGCGTACCTGAGCGTCCGCCAGTTCGACCCGATCCGCATCGGTGGCACCTTTCATGCCCACGACACGTTTCCAGGCCCCACCGGCTTCGGTATATCGCTGCGCACGGGTCAGGCTGATGGCGAGGCCGCGCTGAATATCGATCCGTTCGGGGTTTTTGACCGCGGTATTCTGGAAATAGGTGACGGCCTCGTTCGGATCGGCTGCGTTCAGCATCACGTCATTCAGGTTGGTCTCGTCAATGACGTTGACCTCCTGAAAAGTACGCTCAACCTTTTCATCTTCGGTTTCTTTTGCGCAGGCGGTCAGAACCAGCCCACATACAACGATGGACGGAATCACGAAAGAATGGCGCATTTTTGCGTCCTTTTACTGCTCTTGCCTCTGTTACTGGATTTTGCGCAGAACGAATTCTCCGTCGCCGCGTTGTTCCAGCTCAAATTCTTGTTCTTGCGGAGTATTATTAACAGGATTTTCCATTTTTGCGAGTGCTAACCGCAGATTGTCCCGGATTGCGTCACTTTCGCCATTGTCCAGCGCATAGGCCCGACGGAAGACCTGCGATGCCTCGGCGTACTGGCCGGTTTCCATCAGAAAAACCCCCAGATTATTCCAGCCAACGGGCCAGTCGGGATCATCTTCGACAGCGCGGCGCAGCAGAGGTTCAGCCTGACCAACGCGCTGTAATCCCAGATTGGCGGTGCCCATGGATGTCAGGATTTGTG
The DNA here is from genome assembly GCF_056540905.1 of Ruegeria sp. AL1. Classification (NCBI taxonomy): domain Bacteria; kingdom Pseudomonadati; phylum Pseudomonadota; class Alphaproteobacteria; order Rhodobacterales; family Roseobacteraceae; genus Ruegeria; species Ruegeria sp. AL1. The sequence goes on from NZ_JBQFXP010000004.1 coordinate 218,082, forward strand.
GTGTTAAACCCTGGTCCAGAGCGGCGCGGGTAAAAGATTTCAGCGCCAGTTCATATTCCCCAGCGGCCATCAGGCGGTTGCCGATCGTGATTTCATCCGCAGCGGCGCCGTCAGGGTCCACACCGGGCGCGAAGGGATCAACGGAAGGGGTGCTTTCAGTGCAAGATACCACCATGGCGATAACCATGGTGGTTTGAAGCATCTTGCGAAACCATGCAAAGGCTGCGCCTGGATATTTTTTCATTCGGTTATCCGCCGACACCTGGTCCTGAGCCGCTGCCGAACTCCATGATGCCTTTGGCCGATGGACCAACCAGGATAAGCAGTAGCGGCGGCACTGTCAGCATCATAGTGGCAAGGGTCATTTTCGTTGGCAACTTGTTTGCCGCCTCTTCCGCGCGCATCACACGTTTGTCACGCATTTCGTCCGCATAAACTCTCAGCGCTTCGGCAATCGATGTACCGAAAGTTGCCGACTGGATCATCACAGTCACAAATGCGCTGACGTCCTGAACACCGCAACGGGTCGCAAAGTCACGCAGAACCGTGTCTTTTTCCTTGCCGGCCTTCATCTCATGCGCCACAACTTCAAATTCAAGCGCGATATCGGGGTATGAAGCCTTCATTTCGCCAGAAACGCGCACAATCGCCTGATCCAGGGATTGACCAGCTTCCACACAGACGAGCATCAGATCGAGCGTGTCCGGGAACCCGCTGACAATCGCTTCCTTACGCTCTTCAACGCGACGGGTGATCCAGTATTTCGGCAAGAAATATCCGGCAGCGCCCGGCGTGAAGACGCGCAGCAGAATCTGTGTCTGATCGAACTCTTGATCACCGGCCAGCACTGTTACCAGCAGAACACCGATCAACAGACCGACGATGCCAAGTGCAAACTGGGAAAAGTGAAAGAACCGCACCGCGTCCTTGGACTGATATCCGGCTTGACGCAATTTGAGTTGAACGGCCGAATACTCTTCCTGGTTCTTGGGCTCAAGGAAGTTCGCGAATTTCTCAAGTTGCTGATTGCCCCCCGCCTGCCGCAGGCGTTCCTGTTTGTTGTTCTTCTTCGCCTTGGGCGGGGCAGTGCTGCGCTGAAGCTTTTTCAGCGGGTCCTCGCGCTGATTGAGCATCAGCGGGATGGTGATCAGGATCATGAGGACCCCAAGCACACCCACCACGATAAGCGGGCCAAATTCACCAAGATGCTGTTTGAGCAGGTCGTTGATTTGATTCAAGAATTCCATACCGCAGCCCTCAGACCTTGATGTTCGTAAGAATGCGCATGACGATTAGGTTCAAAGTCAGCATGATGCCGACAAAGAAGCATGCGGGGATGAAGTAGGGGTGGTCCAGAACCGAGTCGTAGTAGTTGGGATCCTTGACCAGAATGAAGACCAGACACGCCAGCGGGAAACCCGACAGGAACTTGCCAGACCACTTTGCCTCGGCCGTGATTGCGTTGACACGCCGGAACAGACGAAAACGGGCCCGGATCACTTTGGCCAGTCCGGCTAGAATTTCGGCCAGGTTACCACCGGATTGTTGCTGGATCGAAACGGCCACGGCCAGAAAGCGTAAATCCTGCATGCCCAGTCGCTCGGCCATATCCTTGAGAGCCTCGCCAACATCGCGGCCATAAGCTGCCTCATCCGAGATAATGCCAAATTCGGTGGCAAGCGGGTCTTCGACTTCGGAAGCCACGATCTGAACGGATGACACGAACGGGTTGCCGACGCGCAATGATCGAACCATCAATTCGACTGCGTCCGGCAATTGTTCTTCAAGCATGCTCATCCGTTTACTCGCCTTGCGGCTGACCCAAGTGTAAACCGCGCCGACACCAATGACGACCGAAATGGCTGCGCGCAGCACAGGCTCTGTCGCGGTTCCGATGCTGAGGCCCAGGAAGGCGAGACCGGCGAGCAACACCATTACTAGAATCAATTGCTTAGGGGAAAACGCAATCGCCGCTTTCTGAGCCTTGTCCGCCAATAGGGAATAAAGCGGAATGCTCTGAGACTTCATGTGCTGCTGCATTTCCTTGCGCAGCTGTTCCAGAACTTCTTCGCGGCCAACCCCTTTGTCGATCATATCCAAACGCCGGTTGACGCGGCTGTTCAGGCTGATGGATTTTCCAAAAGCGACCAGATAAATACCTTCGACCAGGAGGACGACTCCGACGAAGATCACGACATAGATGAGTGCCTCCATAGGCAATTGCATTGTTCAGTCTCCTACATCGTGGTGGGGTCGTAAATGGACGCGGGCAGATCAAAGCCCCAAAGGCGGAAGCGTTCGGAAAAGTGGCTGCGTACGCCGGTCGCGGTGAAGTGGCCGATGATCTTGTTATCCGGCGTCAGTCCAACACGCTGAAACTTAAAGATTTCCTGCATCGAGATCACATCGCCTTCCATCCCGGTGATCTCGGTGATCGAGGTCATGCGGCGTGAACCATCCTGCAGACGGCTGGCCTGCACGATGAGGTTCACAGCGCTTGAGACCTGACTGCGGACCGCTTTGATCGGCATTTCGATCCCGGCCATCGCGATCATGTTTTCCAGACGCGAGATCCCGTCACGGGCCGAGTTGGCGTGGATCGTCGTCATCGAGCCGTCGTGGCCAGTGTTCATGGCCTGCAGCATGTCGATCACCTCGGCGCCACGCGTCTCACCCACGATGATGCGGTCAGGGCGCATACGCAGGGCGTTTTTCAGACAGTCGCGCGGGCTGACTTCGCCTTTGCCTTCGACGTTGGGCGGGCGGCTTTCCATCCGGCCCACATGGGTCTGTTGCAGCTGAAGTTCCGCGGTATCCTCGATGGTCAGGATGCGTTCGGCATCGTCGATAAAGCTGGACAGGGCGTTCAGCGTGGTCGTCTTACCCGAACCTGTACCGCCCGAGACGATGATGTTCAGACGGGTCGACACAGCGGCTTGCAGATAGGCGGCCATTTCCTCGGTGAACGCGCCGAAATTGACCAGATCGTCAATGCCCAGCTTGTCTTTTTTGAACTTACGAATGGAAACCAGCGAGCCATCAACGGCAATCGGTGGAACCATGGCGTTGAAACGGGAGCCATCGGCAAGACGGGCGTCAACATAAGGGTTGGATTCATCAACGCGACGACCCACGGCGGACACGATCTTGTCGATGATCCGCATCAGGTGCTTTTCATCCTTGAAGGTGATGTCGCTGAGTTCCAGCTTACCCGCGCGTTCCACAAAGATCTGTTGCGGCCCGTTCACCAGAATATCGTTGACCGAATCGTCCTGCAGCAAGGTTTCCAATGGCCCAAGACCGGTGACCTCGTCATACAGTTCTTTATTGAGCTGTGTGCGGTCTTCTCGGTTCAGGACGATATTGCGTGCTTCCAGCACTTCGCTGGCGATCGCGCTGATTTCCGTCCGCAATTCGGATTCAGCGGCATTTTCCAGAGCGCCAAGGTTCAGGTTTTCAAGAAGCTCGCGGTGAAGCTCGACCTTGATCTCTCCCAGACGCTCTTTGCGCTTGCGCTCTTTGTCGCTGACCGTCACTTCGGCAGATTTTTTCTTCGGGATGGGTTTGCGCGCAACTGCGCTCCCATTTGAACTTGCCGCCGGAGCAGCTGCCGGAGCTTCAGCGGTGGGGGCTTGGGTCTCAACCGGCTGTGCGGCTGGCTGTTTCTTGTATCTTGAAAACACCGCGGCTCTCCTTCGGGTTATGCTGCTTCAGCGTCGCTGCTGCCAAGGCTGTGCAACGACTGTGCAAGTTTTGCGATTTCGCGGCGCAGCGGGTTCTTGGCGGCGGAATTGGCCAGCGGCAGACCGTGATCGCCGCTTTGCATGACGGGTTTGCCACCGTCCGGCAGCAACAGGTCGATGGAAATGCCCAGGCTTTCACCCATCCGCTTGACCCGACCCTTGCCGCTGAGATCGGTGAATTTCGGCGCGCGATTCATGGCAAAACGCAGCTTGTTGAACGGAAGTTCCTCGGCCTGAAGGGCTCGCTTCATGCGCAGGGCATTCTGGGCCGAGCGCATGTCCAGTTCGATCATGGCAAAGTAGACATGAGCGGCCTGCAACACGGTTTCGGACCAATGAACCAGTGTTTTGGGCATGTCCACAATCACATAGTCGAAATGCCGACGGGCCGTATCGATGACACGTTGCACGTCTTCCTGCGTGATGATGTCCAATGGCACCATATCGGAAGGGGCGGTTAAAACCTGCAATTTGTCTTCAAATGTCTGCAATGCCTGTCCAAAGGACTCTTCGTCCATCGAGTCGGTGTCCGACAGCATCTCAAAGACGGATTCGTGGCGGGGCAAGTCCAGATAGGTCGATACCGTTCCATATTGGAGGTCCAGATCAATCAGACAGACTTTTGGATTCTCCTTGGCCGACACATTTGCCAGCTCCCAGGCCAGATTTACCGCCAGCGTTGTCGCGCCGACGCCGCCAGCAAGACCGTGTACCACAAACAGGGCGCCTTCCTTCGAATCGCCCGCCGTCAGTGGCACCGCCGCCTGCGCCACCGCAACCGGGTCGGGCGCATTCATACGCGCGATGGCTTCGCTCAATTCGTTTTCCGGAAGCGGGTAGGGGACAAACTCATCCGCCCCCTTGCGCAAGAGCTGGTGAAGCGAGGCCGGAGAGACGTCTTCGGCAATCAGAACGACCTTGATGCCCTTTTCCTTGGCCTGAGTGATGATTTCCCCCATCAGCGTCAGGTTGTCTTCGTCTTCACCGTCCAGTGCAAGTGCCACAAATTGCAGTGATTCTGCCTCGGGCTGGCTGAAAAAAGCCAAAGCTTCGGCAAATCCCAGGTCGCCCCATCGTTCGCCAAGTTCGGCTTCCATATCTTCGATCAACAGGTCGAAGTTCTGGACGTCCCGGCTGATGGTGCAGGCCAGAATGGCTGAATTTTCGTCTTGCGGCGTCGCGCTCGTCATTAACACAATCCTCGTCGTGAGGGCTGAGCAAACCGTATGAACGCTGAAGGGTCAGTTCTGGTATGCTGTCGCCCGATGCGGTCAAACTTGGCCGCAGGTCACCCAATTGTTGTCAAGGTCGCTTGGAAGTTGGGCGAGAATTGGGCGCAAAAGAACCAATTGTTGGGAATTGGGCGACGATGCCGCCCAATCACATTTTATTGTAGAGTTATTCGGACTCGCCCGAGTCCTCGCTCTGGATATAGCTTTCCCGGGTCGCGCTCTCGACATATTCGCGATAGATGACCTCGGCGTATTTTCCATCCAGCAGCAGGGGATGGTTGTCGACAAAGCCTGAAACCTCGGTCACCGTGCGGCGATTGCGGCGGTCTCTGTTTGGCGTATCGATCAGAGGCTGGCTTTTGCCGAACGAGGCGACAGCTTCCAGACGATTTCGCGCGATGCCTTGCCGCGTCAGGAACGCGACCGCCGCATTTGCACGGCGCTGGCCCAGGCTGTTGTTATAGGCCGCCGATCCCACGGCATCCGTGTGTCCGTAGACACGGAACCGCGCTTCGGGGAACTGTTTGATCCAGTTGGCCTGCTGCACCAGTATGCGTTGGGCGGTGGCATCCAGTTTCGCACTGTCGAAAGCGAAGTTGATCTGGGTTGGCACTTCGGCTGCGAATCGCTGCCCAAGAATCTGCCCGTATGTCAGCTTGCCAGTCGCAACTTGGATATTGTTGAAGTTGGCGTTGCCGAATGTACCCTGGTCGATTTCGTAACCTGCCTCACGTGTACAGGCGGCGACAGCAACCGACAGACCCAGTGTTAAGATCCACTTTTGCATTGGTCTTATCCTTTCAATCAATCCAGGACGTAGCCATAAGAGCTGCCAAAGTCTTGTTTGGCGATCTCCGAGGCTGCACCGTTTCCTGCGCGTTCGGTCCGGGCAACACGGCCGTTGACGAACAGATCAAACTCGCTGGGCGGTTTGACGCGATCTGTGGGCAAAGCGAATGCTTCGCCGCGGGTCGGCGACACAAGATGTGCCGTGACAATGATGACCAGTTCGGATTGCTCACGCTGATATTCCGCACTTCTGAACAAAGCCCCAAGGACAGGGACGTCGCCCAGCCAGGGAATTTGGTTGCTCAGGTCCGTGAAGTCATCCTGAATCAGGCCTGCGATGGCAAAGCTTTCTCCATCCCGCAATTCAACGGTCGTTTTCGACGCACGTACGATAAAGCTGGGGACCGAGTCGCCCTGAATGGTAAAGCTGGACGTCGGGTCGATGCTCGATACGGACGCGCCCATCTCAAGGTTGATCAAGTCACCGTCTGTGACGCGTGGCGTGAACAACAGTTCAACACCGAATGCACGGTATTCAATCGCGATCGCGCCATCGTCCTGCGGAACCGGAATCGGTACTTCGCCACCTGCCAGGAATTCTGCTTCCTGTCCGGACAAAGCCGAAAGGTTCGGTTCAGCCAGACTGCGCGCAAGACCTTTTGATTCAAGCGCTTCCAGCAACAAGCGAACCTGCGTCGAACCCGCGCCGAAGCCAAACAGGACCGCGCCCGTATTGGTCTGGGCAAATGGAATATTGTTGGCCAAAGCGTTGCTCAGCGCACCTTGGTTGTTCAAGGTGTTGATACCCGCAGTGACATCCGTTCCTCCGATCCCCAGCGATGCCGAGAGATTCTTGGCAACCGAGCGGTTCATTTCCGCAAAACGCACTTTCAGCATGACCTGCTGTACGCCACCAACGCTCATCAGGTTCGAAACCCGTTCAGGCGCATAGCGTTCTGCAAGCTCCAGCGCGCGCGCCAGGCGGGCACTGCTGGATACTGTGCCGGATAGAACGATACCGTCATTTGCGGTCCGAACTTCGATGGTTTCGTTCGGAAGAATCTGACGAAGACGCTCTTTAAACTCGGTCACATCCGGTGCGACGCGAACCCGAACGTTGGTCAGCAGATTACCTGCGCCGTCGAACAAGGTCAGAGTCGTCATGCCCGGCGCGCGGCCAAGGACATAGATCGTGCGATCCGACAAGGTTGAGATGTCTGCAATGCCGGCATTGGCAATGCTGATGTCGGCGAACGGCTGTTCGCTTTCCACCACAATTGCGCGGTTAACGGGAACGTCCAGTGTTTCCACTGTCCCTTTTTTAACCACGCGAAGATCTTGAGCCCAGGCGGCATCGCCGACAGGACCAAAAGTAAGCGCCAGCCCCATCAGGGCCGCGCCAATCCAGGAACGTAATTTCATGTGACCTGCCTCTCCGATCACCACTCGATTTTTATTGGGTCTAATGCCCTATGTCTCGAAACCCTGCGTCAATTCCGGATTTATTGCAATAATCAATGGTTTCTGGAATTTTCCTTATGTGGATATTCCGCAACAACCACAAAGAAGGGGCCACACAAGATGTGCGGCCCCGATCTGTTAACAGTCTGAATAGGCGTCAGTTTGTGCAGGGAATCTCGGTCATGACAATTTCGCCGCCACGCCGTGTTTTGATGGTGCAAACCTTCTTTTCGGCCACAACGGGAACCGGAGCCGCTTCTTTGATTCCCAGCAATTTACGCTGATCAATTTCGATTGCGCTTGCGATGGTGTCGTCCTGAACCCCGACCAACGCCAGAGACAAGCGACCCGTGTTCTGAGCCTGAGCCAGAGCCGCAACCTGTTCCGGGGTGACGGCTACTGTCACGGTGCGGGCGATGGTTGCACCGGTCAGATCGGATCCCGCCGTCTGGTCAACAGCAACAAGCTCGATACTGGTTTGAATCAGGCGCGTAATCTCGCCGTTGGCACCTTCGATTGCGCCGCGCAACGATCCGGTCCAATAGACATCCACATTATCACCGGGGCGCAGAAAGCCGGAAACGCCGGATGCCACATCAACACTGATTGTGAATGCGCGCATACCTTTTTCCAGGCGCGAGGTTAAGCCAGCCGCTTCACCGGGGCGGGTTACCTTAACCTCCATCAAAGCTTCGTCTATTTCCATTGCGCGTAACACGAACCGTTCGTTGTCGCCGGTTTCCGGGAACAGAACCGCCATGTCGACAAAACTGCCCTCTGGAATCGCGTCTTCGGGCCATTGTACGACCCGTACGTCTTCCTTGGTCAGTTTTTCCCCGTATCGCAAAGCACGTGTCGAGACGAGCACGCCAACGGTCGGAACCACCTCGGTCTGCGCGTTGGCCTGCGCTTGTTCGCGCAACAGACGCTCCTGTTCCAGCTTTGCCTGATTCTCGGCGATGAATTCGCGAGCCAGATAAACTGCACCAGCAGCCAACGCGACCCCTATGATCAGGACCAGTCCAAATACTGCACGCATTCGCGTCCCCTTTATTCTTAGTTGTTCATTTCAGCTTGCACGCACAGCGCAAACCTAACTCATCGAATCTGTTAGCGGCGAATTGTGTCGAAAAGGGGGACAATCCTGAGATTTTTAGCAGGCTCCGCATGTTGCCTGGGGTTTTTCACCCGCCAACCCCAGAATACGCGCTAACCCTAGCGGATGACCAAAGTCCCCACATCCGCATCTGCAAGTGCTTTGCCGGTTTGCGCGTCAATATTTTGGACAGGACCGGAAAGGTATGAAAAGGCCAGCGCGCCGAGGCCGACGATTGCGGCGGTCAAAACGACCCAATCGGCAGTGATGGCGCCGGACTCATCCTTCAAAAAACGCTGATATTTAGTAAACATATCGGACCATCAAGTTGGTGTTAAAAATAAGGGGCTATGCCTTAAAGAAGGCACAGCCCCAATTCTTTTTACGTAACTGCTAGATTAGCGCAGTACGATGGTGCCGACGTTGGCGCCTTTCAGTGCCGATTCAACGTCGCCCGCCAGATCGCTGGCGCCGGCTTTAACCTGGCCGTATGCAATGGCTGCCAGAGCAACAACAGCTGCGGTCAGAACGACCCAGTCTACAGTTACGGCGCCGTCTTCGTCTTTGCGGAAGTTCTTGATGAACTTGATCATGGTACGTCCCTCCTAAAGGATCAAAAAGTAAATTAACCTCGGCGTCTTCCAGAGCTTTCTCTCTCAGTCCGCTCCCGTTCGTCTCGGTATGGGAATAGTTTTGCCCCTTGTGCGTGGCAGGAATTGGGCCAAACACCGGTTTTTTTTCTCAAACCTTAACTTTTTCGCAAAAAATTACGCAACTCACTGTAATCAAATATAAATATTCTGAATCTTTTTTGAGGGCGTTATGGGCGGCGATGCAAAACGGCGGCAAATGAGGCGAAATTGCCCCATTTGACTTAGTTTTTCTGGTGTTGCGGGCGGATTCGGGGTTCAAAATACTGAAAAACAAGAAAGCAGAGGCAGGCAAATGTATTTCCGGGACGCAGTCGCATGCGCCGCCGTGACGGCGTTACTCATTTCGGGCGCTATGCCCGCATATACGGCCGAGCAAGAACCGCGTGGCGTATATAAACGTATAAAAGCGCCAAAGCCGGGGCAGCGCCCGCGCGTGACGATTCAGATCACCCCAGAACAGCATGATGCCTCGCCCGCCGCGCCGAGTACCGGGGCCGAGTTGGCCGTGCCCGAGATCATCGCGCGTACCAAACCTCCAGCGTCGGTCGTGCCACCTATTGCGACAACACCCAAACCCGTCGGGTCTTACAAAGCCTTCTGGGGCCGTGTGTCGCCAGATATGGCACAGGCCAACGCGGGGCGGTTGCCGCAAGCGATACGGGCCGCATCTTCGATCGGTGTGGCTGCACCTCGGTTGCAGACGCTCCAGAACATCGCCGAGCAGCGCGGGGTCGATATTCTGCGCTCGACAGTCGGTACAAATGTCTCACCGGCGTTGGTTTTGGCCGTCATCTCGGTCGAATCTGCTGGACGGAGCGAGGCGGTCAGCTCTGCCGGGGCGCAGGGCTTGATGCAGCTGATGCCGGCCACAGCCGCGAGATTTGGGGTTCAGGACAGTTTCAAACCCGAACAGAACATTGAAGGCGGTGTGCGGTATCTGGACTGGCTGATGGAAGAATTCGGCAGCGATCCGATTCTTGTGCTAGCCGGGTATAACGCGGGTGAAGGTGCAGTGAGAAAACACAGCGGTGTTCCACCTTATGCCGAGACCCGGGATTATGTACCGAAGGTCCTTGCCGCGTTCCAGGTGGCCAGCGCGCTTTGCACGACCCCGCCGCAGTTTATCTCGGATGCCTGTGTGTTTCAGACGCTGACACCATAAAGGCCCGCACAGGGGCGGGCCTTTTGAATGTCCGAGACGATTGTCAGCCGACGATCGTCGCCTGCGTTGCAGCGCGCATCTCGTCTTCGCTAACGCCGTCCGCCAGTTCGACGATCTTCAACCCGCCTTCCACCACATCCAGCACACCCAGATTGGTAATGATACGGTCAACCACGCCTTGGCCGGTCAGGGGCAGCGTGCATTCTTTCAGCACTTTCGAGTCGCCATGCTTGTTGGTGTGATCCATCACGACGATCACGCGACCGACACCAGCCACCAGATCCATCGCGCCGCCCATGCCTTTGACAAGCTTGCCGGGAATCATCCAGTTGGCCAGATCGCCCTTTTCGTCCACTTCCATTGCGCCCAGGATCGCAGCGGCGATCTTGCCGCCGCGGATCATGGCAAAGGATGTGGCGCTGTCGAAATAGGAGGTGCGGGACAGTTCGGTGATCGTCTGCTTTCCGGCGTTGATCAGGTCAGCGTCTTCTTCGCCCTCAAACGGGAAGGGGCCCATGCCCAGCATGCCGTTCTCGGATTGCAGCGTGATGTCCTTGTCGCCCACATAGTTCGCCACCAGCGTCGGAATCCCGATGCCGAGGTTCACATACATGCCGTCTTCCAGTTCCTCTGCCGCGCGCGCGGCCATCTGATTGCGGTCCCACCCTTTAATTTCTTGTGGCATTATGCGTCCTCCTTCTTGCGGGTGGTGCGCTGTTCGATGCGCTTTTCATGGCTGCCCTGAATCAGGCGGTTCACGTAGATACCGGGCAGGTGGATCGAATCCGGGTCCAGCGAGCCGCGCGGCACGATCTCTTCCACTTCGGCCACACAAATCTTGCCGCAGGTCGCGGCAGGCACGTTGAAGTTGCGGGCGGTCTTGCGGAACACGAGGTTACCGGTGTCATCCGCTTTCCACGCCTTCACGATGGCGAGGTCGGCGAAGATGCCTTCCTCCATGATATAGGTCTCGCCGTTGAAATCCTTGTGCTCTTTGCCCTCGGCGATCACGGTGCCCACGCCTGTCTTGGTGTAGAAACCGGGGATGCCTGCACCACCGGCGCGCATGCGCTCGGCCAGAGTGCCTTGCGGGTTGAACTCCAGTTCAAGCTCACCGCTCAGATACTGGCGCATGAATTCGGCGTTTTCGCCGACATACGAACTGATCATCTTCTTGACCTGCTTGGTCTGCAGCAGGATGCCGATGCCGAAATCATCCACGCCCGCGTTGTTCGAGGCAAATGTCAGGTCCTTGGCACCAGAGGCTTTGATCGCCTCAAGCAGCAGTTCCGGGATGCCGCACAGGCCGAATCCACCCGCGGCGATCAGCATGCCGTCCGAGATCACTCCATCGAGCGCCTCAGTGGCATTGGCATAGACTTTCTTCATGGAAAACTCCCCCAATGACGTGGTGTTGGGCCGAGTTGTGCCGCCACGTCACAGGGAAGTCAACGAATCCAAGGGGGTTGTGGTATTTCTACGGTGCCCGACCGGTAAGTTGCTTACGAGGCCTTTAGTATACCGCAGGCTATTCGCCCACCTGCGCCCCCAATCGGTTGGGTGATATGATCATCGGCCCTTTCATGAATGATGAACGTCGACCCGTCCGCATCCAGCAACGCATGATCGCCGCCTTCCAGCGTGATCAGGGTCGTGAAGGCCTCCATCTCGCCGGTGCCGTCCGTACCGACATAGAGATTGGGTAAGTCGCCCGGCTCGGGGCCTTCGGGGTTCATCAGCCCGTGGGCTCCTTCGACTTTGCCGACATGGCCTTTGGCCGTTTTGAAGCCCTCGCCGGGCTCGCAAACACCGTGGCTGTGCAAATGCAGCCCGTGTTTCCCCGGCGGAAGGTCCGAGACCTTGACGTGTAGCAGCACACCGTTTGGACCCTGCGTGGCATGGGCCTCGCCGATCACCTCGCCCTGGGCATTGATGATCTCGGCGGTTGCGGTTTTAGCGTTATTGCCTGCATGTCCCTGCGCTGCGCAGGCAAAAACCATTGCAGCGCCCAATACGGCTAATCTGATCATGTGTTTGTTCCCTTTCTCGGCAACGCATCCTCACGTCGCGTCTGAAAGGAAACACACAACCTGACCGTTTTATTCAGATACAGACGCCGGACCGGTCAAACCTTGCGCAAGAGGCTTGGGTCGAGGTCAGCTTTTCTTGGTCGCTGCCTTTTTCTTTTTCGGAGCGGTTTTCTTTTTGGTGCCCTTCTTGGCTGCGCGTTCATTGACCAGTTCAATGGCCATTTCCTGTGTCACGTCTTCGGGTTTGATGTCCTTGGGAATGGTTGCGTTGACCTTCTCCCATTTCACATAAGGCCCATAGCGCCCATCCAGTACCTGCATCGCGCCGCCGTCAGGATGTTCACCCAACTCTTTAAGCGCCTTCGCCGCGGCCCGCCGTCCGCGTCCCGGGTTGGCGCGCTTTTCGGCCAGAAGTTCTACGGCGCGGTTCATGCCGATCTCGAACACATCATTGGGGTCTTTGAGGTTGGCATAGACCGGCTTGGCCTCATCGGCCAACTGATGCATCAGATACGGACCAAAGCGCCCGAAATTCGAGGTGATCATACCGCCCTCGGGGTGTTCGCCGATCTGGCGGGGCAGAGACAAGAGCGTCAGCGCCTTGTCCAGATCCATGTCATCCTTGCTCCATCCTCGGGGCAAGGAGGCGCGCGGTGGTTTCTTGTTCTCGGGCGTGGGCTCGCCGCGCTGCACATAAGGCCCAAAGCGACCGGATTTCAGCCAGATCTCATCTCCGGCATCCTCACCCAGCAACCGTTCGTCGCCCTCGGCCCCTTCGCCTGCGATGGGACGGGTATAGGTGCATTCGGGGTAGTTCCCGCAGCCGACGAACCCACCTGTGCGCGAGGTTTTAAGGTGCAACTGCCCCAGACCGCATTTCGGGCAGATGCGCGGATCGGAACCGTCCTCGCGCGGGGGATAAAGCTGGGGGGCCAATGCCTCGTCCAGCTTGTCCAGCACTTCCGAAATGCGCAGTTCCGAAGTCTCGCCAATCGCCGCCGAGAAATCGCGCCAGAACTTGCCCAACAGGTCCTTGTAATCCCGGTCGCCTGCACTGACGTCGTCGAGTTCTTCCTCCAGATTGGCTGTGAACTCATAGCCCACATACTGCCGGAAGAAGTTCAGCAAAAAGATAGTGACGATCCGGCCCTTTTCCTCGGGGATCAGCCGGTTCTTGTCCTTGCGCACATATTCTCGGTCCTGAATCGTGGTGACGATGCTGGCATAGGTCGAGGGCCGCCCGATCCCCAACTCCTCCATCCGCTTGACCAGCGTGGCTTCGGTATAGCGTGGGGGCGGCTGTGTATGGTGCTGCAGGGCCAGGACGGCTTCGTTGTCGGACAGGATCGCGGCCTTGTCCTCGGCTTTCGCGAATTGATCCCGCAGCGAGGTTTTGGCAAAGCGCGCCGGATCGCCCTGCATGATCTGCGGCAGGCGCTTTTCGTCGTCATCGGCCACATCGTCGCGACCTTCTTCATAGACCCGCATGAAGCCATCAAACAAAACCACCTGTCCGGTGGCGCGCAGGCCGACCTGACCGTCGTCGCTGCCGATCTCAACCGTCGTGCGTTCCAACCGAGCAGCCGCCATCTGGCACGCGATGGTGCGTTTCCAGATCAGATCATAAAGCTTGCGCTGATCTTCATCGGTGACTTTCAGCGCCTTGGCATCGCGCGTCATATCCGTTGGGCGGATACATTCGTGCGCTTCCTGCGCGTTTTTGGCCTTGTTCTTGTAGATACGCGGGCTGTCCGGCACGTATTCGGCACCATATCGGTCCGAGATCGCATCGCGGGCGGCGGCTACGGCCTCGGGGGCCATGTCGATGCCATCGGTCCGCATATAGGTAATGTAGCCCGCTTCATACAGCCGCTGCGCCACCTGCATCGCATGCCGCGCGCCCATGCCGAACTTGCGGCTGGCCTCTTGCTGCAGGGTCGAGGTCATGAACGGCGCGCTGGGGTTGCGGGCGGCGGGCTTGGCCTCGACCGATGTGACGCTCAGCGCGCGGCTGGTGATCGCCTGTACCGCCAATTCCGCCTGCGTGGCGTCTTTGAGGTCGTGCTTGTCCAGCTTCTTGCTGGCATAAGTGACGAGACGCGCCTCATAGGTCTGTCCGCGCGGAGTTTCAAACAAAGCCCGGACCGACCAGTATTCAACCGGTTTGAACGCCTCGATCTCCATCTCGCGCTCAACGATCAGACGCAGGCAGACCGATTGCACCCGGCCAGCGGATTTCGCACCCGGAAGCTTGCGCCACAAAACCGGCGAGAGGTTGAAGCCCACAAGATAGTCCAGCGCGCGACGGGCCAGATAGGCTTCGACCAGAGGCATATCGACCTGACGCGGGTTCTGCATCGCCTCGGTCACGGCATCCTTGGTGATGGCGTTGAAGGTCACGCGGCTGACCGGCGTGTCCTTCTTGATTGAACGCCGCTTGGTCAGCGCCTCCTGCAGGTGCCAGCTGATCGCCTCGCCCTCGCGATCAGGGTCGGTGGCGAGGATCAGGGCGTTGTCCTCTTTCAGTGCATCAGCGATGGCTTTGACATGCTTTTTGCTGTCGTTCCCGACCTCCCATTTCATGGAAAATTCGTGGTCGGTATCGACCGATCCGTCTTTGGGCGGCAAATCCCGCACATGGCCGTACGAGGCCAGAACCGTGTAGTCGGGGCCGAGATATTTGTTGATCGTTTTTGCTTTGGCCGGAGATTCTACAACAACTACGGGCATTTAAGGGGAATCCTCGCTCGACGAAATAGGCGCCATATATGGTGGTGCAAAATGTGTGGGGCAAGACGGGATTGTCAATGCGTTCCTTTAGCAGGTGTTAAATTGGCTTGAGTCCAGTGTGCTATCCGCCATTGCGCCGGTACCGCACGCTTTGCCGCGACGCGCGATAAGTCGTCAGTCTGCCAGTGACAAGAGCCCACCGGGCTGACGTTGGATTCGACCGTCGAGTTCCAGATCGACCAAGGCTGGTCCGAGCTCGCCAGCCGAGGCTGCGATATCGCGCAACAGCTGGTCTTCTGCGATGGGAGAGGGGCCAAGTCGCGCCAAAATCTGTGCCTGCAGCGCTGCGGCAGGTAGGGGCGCCGCGGGGCGTGGTGGTTCCGTCTGTTCGCGAAACAGATCATGTTGTCGCGGCAAGGCGTCGATCACGTCCTCGGCAGACCTCACAAGCGTCGCGCCGTCGCGAATCAACAGATTGCACCCGGCTGCGCGCGCGTCAAAGGGATGTCCGGGAACGGCCAGAACCTCTCGACCTTGGTCCAGGGCGTCGCGAGCCGTGATCAGGCTACCGGATTTTGCCGCAGCCTCGACCACCACGACCGCCTGTGCAAGGCCCGAGATAATTCGGTTGCGTCGCGGAAAATGTCGGGCTTGGGGTGTGACACCCATCGGTTGTTCGGATAGGCGCAGGCCCTGGCATGCGATCTGTCGCGCGAGATCCGTGTTCTCAGCCGGATAAATGACATCTACGCCGCCCGCCATTACCGCAATGGTCCCGGTTCCGAGCGCCGCAAGATGGGCCGAAGTGTCTATGCCCCGGGCCAGACCCGAGACGATGACGTGCCCCTCTTTCCCCAGATCAGTCGCCAGCCCGCGCGCCATGCGCGCACCGAGAGAGGAGCAGTTTCGCGCACCGACCATGGCGATTGCAGGTTTTTGCAAGAGCGAGACATCTCCGATTGCCCAGAGCAGAGGTGGTGCGTCCACCAGGTCAGTCAGAGACGTGGGGAAATCGGTGGCACCAAGGCACAAAAGCCGCGCATTGGCGGCTTTTGCGGCCTTGAGTTCTGCCTCAATCACGCCGGGGGGGGAGATTTCATACCCTTTGATTCCGGCAGCGCGCGCCATTTCAGGCAGCGCGGCCAGCGCATTCTGCGCTGAGCCATGTTCGCGCAGCAGCCGACGAAACGTCGCCGGGCCAACCTTGCGTGAGCGCAACAGACGAAGCCAGGAGAACCGGTCCTCTTCCGTGGTGGGTGGGAGTGTGGGGTGATTGGAAGAAAGCTGCTCTTCGGTCATCCGATGCTCCGCCTGATTGCAGAACTGGTTTACGGCGAATGGGGTTAACAGCTTGTAAATCGAAGAAAATTAGATGCGATTTTTTCCGAAATCGACGTAGAGAGTTTGCTTATGTATTTGAGGCGGAAGAGAAAATTCGTACGAATTTTCTTGGTGCGGATTGCGGTTCAGCTGCGATCCAAGAGCGCGCGGTGTTAGCCTTGCGCTCTTGCTCTTTCGCTGATTCTGTCTCAGGCCGCCGAACCACCCACGGTCAGCCCGTCCATCAGAACTGTCGGCTGCCCGACACCGACCGGCACCCATTGACCGTCTTTGCCGCAGGTGCCCATACCAGGGTCCAGCGCCATGTCATTGCCCAACCCTCGAATGCGTTTCAAGGCGGATGGTCCGTCGCCGATAAGCGTGGCACCTTTGACAGGCGCGCCTATCTTGCCATTTTCGACGCGATAAGCCTCGGTACAGGAGAAGACGAATTTGCCGTTGGTGATATCGACCTGACCGCCGCCGAAGCCAACGGCCCAGATACCGTCTTTGATGTCAGCCACCAGTGCGGCAGGGTCCGCATCTCCGCCCAGCATGATCGTGTTGGTCATGCGCGGCATCGGTTTGTGCGCATAGCTTTGTCGCCGTCCGTTGCCCGTGGGCGCGACGCCCATCAGACGCGCATTCTGGCGATCCTGCATATATCCTGTCAGGATGCCGTCTTCGATCAGCACCGTCCGCGAGCTGGGCGTGCCTTCATCGTCCATGGTGATCGAGCCCCGACGGTCCGCAATCGTGCCGTCATCAACGACCGTCACCCCTTTCGAGGCAATTTGCTGCCCCATAAGCCCGGCAAAGGCCGAACTGCCCTTGCGGTTGAAATCGCCCTCAAGCCCGTGTCCGATGGCCTCGTGCAGCAGGATACCGGGCCAACCGGGGCCGAGCGCGACTTCCATCACACCGGCAGGGGCGGGTACCGCATCCAGATTGACCAAAGCGATGCGCAGCGCCTCGCGCGCTTTGCCCTGCCAGTCTGCTGGATCAATCAACCCGTCCAGCCCGACGCGACCGCCACCACCGGCCGAGCCGCTCTCGCGCCGTCCGTTCTGTTCGACGATGACCGAGACGTTCAGGCGGGTCATTGGGCGCACGTCACGCACCAACACGCCGTCAGGCCGCAAAATCTCGACCTCCTGCACGGCGGCGGCGATGGTGGCGCTGACCTGTACCACCCGTGGATCCAGATCGCGGGCAAAGGCGTCGATAGCGCGCAAGGTCTCAATCTTGACCGGAAAATCAGCGGACTCGATCGGATCTTCGTCTGTGTACAGACGAACATTTGTGGAGCGGGGGGCGTCAGACAGGGTACCGCCACCTTCGCCCACGGCCAGCCGGGCCGTTTCAGCGGCACGTTTCAGCGCCGGGATCGACACATCGGTCGAATGCGCATATCCGGCCACTTCTCCCTGTACGGCGCGCAGGCCAAACCCCTCGGACGCGTCATAAGACGCGGTGCGCAAACGGCCATCGTCAAAGACCAGAGATTCGGATTTCCGCCTCTCGATAAACAGCTCTCCGTCCTCGGCTCCGGCAGTGGCTGTCTGCAGAACCGCAAGCGCCTCATCCTGCGGAAGAGTGCTTTCAAAGGGGCGAAACGGGGCCTGAGTCATCGGTTGCGACCTTTCGGGTTTGATCCAGATCAAAAATAGCGTCTGTTTGACGCAAGCATTTTGCTTTATCTACCCGACGGAATATGGTTTTTAACGCGGCCAAAGACAACGGGAGAGGTGCGACCGATTCACACCTTTTCGCCAGGGACGCAAAGATCAAACGATCAGGACAGAAAATGAAGAATGCTTTGATGCTTTCGGGGCTTGTGACAGCCCTCTCCAGCCTTCCCGCCATGGCTCAGGAGCTTGAGATTATTGGCAAGCCGGTCGATGGCGGCATGGGCTTCCAACCTGCAGCCACCAGCCTTGCCGAAGGGATTCGGGACCTGGACGGTCTGATTCTGGTGATCATCACAGCGATCTGTCTCTTTGTCGCCGGCCTACTGGTCTATTGCATTGTGCGCTACAACGAGCGGGCCAACCCGACGCCGGCGCGGTTCTCGCATTACACGCCGGTCGAGGTCGCATGGACTCTGGGCCCGATCCTGATTTTGGTCTTTATCGGCGCGTTTTCGCTGCCTGTGTTGTTCAAACAGCAGGAAATTCCCGAAGGTGACGTTGTCATCAAGGTGGTAGGGAACCAGTGGTACTGGACCTACGAATATGTCGATCACGATTTCGCCTTTGACAGCTATCTGCTTGGCCATCCGGCCACACTCGACGAAGGTGCACGCCCGGCGGATGCAGACGTAACCCCGTTTGTTCTGGATGATGCAATGCGCGCCAAACTGGCCGATGCAGGCTATGGCGAAGACGAGTGGCTGCTGGCCACTGACACCGCCGTTGTGGTGCCCGTGGGCAAGGTCATCGTGATGCAGGTTACTGCGTCCGACGTGATCCACTCGTGGACTATCCCCTCGTTCGGCGTGAAGCAGGACGGTGTGCCCGGTCGTCTGGCCGAGCTGTGGTTCCAGGCCGATAAGGAAGGCATCTATTTCGGCCAATGCTCGGAACTGTGCGGCAAGGACCATGCCTATATGCCGATCACCGTGAAAGTGGTTAGCGAAGCGGCGTATGAGGAATGGCTGCAGGGTGCTCTGGAAGAGTATGCGGGTCAGCCTGCTGCGTATCAGGTGGCCTCGAACTAAGCCCATCTCGGGTTAGGTAAAACATGCGGGCTGCGCGGGTTTCGCGCAGCTTTTGCCCCGAAAAGGACCGGACATGAGCGACGCAAGCTTCAACGCCAGCACCGTCACCGCGCAGCCCCGCGCGGACGAGGCCAGCTTCGGCGACTATTTCGCCTTGCTGAAGCCGCGGGTGATGTCGCTGGTGGTGTTTACCGCTCTGG
Organism: Ruegeria sp. AL1; assembly: GCF_056540905.1. NCBI lineage: Bacteria > Pseudomonadati > Pseudomonadota > Alphaproteobacteria > Rhodobacterales > Roseobacteraceae > Ruegeria > Ruegeria sp. AL1. The sequence continues at coordinate 237,217 of NZ_JBQFXP010000004.1, forward strand.
TCGGGCTGCTGGCGGCTCCGGTGCCTGTGCACCCGTTTGTAGGTTTCTGCGCCATTCTGTTCATTGCCATCGGCGGTGGTGCGTCAGGTGCGCTGAATATGTGGTGGGATGCGGATATCGACCGCGTTATGAAGCGCACCAAGGGCCGCCCCATCCCCTCGGGCAAGGTTGAAGAGGGCGAGGCGCTGGCGCTGGGTCTGGCGCTGTCCGGTCTGTCGGTGATCATGCTGGGGCTTGCGACCAACTGGTTTGCAGGCGCGTTTTTGGGCTTCACCATCTTCTTCTATGTCGTCGTCTACACGATGTGGCTGAAACGCTCGACACCGCAGAACATTGTGATCGGCGGCGCCGCAGGAGCTTTCCCGCCTGTGATCGGCTGGGTCGCGGCTACGGGATCGATGACGCTGGAGCCGTGGTTGATGTTCGCCCTGACCTTCATGTGGACGCCGCCGCATTTCTGGGCGCTGGCGCTGTTCATGCGGTCCGATTACGACGATGCGGGCGTGCCGATGCTGACCGTGACCCACGGACGCCGTGCGACGCGCTGGCACATTCTGGTCTATACGGCTCTGCTGGCGCTGCTGGCGGTCGGGACGTCATTCTCGGGCATCGGCGGCCCAATCTATCTGACCGTTGCGGTGGTGATGAACGCCCTGTTCCTGCGCGGCGCGTGGCAAATTTCGCGCCGGACCGAGGACGACTCGGAAGCCGACAATTTCAAGGTCGAGCGCAGTTTCTTCAAGCTGTCGCTGCTGTACCTGTTCCTGCACTTTGGTGCGATTCTGGCCGAGGCCCTGTTGAAGCCCTATGGGCTGGGAGGCTGGTCATGAGCCTGCGCAAAAGCCACGAGCTGCATCAGCGCCGGTTCAGCCGCAATCTGGGCGTCGGCCTGACGCTGGCCGCGTTCATTGTGATCATCTTCGGTCTGACCATCGTCAAGGTGTCAGGCACCGATTTCAACATGGCGACGCAAGAGGTGCAGAACTGATGGCGTTGTCGGGTCCGCAGAAAACGGTTGCGCAGACCGTGGGTGTGGTTGTCCTGATGGGCAGCCTCGCCTGGGCGGCGGTGCCGTTTTACGACTGGTTCTGCCGTGTCACCGGATTTGGCGGCACCACGGGTGTGGCCGAAGCCGCGCCCGAAGATGTGCTGGATCGCGTTGTGACCGTGCGGTTCGATGCCTCGAAGGCCAAAGGCATGGCTTGGGAATTCAAACCGGTCGTGCGCGAGATGGAAGTGCGCATCGGCGAAACCGGTCTGGCCTTTTATGAGGCCTATAACCCGACCGACCGACCCATTGCGGGACAGGCATCCTACAATGTGACGCCCTATTCCGCCGGTGGGTATTTTGAGAAAATCGCCTGTTTCTGCTTTGAAGAGCAGGTTTTGCAACCGGGTGAGCGGGTCGAGATGCCCGTCAGCTTTTTCGTCGACCCCGAAATGGTCGAGGATCTGGAAGCCAAGTATGTGCATACGATCACTCTGTCGTATACATTCTACGAAATCGACCTGCCCGAGGGCTATGCCGCCCTTGACGTGCAGGCTGAGACAAACAAGAACTAACGCCTGTAGGTGAGGGACGCTGATGGCACACGCAAAAGACCATGACTACCACATTCTGAACCCCTCGATCTGGCCGCTGATTGGCGCGGTCAGCGGGTTCGTGATGCTGTTCGGAGCCGTCCTTTGGATGCACGGCATCACCGCCTGGATCTTCTGGATGGGGCTGGTGGGTGTTCTCTACACCATGTTTGCCTGGTGGTCCGAGGTGGTGGTCGAAAGCCGTCAGGGTGACCATACGCCGGTGGTGCGCATCGGGTTGCGCTATGGCTTCATCCTGTTCGTCATGTCCGAGGTGATGTTCTTCTTTGCCTGGTTCTGGTCGTTCTTCAAACATCGCATGTACCCGATGTACGACTATGCCGGCACCGAATATATCCAGCCGGATATCCACGCGGTTGACCCGTTCCATCTGCCGCTGATCAACACGCTGGTCCTGCTGCTGTCGGGCTGCGCGATCACATGGGCGCACCACGCGCTGGTGCATAACAACGACCGCAAGGCGCTGGTGCAGGGTCTGGCCATCGGTATCGTTCTGGGTATCGCCTTTACCGCGTTGCAGGCTTTTGAATACTATGAGTTGCTGGCTCATGAAGGCTGGGAATTTGGTGGCGACCAGTTCTATTCGAATTTCTTCATGGCGACCGGTTTCCACGGCGCGCATGTGATTATCGGTACAATCTTCCTGACGGTCTGCTTGATCCGGGCGCTGAAAGGGGATTTCACGCCCGAGAAACACGTCGGGTTTGAAGCGGCCGCCTGGTACTGGCACTTCGTGGACGTTGTCTGGCTGTTCCTGTTCTTCGCCGTCTACATTTGGGGTCAGGCCCCGCTATTCTGATCGGCCTCAGATGATCCAATTGCAAAAGCCGCCCCTTGGGGCGGCTTTTTCTCTATCCGGGGCGCAAGATTGCGCCCCATACAATTGCGTGGTTGCATTCCAGTATGTGCCGCCCTTAACAAGACGCCGTTGAAACGCCCCCGAAGCAACCAGACATGGTCCCGTCATGCGCCGCATCCTGTTTCCGCTGATATTTGGTATTGCCGGTCTGGCAATCCTGCTGTCGCTGGGGATGTGGCAGGTTCAGCGGCTGGCGTGGAAGCAGGGTGTTCTGTCCGATATCGAAAGTCGGATTTCTGCGGACCCTGTGGCTCTGCCGGATCAGGTCGCGGCTGGCACTGACAGGTACCTTCCGGTCACGGTTTCGGGCGAGATGGAACCGGGAGAAATCCACGTTCTGGTCTCGGTCAAGCAGGTTGGTGCGGGGTATCGGATCATCCAGTCTTTCAGCACTGAGGGTCGGACCATTCTGGTGGATCGGGGCTTTGTTCCGGTGAGCGCGAAAGACACTGCGCGGCAGACAGGGCAAATGGAGGTCACCGGCAACCTGCACTGGCCCGATGAGATCGACAGCTATACGCCAGAACCCGATATCGACGCCAACATCTGGTTCGCCCGCGACGTGCCCAATCTGGCCGCTGCGTTGGGGGCCGAGCCCATTCTGCTGATCGCTCGGTTTGAGACCGATCCGGGCGTGACGCCTCTGCCGGTGGATACGGCAGGTATCCCAAACGATCATCTGCAATACGCAATCACATGGTTTGGTCTGGCCTTGGTCTGGGCCGCGATGACCGCATATTTCCTGTGGCGCAGCCGCGCCCCGTCTGAGAGTGAAGCGACATGAAATACATCTCGACCCGTGGGCAGGCGCCCGAACTGACATTTGAAGAAGCGATGTTGACCGGGCTGGCCCGTGACGGCGGTCTGTACCTGCCCGCCGAGATCCCGGTGATGAGCCATGACGAAATCGCCGCTTTGGCCGGTCTGCCCTATGAAGAGATCGCGTTCCGTGTGATGTGGCCTTATGTCAGCGGTTCGTTCTCGGAAGATGAGTTCAAAGACATCATCGCGCGTGCCTATGAAGGCTTCGGCCACGACGCCCGCGCGCCGCTGAAGCAGTTGAACGAGAACCACTTCCTGCTGGAACTGTTCCACGGGCCCACGCTGGCCTTCAAGGACTTTGCCATGCAGCTCATCGGCCAACTGTTCCAAGTGGCACTGAAGAGGCGCAATGACCGTGTGACCATCGTCGGCGCGACCAGTGGCGATACCGGATCAGCCGCGATTGAGGCGTTCCGGGGGCTGGATGCGGTGGATGTGTTCATCCTGTTTCCCCATGACCGGGTGTCCGAGGTGCAGCGCCGCCAGATGACGACGCCCGCCGACAGGAACGTGCACGCGCTGGCCGTGGATGGGGACTTTGACGATTGTCAGGCCGCGCTAAAGGATATGTTCAACGATTTCGACTTCCGCGACGGGGTCAAGCTGGCCGGTGTGAACTCGATCAACTTTGCGCGGGTTCTGGCGCAGATCGTCTATTACTTCTCGGCCGCTGTCAGCCTTGGTGCGCCGCATCGCAAGGTCAGTTTCACGGTGCCCACCGGCAATTTCGGCGACATCTTTGCGGGCTATCTGGCCAAGCGCATGGGGCTTCCCATCGACCGTCTGGTGGTGGCGACCAACCAGAACGACATTCTGCATCGGTGTCTGTCGGGTGAGGGGTACTTCAAGGGCGACACCATCCCCTCGATCAGCCCGTCGATGGATATTCAGGTCAGCTCGAACTTTGAACGCGCGCTGTATTATGCCTATGGCGAAGATGGCGCGGCCGTTGCGCAGTTGATGGATGAGCTGAAAACCGGTGGCTTCAACGTCAGCCAAGGCGCGATGGAGGCGCTGCGTGAGAGTTTTGACTCGGGGCGCGTGTCCGAGGATGAAACGCTGGAGACAATCAAGCACACGCTGGCCCACAGCGCGGAACTGGTCTGCCCGCACACGGCGATTGGCATCAAGGTCGGTGAAGAGCATCGCACGGACACGCCGATGGTTACTCTGGCCACTGCGCATCCGGCGAAATTCCCAGCGGCGGTCGAGAAGGCAAGCGGAGAACATCCGCCCCTTCCATCCCGCATGTCTGATCTGTATGAACGTCCGGAACGGGTGACCCGGATTGCCAACGATCTGGGTGCCCTTGAGGATCATATCAGAAGGCACATCGCTGAGTGACTGTCAGACAAGACCAACTGAAGAACGGCTTCCGTATCGTCAGTGAACATATGCCGGGGCTGCAATCGGCAGCCATCGGCATCTGGGTAACCGCCGGTGGGCGGCATGAACGGATCGAACAGAACGGCATCGCACATTTCCTTGAGCATATGGCGTTCAAGGGAACCGAGCGTCGGTCCGCGCTGCAAATCGCCGAGGCGATCGAGGATGTGGGTGGCTATATCAACGCCTATACCTCGCGCGAGGTGACGGCCTATTACGCGCGCGTGCTGAAGGATGACGTGGCGCTGGCGATGGATGTGATCGGCGACATCGTTCTGAACCCGATCTTCGACCCGCGCGAGATCGAGGTTGAGCGCGGCGTGATCCTGCAGGAAATCGGTCAGTCCTATGATACGCCCGACGATGTAATTTTCGACTGGTTGCAGGAACAGAGCTATCACGATCAGCCGCTGGGTCGCACCATTCTCGGACCGTCCGAACGGGTCAGCGCGTTTTCGCGCGAAGACCTCTCGGGTTTTGTGGCTGAACACTATGGACCGGAGCAGATGATCCTATCGGCGGCGGGTGCTGTGGATCACGATACCCTGATGAAAATGGCCGAAGAGATGTTTGGCCACTTGCAACCTCGCAAAGGTCTGATCCCGGAAACCGCCCGCTTCACCGGCGGCGAAGCGCGGCAGGAGAAAGAGCTGGAACAAGCGCATTTCGCACTGGCGCTGGAAAGCCCCGGCTATCGCGATGATGCGATCTATACCGCCCAGATTTATTCGACCGCTTTGGGCGGCGGCATGTCCTCGCGCCTGTTCCAGGAAGTGCGTGAGTCGCGTGGGCTGTGCTATACGATCTTCGCGCAGACCGGGGCTTATGCCGATACCGGTACGACCACGATCTATGCCGGAACGTCCGCTGATCAGGTGGGCGAACTGGCGACCATCACCATCGACGAGATGAAGCGCGCCGCCGATGACATGAGCGCCGAAGAGGTGGCCCGCGCCCGTGCCCAGATGAAGGCCGGGATGCTGATGGGGTTGGAAAGCCCGTCAAACCGGGCCGAGCGTCTGGCGCGGCTGGTGCAGATCTGGGGACGTTTGCCCTCGCTTGAAGACACCGTGGCAAAGATCGATGCGGTCTGCACCGAGGATGTGCGCGCTTTTGCCGAAGACATGGCCATTCAGGCCCCAGCGGCGCTGGCGCTTTATGGTCCCGTCTCGGGCGCGCCATCGCTGGAGGAGTTGCAGGCGAGGCGCGCGGCGTGATGTTGCTGGGCCGACGCAAGCTGAAACTCGAAACCGAGCGGCTGAGCCTGCGCCCGCCCGTACATTCCGACTTCAACGACTGGACCGCACTGCGACGGGCGTCCAAGGACTATCTGGTGCCGTGGGAGCCCATCTGGGCCAAGGACCATCTGAGCCGCAAGTCCTTCACCAACCGGGTCTATTGGGCCCAACGGTCGGTGGCCAGCGGAACCGCGATCCCGCTGTTTCTGTTCCGGCGCAGTGATGACGTTTTGATGGGCGCGATCACCCTGGACAATGTCCGGCGCGGCCCGGCGCAGGCCGGAACACTCGGCTATTGGACAGGGCAGGCGTTCGCCCGGCAAGGGTATATGCGCGAAGCCATCGGTGCAGTGGTCCACTATGCCTTTACGCGGCTGGACCTGAGCCGAATCGAGGCGGCCTGTTTGCCCGAGAACAAACCGTCGCGCGGATTGCTGGAAAGCTCGGGCTTCAAATACGAGGGCGTGGCGCAGTCGTATCTGCAGATCAATGGGCGGTGGCGGACGCATGTCCTGTATGCCTCGTTGCGGTCGGACCGGCGGGGCAAGACCGACGCGGGGTAGAGCAATGGCGCGGACAAAGAAACCCACAGTCTGGATCAGCGACGCTATGGCCAGCCCGACGAACAATCGGGCGTTTGACAGCGATATCCTTCTTGAAAACGAGAAGCAGGGATTAAGTGCAATGCTGCGTAATCAAGAGGGTGAGCCCTTGGCCGCTGAGCACTTTCCTAAAGAAATGTACTCGGAGTACCGCAACAAAAAAGAAAAGAAACAGCCGCACCTGTTCTTAGCTGGCGGGGCACGGACAGTTTCTGGAGAATGCGCCGCTGTTTTGCGGAATTTCGATCTGGGCGATGGAAATTTATATCCGGTTAAACTGTTTCTGCATGATCGCATTACACCCGTTGAGGGTGAGTATTTTTGTATAAATTTCGGTAATCAAAAAACGGCGGTTTTGACAAGTGAATCACGGAATATTGCAAGGCCGTATCCAGATTACGATATTTGGCAGCCGCCAATGGTCATGAAAGACAATGATATTGCGGTCAGTGCGGCTGCCTTGGATGGTCCCGACATATGGGTAGACACTGTTATGCGCGATGCGTTCTTCGTGAGCGATGCGCTAGCGAGGGCGTTGCGAGACGCGAAGGTTTCCAGACCGTTCAGTTTGCGTAAGTGTATTGTGATTTAGGTCAGCACCCTTTGCCGCTTTTTGACTAAGCTACTGTCTGCACGCGTGACATATGCGGACGGTACGCTACACTTTGCATATGCGCTGTTTGATTGCGGCATTGATATTGGTTTCAGGCGGGGCTTCGGCGCAGGAGCGGCGGCCGAGCCATTGCATTGCCATTGCAGACGCAGCACCTGGGATTGAATTCGTCCAAAAGGCGGCGTGGCAGGACCCGGTGCCCGAGTTTTCGGTTCGGATCAGCTATGTCGCGCATGCGTCTTTTTTGATCCAGACCCGGGGTGGCCTGAATGCGGTGACGGATTTCACGGGGTTTATCGGCAGTGCCGATCTGATCCCGGATGTGGTGACCATGAACCATGCCCATGACACTCATTGGACCGCGTTTCCCGATCCCGCCATTCCCCATGTATTGCCGGGCTGGGGCGAGTTCGGGCAGGGGATCGAGCATCATCTGGATCTGGGTGAGATGCTGGTGCGGAATGTCTCGACCGATATCCGGTCGGTCTATGGTGGGGTCGAGGAACGTGGAAACTCGATCTTCGTGTTCGAGATTGAGGGACTTTGCATCGGCCATCTGGGGCACTTGCATCATATCCCGTCCGACGAACAATTCGCGGCGTTGGGCCGGCTGGATGTGGTGATGGCCGCTGTGGACGGGGGCACGACAATGCCGCTGCCCGAGATGATCTCGGTTCTGAAACGGCTGAAAAGTTCGGTCATCATTCCGATGCATTGGTTTTCCGGGTTTTCGCTGGATCGGTTCCTTGTCGACATCCGGGATGAGTTTCCGGTTGTGCGCGATGGCGTGTCCGAGATCACGGTTTCATTGCGGTCTCTGCCGGACCGTCCCACGGTGGTCGTGCTGGAACCGCAGTATCTGATCGATCTGGAATAGGGCTTGCCGGGGCAGCCTGCGTTGGGCATGGAAAGGGTATGAGTTTGAACCCTGCCGATGACGCTTTTTCCCAATCCCTTCGCGATGTGCTGGGCGATGACATCCTGAGCCCGGTCTCGGCGCGTTATATCGAAGAGCCCCGGCGACGGTTTGCCGGGCAGGCGGGGGTGTTGGCCTTACCCCGTACCGTGGATCAGGTTGCCGCGCTGGTGCGGCTGGCGTCCGAGGCTTTGGTGCCCGTTCTACCCTATGGTGGGGGTACGGGGCTGGTCGGCGGTCAGGTCATGCCCGACGGTCCTGCGCCTTTGCTTGTGTCTTTGGAACGCATGAAGGCGATCCGTGCCGTCTATCCGACCGAAAATATCCTGATTGCAGAGGCGGGCGTCATTCTGGCCGAGGTTCAGGCAGCGGCGGAAGCCGCAGATCGGCTGTTTCCCTTGGCCCTGGCTGCGCAGGGGTCTTGCCAGATCGGGGGCAACCTGGCCACGAATGCGGGCGGGGTCAATGTGCTGCGTTATGGCAATGCACGTGATCTGTGCCTGGGGTTAGAGGCGGTTTTGCCAAACGGGCAAATCTGGCATGGGCTCAGCCGGTTGCGTAAGGACAACACAGGCTATGATCTGCGCAACCTGCTGATCGGGGCGGAAGGGACGCTTGGTATCATCACGGCGGCTTCTCTGAAATTGTTTCCGCGTCCCGCAGCGGTGGGCACGGCGATGATCGAAGTCCCTTCGCCCGAGGCCGCGATTGACCTGCTGGCTTTGGCGCGGGATCAGATCGGTGATGGCGTCACCACATTCGAGCTGATCCACCAGCAGGGTCTTGCGTTTCTGTCCGAAGTCTTGCCCGAGATCCGCCAGCCGTTCGCGCATCAACCGCAATGGACCGTGTTGATCGAGATCGGACTGTCCGCAGGTCAGCGCCCCGATGCCACCCTGGAAACCCTGTATATGGCGGCAGAGGACCGAGGGCTTGTGACCGATGCGGTGATCGCCCAAAGTGAGGCGCAGCGACTGGCCCTATGGGCCGTACGCGAGCAAATTCCGGAAGCCAATCGTTTGATCGGAGCGATCTCAAGCCACGATATCTCGGTTCCTATCTCGGAAATTCCCGAATTTATCCGGCAGGCGCCTGATGTTGTTGCGCAGTTCGGTGTTTTCCGCATCAATTGTTTCGGACATTTGGGGGATGGGAACCTGCACTACAACGTGTTCCCGCCGCCCGGGCGGTCTCGGTCAGAGTTTGATGCTCTGAGCGGAGATATCCGGCAAGCGGTTCATGATCTGGTGCATCAATTCGGTGGTTCGGTCAGCGCGGAACACGGGGTGGGGCGTCTGAAAAGCGGGGACCTTGAAACCTATGGTGATCCGGTAAAGCTGGGTGCTATGCGCGCTATAAAATCTGCGCTGGATCCCAAAGGCATCATGAACCCCGGCGCAGTCTTGAAGCCGTAGGCGTGGCCCGGCCAGAACCGGACCACGCGCGGGATTTCAGGTTTCCGGCAGGATTACTTTGTCGATGACGTGGATTACGCCATTCGACGTTTCGATATCTGCCTGAACGACCGACGCATTATTGATCATGACGCCATTGTCCAGATCAACTGTGATGTCGCTGCCCTGCACGGTTGCGGCTGTCATGTCGTCGGACAAATCACCCGACATCACTTTGCCCGGCACAACGTGATAGGTCAGGATCGCAACCAGCTGATCCCTGTTCTCGGGCTTCAGCAGAGTTTCGACCGTGCCTTCGGGCAGCGCGGCGAAAGCTTCATCCGTAGGGGCGAAGACAGTGAACGGACCATCGCCTTTCAGCGTATCAACCAGTTCGGCCGCCTGAACAGCTGCGACGAGAGTTTCAAAGCTGCCTGCGCCGACAGCCGTATCAACGATATCCTTTTTGCCACCCGCGAATGCAGCAGAGGCGATCAAGGCGCCAGACACTCCGGCAAGTGCGATTTTGCGAAACATGATAAGGTTCCCTTGTTGGGATGCCCGAAGCGGCATCATTCAGGTTACGGGCCTTTCACGAAACAAGATCATCGAATATGTGGATGAAATAACGTTGACCGGGCAGCAAGCTGCGCTAAGCCAGTGCGTCAAAAGTTTTCCACTCACGTTTTTGTGATCAGATCCAAGTCACAAACCGTCGAATTCGCATAGCACATGGACATCCATACCCATGTCCTCAAGCACTTTTCGGCCGCCGAGGGCTGGCAAATCGATGATGAACGCGCAGGAAACGATCTCGCCCCCCAGACGTTCGACCAGCTTGATCCCGGCTGCGGCTGTGCCGCCGGTGGCCAGCAGGTCATCGACCACAAGTATCTTCTCGCCCGGTTGAATGGCGTCATCATGAACTTCGACGATGGCCTCGCCATATTCCAGCTTATAGTCCTGGCTGATCGTAGTGCCGGGCAGTTTGCCTTTCTTTCGGATCGGCACAAATCCGACGCTCAGCTGGTGGGCAATGGCACCGCCCAGAATAAAACCGCGCGCCTCAAGTCCGACGACCTTGTCGATCTGTTCACCCGCATAGGGGTGCAGCATCTGGTCAATCGCCATGCGGAACCCGCGCGGGTCGGCAAACAGGGTTGTGACATCGCGAAACATGATCCCGTCATGCGGGAAATCAACGATGGTCCGAATGTAATCCTTGACCGTTTTGTTTCTGGACATAAACCACCCCTTTGGCATCAACACACGCCAAGGTGTTTGGCCCATACCGGTTAGGCTTGCAAGAAAAGACTGAAGTTACTTGCGGCGTTTGGAAACGGAATTTGGCAGGCTGTAATATCGGTACAGTGCAGCGGGTAACCAGGACAGGTGAGGTTTCCGCCAGTTTCTCTGGTCGCGCAAAAGAAATGCCTGAGCAGCATGAAGATTCATTGCCATAATCCTTGTTTTTTGTTAGGTGCTCGATAACTACAACCTATATGCAGTGTATATACATTGCATCGCGAAGTGAATCAAGATTTCCGCGGGAAAAAAGCACGTGGCAAAGAAAGACGGCAAAAGGCCCACCAAGAAAAACAGTCAGTTGGTCTTGCGTTTGGACAAGGATGAACGCGACGCATTTGTCGAACTGTGCAAAGAGCTGGACACGTCAGCCGCGCGGGAAATCCGACGCTTCATACGTGGTTTCATGAAAGAAAACGTCGAAGAGTGACGCCTCAGGCCGGGCGGCGCAGAACGGCGGTTGCCACGCCCATACCGATCAGTGCCAGCCCTCCGAACCGCGTCAATGCGATGATGACGCTTGCGCGCCCGATCATCAGGCGCAGCCGGTCGGCCAACAGCGCATAGGCCAGTGCGTTAAGCCAGGCGAGGCCGACAAATGTCGCGATCAAGATAGTGAATTGCGGGCCCAAAGGGTCAGTCGGGCGCAGGAACTGCGGCACGAAAGCGATGAAAAACGCGATGGATTTAGGGTTCAGCGCCGTGACTGCAGCGGCATGCCCAAAGACGCCACGCGCGGTCACGTCACGCCTGGTGTCCACCGCTCTCAGGCCGCCTGACGGGGCGCTGCGCAACAGTTTGATGCCCAACCAGACCAGATAAGCCGCGCCGACCCATTTCAGGATTAAAAACAGCGTGGCAGATGCCAATACCAATGCGCCAAGCCCCAGCAACGACGCGGTCATTGCAACAAGATCGCCCACAGCAACCCCGGTGGCCGACGCGACTGCCACGCTGCGTCCCTTTGACAAGGCGTAGCTGAGGACCAGCAACACCGTGGGTCCAGGGATCAAAAGCAATGCGGTAGAGGCGGCCACAAAGGTCAACCAAAGATCAAGCGACATACCAGGTCCTGTTCAAACGTTTCTGGCACCAAGCCCGCCAATGCGGTGCAGGTCAAGCCTTTCGTGGGCCGACGACCGGTCTCATGAGGGCCTCTAGCGGGCCGCTCACGAAATGGCGGCTCCAAAGCAGCGCAAAAGCTGAAGACAGGGCACAAAACGCCAACGCAAATCCGACAATCTGAGGGGTGTTGAGCGACCCGTTCAGCAACCCGGCTGCTTCGAGTCCGCCCATTCCGACCAGGATATGCGCCATATACAAGGTCAGACTTTGCCGTCCGGGCGCCACGAGCGCGGGGCCAAGGCCCAGCCCGGCGATACGCGGCCAGAGTTTCAGCAACCCTCCGATCACGACACAGGAAGACCCGGTGGCCGCCAGAACATAGAACGGCCCGGGCGGAATGGAGGCGGTGCCCAGATAGGCGGTCAGATCAGGATCGGACGCAAGAGTTTGTGGAAACACAGCCAATACAGATGCGCCAAACCCCCACATGATCAGCCGATGCTGAATGCAAATCGTATGTAGTTGAGTTCGCCCCAGCGCCATCCCGACCAGCAGAAACGCCGCCCAAGGTAGAACCGGGTGCCATCCGTTGAAAAGCGCGTTTCGCCAAAACCCGGACAGGGACCATAGATCGGGATAGGTCAGGGTCGTCCAGTCCCAGCCCCGATCATAGTTGAAACCCAGATTGGCCAGTACTGCCAGCAAGACGATTGCAACCGCACCCAGCCACAATCCTCGGGGCGACGCGGTCAGAAAGATCGCTCCGACAACGAAGTAGAGCGCGTAGAAATGCAGAATATCTGCATCGAAGATCGTCATATTTATCAGTCCGAGCACAAACAGGAATGCTGCCCTGCGCAGCAGCGTGCCCGCTGACATGCGCGAAAGGCCGACACCGACGCCCGCCAAGATGACAAACAGCGCGGCAGCCCGACCTTCCAGCGCGTCGATCAGCGCCGAGGCCCAATCATTGCCCGGCGCTACTTGTGCGGCGATGCGAAAGTTGATCAGGACCATGCCGCAGAAGGCCAAAAACCGCGCCGCATCCAAAGCTTCTAACCGCTGCATGTACGCCCTCTTTCGCTGTCACGTGGACGTCTTGTGACCTTGATTTGTGGCGCAAGTACGACCCGATCCTTTGGTCCAAATAAACAAATCGCGAGTCCGGAAGAAGATTTTCAAGACTGGTTCGCCTTTGGTCAGGCCTGTGTTGCAATGTAGCCAAGAGTTAAAGATTGGATGAAAGCCAGCGCCATTCTCTTGAAACCGGAACGTCGCTGCCCAGTATCAGACGGCATATGACCCTTTGGGAGAAGTTGATGGCACAGGATCTTGATCCCGACATGCCCGCCACGCGAACCTTAACGAGCAGGGCGCGCCTCGGGCGTGGGCTTGTCGCGCTGTGCGTCGTCGCGGCAGTCCTCTATTGTGCCATTTTGGGCTATATGTATCTGAACCAGCGCGCATTGCTGTTTAAACCCGAAGGTGCCTTGCCTGAACCAAGCGCGGTGGGGTTATCGGAAGTGGAGGTGATCGCTCTACCGATGGCGGATGGCACGGTTCTGACCGCATGGTCCGCGCCACCGGCGTCTGATACCGCGCCGACGGTTTTGTTCTTTCATGGTCAAGGTGGCAATCTGGGGGATCGCGCGGACAGATTGCGCGAAATTCTTGACAGCGGCTTCGGCCTGTTTGCGCCCAGCTATCGCGGCTATCCGGGCAGCGAAGGAACACCGTCCGAACCGGCACTGATTTCCGACGGTGTTCAGATGTACGATATGCTGAATGACAAGGGCGCGGAAATCGTTTTGCATGGCCAAAGCCTTGGCACGGCAATCGCGGCTGCCGTGGCCGAACAGCGCCCTGATGCGATGATGTTGGTGCTGGAAGCGCCTTTTACCGCAACGGTTGATGTCGCGGCCGAGCGGTATCCATGGCTGCCCGTGAACGCGCTGATGACGGATCAATTCGCCACGCGAGACCGGGTGAGTGACATTTCCGTTCCGATTCTGATCTTTCACGGCACGGATGACACAGTGGTGCCGGTTCACCATGGCAAGGCGCTGGCCGCCCTCGCGGGTGACACAGCGCAGTTGTTCATTGTGCCGGGTGGGACCCATAATGATCTGTGGTCCCACGGTCTGTGGGACAAGGTGCAACACGACTTGTCCCAAAACTGAACTCAGGACCGGCTCAGAGCACCCGACCCGCGACCGCATCCAGTTTGGCCAGCAGTGCCGGGTCGCGTTTTTCCGGAGCAGTCAGGATAGCATATTCAAGCGCCCGGTCGCAGCCATGCTCGCAAGGCGCGCGATCTGCGCCCAACAGGGCGGGCAAACCCTTGACCAAGGCACGTCCTTTGTCAGCATTACCTGTCAGCGTAGCGATAATGGCGCTGACGTCGACCTCGCCGTGATCGGGGTGCCAGCTGTCATAGTCGGTGACCATCGCGATCGAGGCGTAACACAGCTCGGCCTCGCGGGCGAGCTTGGCTTCGGGCATGTTGGTCATGCCGATGACATCGCAGCCCCATTGCTCGCGATACATGATGGATTCGGCCAGCGACGAGAACTGTGGCCCCTCCATTGCCAGATAGGTTCCGCCCCGGTGGATATTGATGCCAGCCGCCTTGCCGGCAGTCTCGCATGCATCAGAAAGTCGGGGACAGGTGGGGTGGGCAACGCTGACATGGGCAACACAGCCCGAGCTGAAGAAGCTTTTTTCACGTGCAAAAGTCCGGTCGATAAACTGATCGACGATCACGAAATCACCTGGCGCCATATGTTCGCGGAAGGACCCGCAGGCCGAGACCGAGATCACATCCGTCACACCCAGCCGCTTCAATGCGTCAATATTGGCGCGATAGGGCACGTCGGTCGGCGAATGGATATGGCCCCGTCCGTGACGCGGCAGGAACGCCATTTCTACCCCGTCCAGCGTTCCGGTAAGCACCTGATCTGAGGGCGCACCCCAGGGGGTTTCAACCGTGACCCATTCCGCGTTTTCCAGACCGTCGATATCGTAAATCCCCGATCCGCCGATGACAGCGATTTTGGTTTGGGTCACTGGTTTTCTCCGTTTGTTTTGTGTGTTCGGGAATTTGTGCGTCGTGCAGCCTTGTTTGACAAGGGGCAATGCCCGGGACTACCGGGGCAACAGCGCGCGGGCCTGCGCTTCGCTCTGAAAATCGCTCCAGGCTGCATCAAACCCCTGCAGCGGCCATGTCAGATCCTGTGATTGCCCATGGCGGTCGCGAAAGACAAAACGATAGTCGACGCCAGTCAACATTGCCTCGACAATCTGATCGGCGTCGGGGCCGCCGAACGTACAACTCAACCCGGTCAGGCACCCGGGTCGTCGCGTGCGCCAGATCACGCCATCCGCGCCATCAATGCGAAAGCCGGAGGGTCGAAACAACGTGCCGGGCTCGATGCCGAATTCAATTTCGATGCCTGTGGGCGAAGGTGTGATGAACAGATACTGCGCGCCGAATTTCGGGCGGTATGAAAACACCTCGGCCCGACGGATGTAGCACCGTTGCTTCAGAGCGCCTAATTCTTCGCGCTCATCACAGATCGAATTCCAGACACCGAAAGATTCGTAGTGAGTCACACGCCAGTTGCTTGCAGTGTCATTGCCTTCCAGATCCTGCGCAAACGCAGCTGTCGGAACCAGCAAGAACAGGACAATCCATCGCATGATCCAAACCTGCGGGAGTGTGATGCGGTCTTCAACTCACGAAGTTGAGAGGCTTACGATATGCATCAGGTGCATACCAGCCTCCCACCTATTGCGGTGGCTCCGAGGGCGGATCGCAGGTAGAAGGCCCCTTTCGCGCGAACCCATCAGACCGACAGGACCGTCCAATGCCCCGAGCCTTGCTGGCAAGCTTTGCCAACCGTATCGCCATTCCCGATCTGCGTTGGATGCCTGACGAAGGGTTCACCCTGTCGCGGGTACGCATCGAGTTGCTGTCGGGGCTGACGGTTGCACTGGCCTTGGTGCCCGAGGCCGTCGCGTTTGCGTTCGTGGCTGGCGTGCATCCTCTGGTTGGTCTTTATGCAGCGTTCATGGTGGGTCTGATCACCGCGCTGATCGGCGGCCGACCGGGCATGATTTCCGGTGCAACCGGGGCGTTGGCCGTGGTCATGGTGGCGCTGGTTGCCGAACATGGTGTCGAATACCTGTTTGCAACCGTTGTTCTGATGGGCATCTTGCAGGTAATCGCCGGAGCGATGCATTGGGGCCGCTTTATCCGTCTGGTGCCGCATCCGGTGATGCTGGGTTTTGTGAACGGGCTGGCGATTGTGATCTTTCTGGCGCAGATGGGCCAGTTCAAAGTTCCGGGCACAATGGAAAATACCGGCCACGGCATGGGCGGCGGAGATTGGCTTTCGGGTCTGCAGCTCTATACGATGTTGGGGTTGGTGGCGCTGACGATGGCGGTGATCTGGGTCATGCCGCGCATCACGCGTATCATTCCGGCACCGCTCGCCGGGATTGTCGTGGTGGCCGCGCTGGTGATTGGCCTTGGATTGGATGTGCCGCGTGTGGGTGACCTTGCCTCGATTGAGGGCGGCCTGCCACCTTTGCATATCCCGATGGTGCCGCTGACCTGGGAAACTTTCGAGATCATTCTGCCTTATGCGGTCATTCTGGCTGCGATTGGGCTTATTGAATCCTTGCTGACCCTGAACCTTGTGGGCGAGATTACCGGCAAGCGTGGCGGGGCATCGCAGGAGTGCATCGCGCAAGGCGTTGCCAATGTCGCCACCGGCTTTTTCGGCGGCATGGGCGGTTGCGCCATGATCGGACAGTCGATGATCAACGTAAAATCGGGGGGACGCACCCGTATCGCCGGGATCGCCGCTGCCTTGTTCTTGCTGATCTTTATCCTTTTTGCCTCACCCTTGATCGAGCAAATCCCGCTGGCTGCCCTGGTCGGTGTGATGTTCATGGTGGTGATTGGAACCTTTGCCTGGAACTCGTTCAATATCCTGCGCAAAGTGCCCATGACTGATGCGTTTGTCATTGTGCTGGTGACGGTTGTCACGGTGATGGAGGACCTCGCGGTTGCCGTGGTTGTGGGGGTGATCGTCTCGGCGCTGGCATATGCGTGGAACAACGCCAAGCGCATCCACGCGATTACGCGCGAATCCGAGACGGAGAAAGGCGCGAAAGTGTACGAAATTCAGGGTCCGCTGTTTTTTGGATCGTCCGAGGGGTTTGTGGAGCTATTTGATGTTCCCAATGACCCGGAAACCGTCATCGTGGATTTCGCCGAAAGCCGTGTTGTTGACCAGTCGGCGTTGCAGGCCATCGAAAATATCGCTGCCAAATATGAGACTGCCGGCAAGCGTGTCATGCTGCGCCACCTGAGCCGTGATTGTCACAAGCTGCTTAACAAGGCGGGTCATCTGATGGTCGATAGCGATGACGACCCGGATTATGAAATCGCTGTGGACTATTCGGTCCGAACCGGCATTCTTGGGGGACACTGAGTTTTTTGCGAGGCTCTGCCTCGCGCTCCGGGATATTTTTAGCCAGATGAATGCAGGATCGCTTGTTTTGTTTGGAAGGCGTCATCCTTGAGATGGCGTCGTCAGGGCAGCGGCCTCAGTTGCGCTACGTCAGTCATCCGGGCGATTGAGCGAGAATAATTCAGTGACAACCGAATAGTCCCTGTATCCAAGTCGCGCCAGAGGTTGGAAGGTTGTCACATCGAATTTGCCGTCTTTCAGGCAATCATCACGCAAGTGGACGCCTGTCACCTCTCCGAACACGACGCGGTTTGCTTCGCCAGGCAAGGTCACGATCTGAGTCAGTTTGCATTCCAGCGCTGCTGGTGCATCTGCAATGCGCGCGCAAGGCACGGTTTCGCATTCAACGGCCGTCAGACCTGCATGGGCGAATTCATCAACTTCTTTGGGTAAACCAGCCGAGCTGGCATTCATCGCATCCCGGTGCGCATGGGCCACGACATTGACGCAAAAAAAACCGGTGGCTGCGATATTGGCGATGCTGTCCTTGCCGCCATCCTGATCGTGCTTGGCACCGGTTGTTGCGAACATGACCTGTGGAGGCGTGTAGGCGACGCCGTTGAAAAAGGAATATGGGGCCAGATTGTTGATCCCATCCGCATCACGGGATGAAATCCAGCCGATGGGGCGTGGCGTGATGATGGCGTTGAAGGGGTTATGAGGCAGGCCGTGGCCATCTTCGGGGCGATAGAACATGTGGTCTCCAAGCGTTTGCCCAAGGCGTACCGAAGTGCTAGGGCGAATTCCAGCAAGGAAAAGAGGGCAGGGGTGCAGCAGTTCGGGATCAAGCCGGAAACACCGGAGGACTGGTGGGAGGTTGAGGCGCTTTATGACCTGTGCTTTGCACCGGGGCGCGAGGCCTTGTCCTCGTACCGGTTGCGCGATGACGTGCCCCCTGTTGCGGATCTGTCTTTTGTCGTGCGCGACAGTGCAGGGATCGTGGCGGGTGCGATCCGGTTCTGGCCTGTGCATGTGGGCAATCATGACGCTCTGTTGCTGGGTCCGGTCGCGGTTCACCCGACGCATCAGGGCGAAGGATTGGGCGGATATCTGATCCACGAAGGGCTGAATGCAGGGTGTGAACTGGGCTGGCGTCGCGTGATGCTGGTCGGTGATGCGCCCTATTACAAGCGGTTCGGGTTCTTCAGACTTCGGGGAATCGAGATGCCGCCTCCGACCAACCCGGACCGTGTTTTGGGCGTAGAACTGGCCGTCGGCGGATGGCAAGGGGTGTCGGGCAATGTCACCCGCTGGACCCGCTGAGGAGTTGAAATGCGCGGGTTCCGTGCCGATCTTGGACTGGCAGGAGGGCACAAATGCAAGACGTTGTTCTAGTTGCTGACATTGACCCCGAGGCCGAGCTTGACCGACTGGCCCGGTTGTATCGCACAGCCGGTGGATCGGGTGTGATGCTGCTGAACCGATTGGGCGGCTCGGCCGAGTCACTTTTGGAACAATTGCCCAATTCGCTACGGATTGGACTGACCCAGGCAACAGAACAGGCGCTTTGGCTTGCGATGCATGCGGCGCAAGGTTCGCGGCGGGCGATTCCGGACCAAAGCGCTTGGGTGAACACCGCGGTCACCACTGCGATGGGGGCCGCCGGAGGGTTGGGCGGCGTTTCCTCGGCACTGGTTGAGCTTCCGGCAACGACGGCAATGCTGTTGCGCTCGATTCAAGGAGTTGCTGCGAGCGAAGGGTTCGACCCATCCGCCGAGAATGTCCGGTTCGACAGTATCCGGGTGTTGTCCGCTGCAGGTCCGTTGTCGGAGGACGATGGCGCGGATTTGGGTTTCTTTTCCACGCGCATGACATTGACCGGCCCGGCCATACAGCGCCTGATTGCCGCTGTCGCGCCCCGTTTGTCGGTGGTTTTGGGGCAGAAGTTGGCCGCGCAATCCGTCCCCGTTCTTGGGGCGCTGGCGGGTGGGAGCACCAACTTTATCTACATGCGCTATTACCAGCAGATCGCGCGGGTTCATTTCGGCCTGCGGCGTCTGGCCATTGATGCCGATATCCCCCATGCCGAGCTTGTGCAGCGCTTGTCGCACCGTATGGGCGTGTGATCTGGGGCTTTTTCGTCAAAAAGTTGACGCTTTGTCGAAATATTGTAGCATTCAAGCCATACACCGCAAGATAAGCGGGTAAGGCAACTGGATTGAACAGTGTTGGACAGGCGGAAAAGTAAGATCTCGGGAGAGATTGGTGCGCGGCGGGGCTATCGTACAGATGTTTTGCCAGTGCATGTGCAATCGGCGGCGCTGTGCTATCGGTTTCGGGTCGGTCAGCCGGAAATCCTGCTGATTACGACCCGTCGATCAGGGCGGTGGATTATTCCAAAAGGGTGGCTGATTCCCGGGTTGAGCCCATCGCAAACGGCAGAACGGGAAGCCTGGGAAGAGGCTGGCGTTTCGGGTCGGTGTGGATCAGACAGTATCGGTCAGTTTACATATGTGAAAAACCGGGCGACCAAAGGACCAGCGCTGTGCAATGTCCGGATTTTTCCTCTGCACGTGCAGACGCTGGCGAAGGATTTTCCCGAGGCGGGCGAACGACAGCGTAGATGGGTGTCGCCGGAGGATGCCTCGAATTTGGTCATTTCACGAGAACTTGCTGCAGCGTTAAGCGATTTCGCGCGCTTCTTGCAATAAGTGACAAAGGTCAAGGCTTGATCTTATCTGGCCCGTCGGTATCTATTCGCCATCCGGCTTATGGGCGATTCATGATTCAATATGCTTTGAAATGCAGAGACGGCCACAGTTTTGACAGTTGGTTTCAATCGGCAGCGGCGTTTGACAAACTTGCCGCTGCGGGGATGGTGACCTGCGCGGTTTGCGGGTGTAGCAATGTCGAAAAGGCAGTGATGACGCCGCGTGTGCGCCCGGCCCGTCAGGCTAAAACGGGGCACGAGGTCAAAAAGGCTCCGCCAACTGAAATTGATGTCGCGACACCTGCGCCGGAAATCGAAAAGGTTCTGTCGGAACTGCGACGCAAAGTAGAACAGAACGCGGATTATGTGGGCGGCGATTTTGCCAGCGAAGCCCGCAAGATTCATCTGGGTGATGCGCCGGAACGCGCCATCTATGGTGAGGCCAAACCCGAAGATGCCAAAGCACTGGTCGAAGACGGTGTACCCGTCGCCCCTTTGCCGTTTGTGCCCAGCCGCAAGACCAACTGACCGATGCATGTGGTCGTGACGGGGGCCAACCGTGGCATCGGAAAAGCTTTGGCCGAGAAATATCGCCTTCTGGGTCATGAGGTAACTGGAACGTCCAGAACTGCGGAATGTGAAATCGCATTGGATGTCACAGACCCAAAGATGCATGCCGATATGGCAAGGCAGCTGAGCGATATGCCGGTTGATTTGCTGATTTGCAATGCGGGTGTTTATCTGGACAAAGGGCAGGATCTGAGTGGCTATCCTGTGGACATGTGGGCCCAGAGCTTTGCCGCCAATGTCACCGGGGTTTTTCTGACGATCCAGCACCTGTTGCCGCAGTTGCGCGCCGCGCGGGGCAAAATTGCGATCATGTCGTCGCAAATGGCATCGCACACGCGCGCGCCGGGGGGCAGCTATATCTACCGCGCGTCCAAGGCGGCAGCGTTAAATCTTGGGCGCAACCTGGCTATGGACCTGAAGGCGGATGGGGTCGCGATTGGTATCTACCATCCGGGTTGGGTCCAGACCGACATGGGCGGTCAGGCTGCGGACATTACTGTCGAACAATCCGCAGACGGGTTGGTCGACCGGTTTGCTGCCCTGTCACTGGAAACGACGGGCTGTTTTGAAACATATGACGGGACGCCGCACGCTTACTGAGTGTTCAGCGCAACCTGCGGAATTTCATACACTTCACCGGGTTCGATGAAGATCACCATGATATCGCCCCGCGTCTCATAGCTGAGAGGGGATGTCGAACTGCTGGAATCTGGCACGCCATCTGTGAAATAGATGCGACGTACCTCGCCATTTCCCATGGCCACGGCCAGGGTGGCAGTGCCGTCGTCACGGCGGCGAAGTTCGGCATTGCATGAACGCAGCGGATCGCCTGCGATGACGGCGCAGGGAACGGTGCCCAACGCATTCTGCCCATCGGTTGCAGACAGTGTAGCCTCTTGCGCCAGCGCGGGGCCGGACATCAGGGTCAGGGCAAAAGCAAGGCGAAACATGAATGTCCTCTTTTCGTAAGGTGTTGCAGTCAGGCTGACATTGCAGGCGGGCAAAGTAAAGCCGGCCGTCGATCCGGTGAGACGACTTTGCGCACTTGCCCTTGCGCCCCCCCTCGCATAAGACGCACGGAACCAGAAATGCAAGGCGCGGAGACATTTGCCCCCATGCCCTTACTCGTGATGAAATTCGGTGGCACCTCGGTTGCCAATCTCGACCGTATCCGCCGCGCGGCCAAACGCGTGGGCGTTGAAGTGGCCAAGGGATATGACGTGATCGTCATTGTATCGGCCATGTCGGGCAAGACGAATGAACTGGTGGGTTGGGTCAACGAAACATCACCCTTGTTCGACGCGCGGGAATATGACGCCGTGGTGTCCTCGGGTGAGAATGTGACCGCTGGCCTGATGGCTCTGACTTTGCAGGAAATGGATGTACCTGCGCGCAGCTGGCAAGGCTGGCAGGTGCCGCTGCTGACCACCAGCGCCCACAGCCAAGCACGGATCGAAGACATTCCGACCGGGAACATCACCCAGAAATTCGACGAAGGCATGAAAGTTGCCGTGGTCGCCGGGTTCCAGGGGCTTAGCCCCGAAGGCCGGATTACCACACTGGGCAGGGGCGGGTCCGACACCACAGCCGTTGCTTTTGCTGCCGCCTTCGGTGCCGAACGGTGCGACATCTACACGGATGTGGACGGTGTCTATACCACCGACCCGCGCATCTGCGACAAGGCGCGCAAGCTGGATCGTATTTCGTTCGAAGAAATGCTGGAACTGGCCTCGCTGGGGGCCAAGGTGCTGCAGACCCGCTCGGTCGAGCTGGCGATGCGCAACAAGGTGAAACTGCGCGTTCTTTCAAGCTTTGAAGAACAATCCGACGAGGCCGGGACACTGGTCTGCGACGAGGAGGATATCATGGAATCCAATGTTGTGGCCGGTGTGGCCTATTCCCGCGACGAAGCCAAGATGACCGTGGTTTCGGTGGCCGACCGCCCCGGTATCGCTTCGACTATTTTCACCGCGCTCAGCGATGAAGGGGTGAATGTCGACATGATTGTCCAGAATATCTCGGACGAGGGACGCACGGATATGACTTTCTCGTGCCCGACCGATCAGGTGGCCCGCGCGGAAAAGGCACTGCTGGCGATCAAGGATGCGGGTGAGTTGAACTATGCCGAACTGGTTGCGGACGAGGATGTCTGCAAGGTGTCGGTTGTCGGTATCGGCATGCGCTCGCAATCGGGCGTGGCGGCCAAAATGTTCAAAATCCTCTCGGATGAGGGGATCAATATCAAGGTCATCACAACCTCCGAGATCAAAATTTCCGTTCTGGTGGACAGGAAATACATGGAACTTGCGGTTCAGGCGCTGCATGATGCCTTTGAACTGGATAAGGCGGCCTGAGGATTTTCTGCCAAAGGATTTGCCTGACGCATTAATTTGGGTGGGCCATGGCCGACGGCACCGAAACTGAATCCCGTAAGCTGCTGGGGCGGCTGCGCGAAGAGATGGCGAGCGAGGCGGCCGGTCAGGAGCGTCTCGACCGGATCACCCACCTGATTGCAGACAGCATCGCCGCCGAGGTGTGCTCGATCTATCTGTTCCGCGATGAAGAAACGCTGGAACTCTGTGCGACGGAAGGATTGTCTCCCGAGGCGGTGCACAAGACGCGGATGCGGATCGGCGAGGGGCTGGTGGGCCGCGTCGCCAATTCGGGCAAGATCGTCAACACCGCTGACGCGCCCTCGGCCAAAGGATTCCGCTATATGCCCGAGACGGGTGAGGAGCGGTTTTCGTCGTTTCTGGGGGTTCCGATTCAGCGACTGGGCGAGCATCTGGGCGTTTTGGTTGTTCAGTCCCGTGAAGCCCGCGAATACTCGGCAGATGAGGTTTATGCGCTGGAAGTCGTCGCCATGGTTCTGGCCGAAATGGCGGAACTTGGCGCATTTGTCGGCGAGGGTGCGGCCCTGTCGCCGCGACACCAGCAGTCGGTACAGCTTACTGGTGGTCCTGCGCAGGAAGGGTCGGCCGAGGGCCATGTCTGGCTGCACGAGCCCCGCGTCGTGGTCACCAACCCGATCGCAGAGGATCCGCACCGCGAGCGTGAACGTCTGACGGATGCGGTGGACGAGCTGCGCGTGGGCGTCGACAAGATGCTTGAGATTTCGAAAGACGGCGATACCGAGCAACTGCAGGTTCTGGAAGCCTACCGGATGTTTGCCAATTCCAAGGGCTGGATGCGCCGGATGGAAGAAGACATCGCCCGCGGCCTCAGCGCCGAGGCGGCCGTTGAAAAAGAGCAATCGCAGGCCCGTGCCCGCATGGGGCAGGTGACCGACCCCTATCTGCGCGAACGGCTGGCCGATCTGGATGACCTGAGCAACCGGCTGCTGCGCATTCTGACCGGGCAGGGCAATACCAACGGGGCGGACCTGCCGCCCGATCCGATCCTGATCGCGCGCAATATCGGTCCGGGGGACCTTCTGGAATATGGCCGCTCACTGAAAGGGATCGTGCTGGAGGAAGGTTCGGTCGGCAGCCACGCCACGATCGTCGCGCGGGCTCTGGCCATTCCGTTGGTGGTGCATGTGGGACGCATCACGACCGAGGCGCTGAACGGCGATCATATTCTGGTCGACGGGGATCAGGGTCTGGTGCATCTGCGCCCCGAAGATCAGGTGGTCAATGCGTTCCGCGACAAGATTGCGATGCAGGCCAAGGCGCAGGAGCGTTATGCCTCGATCCGGGATACACCGACGGTGACGCGCGACGGCGAGCGGATCAATCTGGTCATGAATGCCGGTCTGATGGCCGATCTGCCTTCGCTTGGCAATTCCGGGGCCGAAGGGGTGGGGCTGTTCCGCACTGAACTCCAGTTCCTGATCCGAAACAAGATGCCCAAACGGTCAGAGCTTGTAACGCAATATCAGCGCGTTCTGGATGCGGCCGGGGAAAAGCGCGTGGTCTTCCGAACGCTGGATATCGGGTCGGACAAGGTTTTGCCCTACATGAAACATGTGGCGGAACCGAACCCTGCGCTGGGCTGGCGCGCTATCCGGGTCGGGTTGGACAAGCGCGGCGTGATGCGGATGCAATTGCAGGCCTTGATGCGCGCTGCAAACGGGCGGCCGTTGACGCTGATGTTTCCTTTCGTGGCACAGGCGGATGAGTTCCGCGAGGCCCGCTGGGAAGTCAATAAAACCATCGAACGCGAGAAACGCCTGGGCCATGTCTTGCCCGAGAAGATCGAAGTCGGCGCGATGCTGGAAACGCCTTCGCTGGCTTTTGCGCCGCAAAAGTTCTTTGACGAAGTGGACTTTGTCTCAATCGGCGGCAACGATCTGAAACAGTTCTTCTTTGCCGCCGATCGCGAGAACGAGCTGGTGCGCCGCCGTTATGACACGCTGAATGTCAGCTTTCTGAGCTTCATTGAACGCATCGTCGAGCGGTGCAATATCTCGAACACTCCGCTGAGTTTTTGTGGTGAAGATGCCGGTCGCCCCGTCGAGGCGCTGTGTCTGGCCGCCATGGGTATTCGCTCGCTGTCAATGCGTCCAGCCTCGATCGGGCCGGTCAAAAGCGTGCTGCTGCGCACCGATTTGCAATCGCTGCGGAAAGTGATCGCCGATGCGCGTCATCGAGGCGAACAATCTGTGCGGCCTTCCGTGATGGACTGGCTGCGCAATCAAAGCTGAGAGTGCCCGGTCTGAAATATTATTCAAATCCGCTGTTGATTTATGCACCGGATTTTCATATCCACACCATGAATGTTAGCGATAACATAAATCTGCATCGCTGGACCCCGCGCCCGAGCAGTGTAAGTGTGATCTGAAGGAGACCGCTGATGGTTTCACGCGTCATTCCCGTAAACCCCTTTGATCTGGTGCTGTTCGGAGCCACCGGAGATTTGGCGCAACGCAAGATATTGCCCGGCCTCTACCACCGGTTCGAGGTTGGCCAGATGCCCGAAGGGGCCCGGATCATCGGTACAGCGCGGTCCGAGATGGACAGCAAAGGATTTCGTGACCAGCTTCGCAAATCGATGAAGGAATTCGCACCAGAATTCAAAAGCGACGTGTTGGATGAATTTCTGAAACTGGTCGATTATGTTCCGGTTGATGTGAAGGGCGAAGGGGGCTGGGACACTCTGGCCAAGGCGCTGCGCCCTGATGTGGTGCGCGCGTTCTACCTTTCTGTCGGGCCCGGCCTGTTTGCGGGGATTGCGCAGCGCCTGAATGATCACGGGCTGGCGACGCCGGACAGCCGCATTGTGGTGGAAAAACCCTTTGGCCATGATCTCGCTTCGGCTAAGGCGCTGAACGAAGGTCTGCGCGCCTGTTTCGAAGAACATCAGATTTATCGGATCGACCATTATCTGGGCAAGGAAACCGTGCAGAACCTGATGGCTTTGCGGTTTGCCAATTCCCTGTTTGAACCTCTTTGGAATGCCACTCATGTCGATCATGTGCAGATCACTGTGTCCGAGACGGTCGGGGTTGAGGGGCGCGGGGCCTATTACGATCAATCCGGCGCGATGCGGGACATGATCCAGAACCATCTGGTGCAACTGCTGTGTCTGACGGCGATGGAGCCACCTTCGAAATTCGCGCCCAACGCGGTGCGTGACGAAAAGGTCAAGGTGATCGAAGCGCTGGAGCCGGTGGAGCCAAGGGACATCGCCCGAGGCCAATACCGCACCGACAAGGGCGGCGACGGCTATCTGGATCACGTCGGTGACCCGGCCAGCCGGACCGAAAGCTACATCGCGCTCAAGGCCCATATCGGCAACTGGCGCTGGGCGGGCGTGCCGTTTTACCTGCGCACAGGCAAACGCCTGCGGGCGCGCGAATCCGAAATCGCGGTCTTCTTCCGCGACCCACCGCATACGATTTTCCCCAACGTGGGCCCTCTGCACGGCAACGTGCTGGTGATCCGCCTTCAGCCGGACGAAGGCATCACCCTGCGCACCACGATCAAGGAACCGGGGCAGGGCGGTTTCCGCCTGTCCGACGTCGCGCTTGATATGAGCTTCGCCGATGCGCTGGGCGACGGCCAGCAATCCCCCGACGCCTATGAACGCCTGATCATGGACGTGATCCGCGGTGACCAGACCCTGTTCATGCGCGGGGATGAGGCCGAGGCCGCCTGGGCCTGGGTCGATCCCATCATTCAGGGCTGGGAAGATCGGGGCGACAAGCCGGCGAAATATGATCAGGGCAGTTCCGGCCCGGAAGAGGCATTGATGC
The DNA here is from genome assembly GCF_056540905.1 of Ruegeria sp. AL1. Lineage (NCBI taxonomy): Bacteria > Pseudomonadati > Pseudomonadota > Alphaproteobacteria > Rhodobacterales > Roseobacteraceae > Ruegeria > Ruegeria sp. AL1. Next base: position 263,975 of record NZ_JBQFXP010000004.1, read on the forward strand.
TGATGCATCGCGATGGCCGCCGTTGGCGGCAGATCGGAGGTTAATCATGGTCAATACAGTAATTTCTGACGTCACCAAACGCATCATCGACCGCAGCGCCGATCTGCGCGGCCCGCATCTTGAGCGGATGGAGCAGGCCAAATCCAAAGGCCCCGCCCGCGCGCATCTGTCCTGCAGCGGTCAGGCCCATGCCTATGCTGGCGCTGGCGAAGATCAGCAGTCGATGGCCACCGGCACGGCAGGAAATCTGGGGATTGTCACCGCCTATAACGACATGCTTTCGGCCCACCAGCCGTTCGAATGCTATCCCGCCCTGATCCGCGATTCGATCCGGGCCGCGGGCGGTACCGCGCAGGTCGCGGGTGGGGTGCCCGCCATGTGCGACGGCGTCACTCAAGGCGAGGCGGGGATGGAACTGTCCCTGTTTTCCCGCGACGTGATCGCGCTGGCCACCGGCGTGGCGCTTAGCCACAACACCTATGACGCGGCTGTGTTCCTCGGCGTTTGCGACAAGATCGTGCCCGGTCTGATCATCGGTGCACAGGCCTTTGGCCATCTGCCCGCCGTGTTCCTGCCCGCCGGTCCCATGACCAGCGGTCTGCCGAATGACGAAAAGGCCAAGGTTCGCCAGAAATTCGCTGCCGGAGAAGTGGGCCGCGATGAGCTCATGAAAGCCGAAATGGCCGCCTATCACGGCCCCGGCACCTGCACCTTCTACGGCACCGCCAACACCAACCAGATGCTGATGGAGTTCATGGGCCTGCACCTGCCGGGCTCCAGCTTCGTCAATCCAAACACCTCCCTGCGCGATGCATTGACCGAGGAAGGCGCCCGCCGCGCCTTGTCGCTGAGTGCGCTGGGCAATCACTACACCCCGGTCTGTCAGATCCTGGACGAGCGCGCCTTTGTCAACGGCATCGTCGGACTGATGGCCACCGGCGGCTCCACCAACCTGCTGATCCACCTGATCGCCATGGCGCGTGCAGGCGGTATCGTGCTGGACTGGCAGGATTTCTCTGACATCTCCGCCGTGGTCCCTCTGGTCGCGCGGGTCTATCCAAACGGTCTGGCCGATGTGAACCACTTCCACGCCGCAGGCGGCTTGGGCTTTGCCATCGGCACGCTGCTGAACGAAGGCCTGCTGCACCCCGATACTCTGACGGTCGCCGGGCAGGGGCTGCACAACTACACCAAAGAACCCAAGCTGAAAAATGGCGAACTGGTCTGGGAAGACGGTGCAGGCCACAGCCTGAACGAAAAGATCGTGCGCCCCGCCAATGATCCCTTCCAGCCCACCGGCGGCCTCTCACGCCTGACCGGCAATCTGGGCACCGGCGTCATGAAAGTCTCAGCCGTCGCGCCCGAACATCAGGTGGTCGAAGCACCGGTGCGCGTGTTCCACGATCAGGACGACGTGAAAGCGGCCTTCAAAGCCGGAGAGTTCACTGGCGACACCATAGTCGTCGTCCGCTTTCAGGGCCCCAAGGCCAACGGAATGCCCGAATTGCACTCGCTCACGCCGATGCTGTCGATCCTGCAAGGCAGGGGCCAAAAAGTGGCGCTGGTCACTGATGGCCGCATGTCTGGCGCGTCCGGCAAAGTGCCCGCAGCCATCCACGTTTGTCCCGAGGCACTGGATCAGGGCCCAATCGCCTATTTGCAAGACGGCGACCTCTTGCGCGTCGACGCCGTCAAAGGCCAGCTTGAAATCCTCACCCCCGGCGTTCTCGACCGTGACCCTGCCACCGCCGATCTCTCGGCCAATCAGCACGGAGTCGGGCGCGACCTGTTCGGTGCATTCCGCCAGAATGTCGGTTCCGCCGACACAGGTGCCAGCATTTTCGGAGTTTAACTTCATGTCCAAAACCCAACGCACCCGCGAGATCTGCGCGCTGGCCCCCATCATCCCGGTGCTCGTCGTCGATGACGCCACGCACGCCCGCCCGCTGGCCCAAGCGCTGGTTGCCGGAGGCCTCCCCGCGCTCGAAGTCACCCTGCGCACCCCCGCAGCCCTCGACGCCATCCGCGCCATGGCTGACGTTCCCGGCGGCGTCGTCGGCGCAGGCACGCTGATCACGCCCGAAGACGTGCGCGCGGCAAAGGACGCCGGCGCGCAATTCGGCGTCTCACCGGGCGCAACCGACGCTTTGATTGCCGCTTGCGAGGCCGAAGGCCTGCCGCTGCTGCCGGGTGCGGCCACCGCGACAGAAGCGATGGCTCTGCTGGCCAAGGGTTATGACATGTTGAAATTCTTCCCCGCCGAGGCCTCAGGCGGCGCACCCGCCCTGAAAGCCATCGGCGCACCCCTGCCGCAGATCACCTTCTGCCCGACCGGTGGCGTGTCGCCGTCCAATGCCCTCGATTACCTATCGTTGTCCAACGTGATCTGCGCGGGCGGCAGCTGGGTCGCTCCGAAACAGATGGTCCAAAACGGCGACTGGGCCGGGATCGAAACACTTGCGCGCGAGGCCGCCAGCCTGATGGATTGACGCCACAGGACGACGCGCTAGGGTAGGCCTCAATTCAAACAGGTTGCCCTCATGACAAACACTATTTCCCTCGCGCAGGGGCGCGAGTATCTGGCCATTCCCGGCCCTTCGGTCATGCCCGACGCGGTGCTGCAGGCGATGCACCGCGCTTCGCCCAACATCTATGAAGGCGCTTTGGTCGAGATGATGCCTGCGCTGCTGGAAGACCTGCGCCGTGTCGCCCGCACCCAGCACAGTGTCGCGATCTACATCGCCAACGGTCACGGTACATGGGAAGCCGCGTTGTCCAACATCATTGCCCCCGGAGAGACCGTGCTGGCCCCGGCCTCAGGACGCTTTACCAATGGCTGGGCGGAAATGGCCGAAGGGATCGGGGCTGAGGCGCAGCTGATCGACTTTGGCACCTCGTCGCCGTGGGATTTCGACCGGATCGAGGACGCGCTGCGGGCCGACACAGACCACAAGATCAAAGCGGTTCTTGCCGTCCATGTCGATACGTCCAGTTCGATCAGAAACGACATCCCCGCACTGCGCGCCCTGCTGGATGATCTGAACCATCCCGCGCTGCTGATGGCCGATTGCATCGCCTCGCTGGGCTGCGACCGGTTCGAGATGGATGCCTGGGGCGTCGATGTCACGGTCACCGCTTGCCAGAAGGGCCTGATGACACCTGCAGGCACCGGTTTTGTCTTCTTCAACGAAAAGGCACAAGCCAAACGGGCCGCTATGCCCCGCGTCTCGAAGTATTGGGACTGGGAACCGCGCGCCAACCCCGAACTGTTCTATCAGCATTTCAACGGCACCGCGCCGACGCACCACCTCTACGGCCTGCGCGCCGCGCTCGAACTGATCCACGCTGAGGGGATCGAGCATGTCTGGGCCCGCCACGAACGTCTCGCTCAAGCCATCTGGGCCGCCTGCGAGACATGGGCCCAGGGCGGTGCGCTTGAGATGAACGTGCCTGACCGCGCCTATCGCAGCCACGCCGTGACGGCCCTGCGCTTGACCGACGGGCGCGGCACACCCTTGCGCAAATTCACCGAAACCCAACTTGGCCTGACCCTCGGCATCGGCCTGGGGATGGAGGATTGGGACGGATGCTTCCGCCTCGGTCATATGGGCCACGTCAACGCGCAGATGGTCATGGCGATGCTTGGCAGTATGGAAACCGCTATGGCCGCGCTCGACATCCCACGCGGCTCAGGCGCGCTCGAAGCCGCCGCCGCGGCACTCGCCAGCTAACACCGATCCGTCGCTTCATCTGGCCAAAAATATCCTCGGGGGGAATCGCGCCAAATGGCGCGATGGGGGGCAGACAGCCCCCCTGCACCGATCAGCCACACTACTCCGCGGCGATGGTCAGCGCCCCGGGCAAGGCTGACGCAAAAGCCTCCAAATCCGCAGATTCGCCGCAGCTTATCCGAATACACCGGTTCTGAGGCGCCGCAAAGGGCATCCGCACGAACACCCCTTGTGCCACCAGCGCATCCAATACCGCTTTGGCGAACGCCCCATCCCGCCCGCAATCAATGGCGACGAAATTGGTTGCCGAAGGCAGCGGAGTCAGGCCGTTCTCACGCGCGACTTGGGCAATCCTGTCGCGCGCATCGGATATCTTGTTCTGGACCTCCTGTAGCCACGGCTCATCCTGCAACGCCGCCAAGGCCCCGGCCTGTGCCGCGCGGTTCATACCAAAATGATTGCGCACCTTGTTGAACGCCGCGATCAGCTCTGGCGCACCGATGGCATAGCCCACCCGCGCTCCGGCCATGCCGTAAACCTTGGAAAACGTCCGCATCCGGATCACGCGCGGATCATCCGCCGCAACCGGCGCGGCGGTTCCTTCAGGCGCACATTCCACATAAGCCTCGTCCAGCACCAGCAAGCACCCGTCCGGTAATGCCTCCATCGCCGCAACAATGTCCGCACCCGAATGCCAACTGCCCATCGGGTTGTCGGGATTGGCCAGATAGACCAGCTTTGCATCCACTTGGGCGGCCTTGGCAAACAAGGCTGTCGGGTCCTCGTGATCATCGCGATAGGGAACCTTGTGCACATCGCCGCCAAACCCGGCCACATGATAGTTGAACGTCGGATACGCCCCGTCCGACGTCACGACCGCATCACCGGGGCCAACAAGCAATCGCACCAGATAGCCCAGCAACCCGTCAATGCCCTCACCCACCATGATGTTTTCGGGCGCAACCCCATGATGCGCGGCCAGTGCATGGCACAGATCGTGGTTCTCGGGGTCGCCATACATCCAGATATCTTCTGTCGCCCGCTGCATCGCTTCAATGGCGCGGGGCGAGGGGCCAAAGACGCTTTCATTCGCACCAAGCCGTGCAACAAAGGGCGCGCCGCGCTGGCGTTCCTGCGTTTCGGGGCCGACAAAGGGCACGGTTGCGGGCAGAGATTGCGCAAGCGGGGTATAGCGAGGACCAGTCATAGCCGCAGATAAGCGCAACCGCCCAATCGGGGCAAGCCTTGCAACGCCAAGCATTCGCCGTCAGGTTACGCAGAAAATGAGGGAGGCGACATGCGGTATCTGCTTGGATTAATTCTTATTGGCCTTGCCTATCTGCTGTTCTGGCCCGTCCCGGTTGATCCCGTCGCCCACCAAATGCCCGAACCGCCCGGTTTCACCGGCGATTTTGCCGAGAACACGTATCTGGACAAAGCGCAACTGATCTCGCTACCGGACGGCGAGAGCGGACCCGAGGACATTGCGGTGCTGCCGGACGGCACGATCTATACGACCAGCCTGACGGGCGCGCTCTATCGTATCGATGGGGATCAGCCGGCATTGGTTGATCAACTGGGCGGTCGCCCCCTTGGCTTGCGTGCGGGTCCGGACGGCGCGCTCTACATAGCTGACAGCTTTCGCGGGTTGATGCGCTGGACCGGGCCGGGGACGCTGGAAACGCTGGTGTCCGAGATTGATGGCGCTCCGGTGGTCTATGCCAACAATCTTGATGTGGCGCAGGACGGCACAGTCTATTTCTCGAACTCCTCGGATCGGTTTGATCCCGAAACGATGGGTGGCACCAAACCCACCTCGGTAATGACCATCTGGGAGCAATCGCCCACCGGATATGTCGCCCGCTATTCTCCCGATGGCACCGCCGAGAAAATCGCCGACGGGTTTGTTTATACCAACGGCATCGCCCTGTCTCCGGATGAAGACTTTCTGCTGATCGCAGAGACAGGCCGGGCGCGGGTGCACAAACTCTGGCTCACCGGACCCAAGGCGGGCACGCAAGAGGTTCTGCTCGACAACCTGCCGGGCTATCCCGACAACATAAAGGCGCAGGGTGACGGGACCTATTGGATGGCCTTCGCCAGCCCGCGCGTACCCGCCGAGGCTCTGATGCCTTACCCCTTCCTGCGGAAGGTGATCTGGCGATTGGGCCCGATGGTCCGTCCCGCGCCGATCCATCGGGGAATGCTGGTGCAATTCGATGGCGATGGGACTATTCTGCGCACCCTTCAAGACCCGGATGGGCGTCTGGGGATCACCACGGCGGGTCAGATCGTCGGGGATCAGTTCTACGTCATGACGCTGGACTCGCCATGGTTCGGGCGCATCCCTGTCGCCGATCTGCCCTGACGTCGCGGTAGCGCTTGGGCCCGCGGTCTGGCAGGGTTGGCGCAAGATTGCTGTCCGGAGGTCCTGATGTCTCGCGTTTCCATCGAATACAAAGACCACATCGCCCATGTCACGCTGACACGCGGCGACAAGATGAACGCGCTGGATGATGCGATGATCAAGGCGATCCTGTCGGCGGGGCAAGAGGTCGCCGCCGCAGATATCCGCGCCGTGGTGCTTTCAGGCGAGGGCAAGAGCTTTTGCGCCGGGCTGGACATGGCCAGTTTTGCCAGCATGGCTCACACCGACCCGACCGAATGGCTGATGACCCGCAGCCACGAGGACGCCAACGAGATGCAGGAGCTTGCCCTGATCTGGCGGCGCGTGCCGGTTCCGGTGATCTGCGCCATTCAGGGCGTGGCCTATGGTGGAGGTTTGCAGATCGCGCTGGGCGCTGATATCCGCATCGCCCACCCCGAGGCCAAGCTGGCGGTGATGGAGATGAAATGGGGTATCATCCCCGACATGGGTGGCATGGTGCTGCTGCCCGAGCTGGTGCGCTCGGACGTGCTGCGGCTGCTCACCTACACGGCCCGTCCCATCGGCGCGCAGCAGGCCGCCGATTGGGGGCTGGTGACGAAGCTGTCCGATGACCCGCTGACCGAAGCGCTGGCGTTGGCCGAAGATATTGCAGGCAAAAGCCCTTCGGCCATCCGGGCTGCCAAACGCCTGATCGACGTGGCCGAAACCCGGGATCGCGCCGATGTTCTGATGGCTGAGTCCTCGGAACAGGTGGACCTGATCGGCAAGCCGGACCAGATGGAGGTCGTGATGGCGCAGATGCAGGGCCGCAAGCCCGAGTTCAAATGATCACCGCATGAATGCCCGTCGCGCATCGCGGGCCATATTATAGCGCATCTCAAGATCAGCGTTTTTTGCCATCGCGGCCTTGCGGTCCTCTGCCTTGGTCAGCGTGGCATAGTCCTTGCGCGCCGCGTCCAGTTGTTTCTTGATGTCGAACTCTTGCGGCAGCACGCCGGCCTGCGCCATGATCCGGTGACCCGCGGCAATGACCGGATCGCTTTGCGCCTCGGAGGAACGATCAGGCAGGCGCGCGCCTTCGCCCTCCAGACCCTTCAGTTGCCCTTCGGCCTGCGCCTTCTTGATCTGGCGTTCCACCAGTTTTCCAAGTGATCCGAACATGCCGCGATTATACCGTCTGTGATGATTGGGCGAAAGCGGTTAACGCATTCTGTTTGTGACCAGATACGCGACGCCGCCCGCCAAAAGTCCCCAAACCGCTGCGCCCAAACCAAAGACGGTGATGCCGGATGCGGTGATGGCGAGCGTTAGAATGGCCGCCTCACGCTCGGCGGGTACGTCCAGCGCTGCGTGGATGGCGTTTGCCATCACTCCGATCAGGGCGACCCCGGCCAAGGTTCCCATCAGCAACGGATCGGCATGGGCGGCAAAGCTGGTAATCGCCACCGCAAAGATGCCGAACAGGCAATAAAATACACCGCCCATGATCGCCGACCAATACCGCTGCGCCTTGTCGGGATGGCTGTCCTCGTTCGAACACATTGCGGCGGTGATGGCGGCAAGGCAGGTCGCTGGCGCTCCGAACGGGGCCGAGAGCAGGCTTGCACCGCCGACGGCTGAGAACAGACGTCCGGGGACGGGTGCAAAGCCAAAGCTGCGCATCACCGCGACGCCGGGGATGTTCTGCGTCGCCATGGTGACGATGAACAATGGCACACCGATGCCGATGACCGAGGCGAAGGTGAACGTGGGCATGGTCCAGACCGGCGCCGCCACCAGCCGGTCAGGCATCACCTGCGCTTCTCCGGCATTCAGGGTCACAACGATGGCGGCGGCGACCACAGCTGCCGGAACGGCGAACAATCGGTTGAACCGCCCCGCGATGAACCATGTCACGATCACCGGCAACGCCTGCCACGGGATTTCGACCGCCGCCTTGAACGGTACAAGGCACAGCGGCAACAGCACCCCCGCCAGCATCGCCTGCGCCAGCGACGTCGGGATTGCCGCCGCCAACCGCCCGAGCGGTTTCCACGAGCCCGCCAGAACGGTCAGCGCCCCGGCGCACAGGAACGCTCCGATAGCGGCGGAATAGCCCTCGACCGGGGCGGCGGACACGGCCAGTAGCGCGGCCCCCGGTGTGGACCATGCAACGCTGATCGGCAGCTTGTACCGCAGGCTGAGGATGATCGCCGCCAGCCCCATGGCAATCGCCGCGCTCATTAGGCCTGAGGCTGCCTGCGCGGGTGATGCGCCCATTGCGCCCAGCCCTTGCAGGACGATGGGGAAGGAACTGAAGAACCCGACAATGGCCACAACCAACCCGGTTGAGACGGTTTGCATCGGAGGGAGAGGTCGCGCCATCAGAGCCTCAGAGGATTGCTGTGCCGAAGTGCTAACAAGCAGCGGGTGGCGCGAACAAGGGGAAAGCTTTGAGGGCAAAGAAAAACCTCACCGCAGGCAAGGGCGGTGAGGCTGGGATTTCCGTATTTGGAACGAGAAGAAGATCAGGCGATTTCAGCCAGACGAGCGAGGGCTTCGTTCAGTTTGGCCTCTTCCTCTTCGCGGGCGGCGAGGTTTGCTTTGGCTTCTTCAACCACCTCTTCCGGGGCCGAGGCCACGAATTTGGGGTTGTTCAGACGTCCGCGCAGGCCGCCCAATTCCTTGGCCAGTTTGCCTTTGGCTTTCTCCAACCGTTCTTTTTCCGCGCCGATGTCGATGATATCCGCGAGCGGCAGGCCGAAAGAAGCACCGGGGGCAGCGATTGAGATGGTGCCTTTGGGCAATTCATCAGCCTTGGTCAGGCTGTCGATGCGGGCGAGGCGTTTGATCAGCGCCTCGTTGCGGTCCCAGGCGGCCTGGCCGTGGGCGTCGATTTCGGTCACCAGCATTGGTACATAGAGGCCCGCCGGAACCCGCATCTGCGCGCGAGCCGAGCGGGTGTTTTCGATCACCGAGATCACCCAGTTCATCTCGCGATCCGCCTCGGCATCGACCAGTTCGGTGCCGTAGGTGGGCCAGTCGGCATGGACAACCATCTTGGCGCGGTTGCCGGTCAGGCCCCAGAGTTCTTCGGTGATGAACGGCATGATCGGGTGCAGCAGCACCATGCATTGATCCAGAACCCAGCGCATGGTGGCGCGGGTCTCGGCCTGAGCCTCGACGTCGTCACCCTGCAGCAGGGGTTTGGACAGTTCGACGTACCAGTCGCAGACCTTGCCCCAAACAAAGGCATAAAGCCCATTGGCGGCATCGTTGAAGCGATAGCTTTCCAGCGCCGCGTCAACCTCGGCCCGCACTCGGGCGGTTTCGCCGATAATCCAGCGGTTTACGGCGGCTTTGGGTTTTAGGTCGGCCACATCCAGTTGCGGGATGGCGTCGGTGAAGACCTCGTTCATCTCGGCAAATCGAACAGCATTCCAGAGCTTGGTGCCGAAGTTGCGATAGCCAGTGATGCGGTCGCGCGACAGTTTCAGCACGCCGCCAATCGCCGCCATCGAGGCATTGGTGAAGCGCAAGGCGTCAGCGCCGAATTCGTCCACGATCTCCAGCGGGTCGATGACGTTGCCGGTGGTCTTGGACATCTTCTTGCCCTTCTCGTCGCGGACAAGCTGGTGCAGGTAGACGGTGTGGAACGGGATCTGATCAACGACGGCCAGTTGCATCATCATCATCCGGGCGACCCAGAAGAAGAGGATATCCGCGCCGGTGATCAGAACGTCGGTGGGGAAGTAGCGTTGCAGTTCCTCGGTCTGTTCGGGCCAGCCCAGCGTGCCGATGGGCCAGAGGCCGGAGGAGAACCATGTGTCGAGGACGTCGGGGTCGCGCCACATTGGACAAGCACCACTTGGGGCTTCTGGGAAGTTCATTTCCCAAGAACCCGGATCTCCTTCGGTGTCGAAGAAACTTGCAGGAGTGTAACCCGCGCGATCCATCCAAACTTTTGAAATCTGTGCCTGAGCTTCCTCAATGGATGCAGCACAAAAGTCTTTTACCAATAGGCCGCCTCGGCTTCGATAGCCAGCTTCCGGGTAATCTTTAGGAGCGTTCTCGCGTAGAAAATCTACAGCTCTTGAAAGTTCAATCCCGGAGCCAATACCGACGCTATGTGTACCCACAGTGCCGTCCAAATCTGGCACTTGGGCAGTCCAAACCGGAATTTGATGCCCCCACCACAGCTGGCGCGAGATGCACCAGGGCTCGATGTTTTCCAGCCAGTGGTAATAGGTCTTCTCGCCCGACTCGGGGATGATCTTGACCGTGCCATCCTTGACCGCGTCCAGCGCGGGGCCAACGACCTTTTCGGCATCGACGAACCACTGGTCGGTGAACATCGGCTCGATTACCACTTTTGAGCGGTCACCGAAGGGCTGCATGATCGGTTTGCTCTCGACCAGTGGGACCAGAGCCGCCGGGTCGTCATCCTCAGCCAGTTTGGTGCCCAGACGCGGATCATCCGCGCGGGTCATCACGGCGAGACCGTCGGCGGTGATTTCCTCGACGACCTTCGTGCGCGCCTCGAACCGGTCGAGCCCGCGCAGGTGATCGGGGATCAGGTTGATCGCGTCGATCTCGTTCTCGGTGAACTCGCGCCCACGCGCGTATTCCTGCGCCTTGCCCGCTTCTTCGGCATAAGGTGCGCCATCTGCCCGCATTGCGCCTTTGGTGTCCATCAGCCGGTACATCGGAATACCGCCGCGCTTGGCGACCATGTTGTCGTTGAAGTCATGCGCGCCGGTGATCTTCACCGCGCCCGAGCCAAAATCGGGATCGGGGTACTCATCCACAATGATCGGAATCTGACGGCGATGCTCTTTCGGGCCAACCGGAATTTCGCAGAGTTTCCCTACGATTGGCGCATAACGCTCATCCGATGGATGAACCGCCACCGCACCGTCACCCAGCATGGTTTCCGGGCGCGTCGTGGCGATGGAAATGTAGTCGCGCTCCTCGCGGAAGATCACATTCCCTTCTTCATCTTTTTCCAAATACTCATATGTCTCGCCGCCTGCCAAGGGGTACTTGAAATGCCACATATGACCGGCGACCTCAATATTCTCGACCTCAAGATCGGAAATAGCAGTCTCAAAATGCGGGTCCCAGTTGACCAGACGCTTGCCGCGATAGATCAGACCTTTCTCGTACATATCGACGAAAACCTTGATCACCGCGTCGTGAAAATTCGCAGAATTTTCGTGGCCCGTGCGCGGATCACCCGCGGCACCCGCCATCGTGAAGGCATTACGCGACCAGTCGCAGGATGAACCCAGACGCTTCAACTGCTCGATGATCGTGCCGCCGTATTCGCCCTTCCATTCCCAGACTTTCTCAAGGAACTTCTCGCGGCCCAACTCACGCCGACCGGGTTGTTGGGTCAGCATCAGCATCTTTTCGACCTGCATCTGCGTGGCGATACCCGCGTGGTCCTGCCCGGGCTGCCATAGCGTGTCGAACCCACGCATCCGGTGCCAGCGGATCAGAATATCCTGCAGCGTGTTGTTGAACGCGTGACCCACGTGCAAAGCGCCCGTCACGTTGGGCGGCGGGATCATGATGGTAAAGCTTTCGTCGCGCGAGCGGTTCGCGCCTGCCTTGAAGGCTCCGGCCTGTTCCCAGGCCTCGTAGATACGGGCCTCGGCCTCGGCCGCGTTGAATGTCTTTTCCATCGCCATGGGGTGCGTCCTGCGTCATCAATCCTTGGTCAGCGCCTGCAATAGCGAATGGAGGCGGGAAGGGAAAGGCCCTGCACCACCGCATCGGGTTACATTCCGACAGTCTTAACGCGCAGTGGTTGCTGCAGAGTACAGATGCAGTTTCTCGGCCGCACCCTGGGCCAGCGCTTTGGCCTGATCGGCGCGAATGCGGGCATAAAGGTCCAGCGCCGCGGGCGAAAACAACTCGGCCGGGGCTGGTATGTGGATGAAATTCCCGACCTTGTCTTCGCCACGCGCAAGAATGGCATAGTCACGGTCAGCCACGTGTTGCTGCACATTCGGGTTCAAATAGCGAATGGCCAGACCGACCCGACGATCGCCTGACGTGTTGGGGCCCGAGCCATGAATTGTCAGGCCATGATGCAGGGACATCTGACCCGGCTGTAGTTCTATATGTGTTTTGTCTGCCTCCGCCACATCCACCGCGATCTCCTGACCCCGCGAAAGCAAGTTGTTTTCGGAAAACGTATCGTTATGCGGCAGGATCGGATTCCTGTGACTGCCTTTTACAAAATCCATGCATCCGCTTTCGACCGTGGCCGGCGACAGCGCGATCCAGGCTGTCAGTTGATCCGGCGTCTCTCCCATTCCCCAATAAGTCAGGTCCTGATGCATTCCGACGATCTGGGTTGTATGCGGCTCTTTGATGAAAAACTCGGCGGACCAGATCAGAAGGTCGGGTCCCAGTACACCCTCAACGACGTCCAACACACGGGGGTCCATTGCGATGCGCGCAGCCAGTGGTATCACGACATGTGCATTGACCCGCTTGTAGGTATTGATTGGCAAAGGAAGCTCTGCTTCACGCCAGTTTTGTTCGATGTCTTCCAGCTCTTGCCGGAACAGCTTTGTTTCTTCGGGGGTGAATACGGGTATCGGAAAAACGTATCCGTCATTCCAATACGCAGTCACAGAATTTCTGTCCAAACGACCATCCGTCAGGGTGAGTGAAACGGTCATGATACCTCCCATGAACTGAGTGTTATCCCAATCTTGAAATCGGCACATACGTTCTGCTTTGCCAATTGCGACATTCGGATTGTCTCACGCAGATGTGCGGGCCTCTGGACATCACTTCGCATGGGGCTAGTGTCGCGCCGGTAGGCAATTAGAGGGTCCCCCATGGAAAAGTTCGGTAAAAGCCAGTCCGTCACGCGCACCGAAGACCTGCGATTTCTGACCGGGCAGGGACAGTACATGGACGACGCGGTGCCTGACGGAGCTCTGCATGCGGTGTTTGTCCGCAGTCAGGTGGCGCATGGCAAGATCACCGCGCTGGATCTGAACGAGGCGCGGGCGGCTGACGGGGTACATCTGGTGATGGTGTTGGATGACCTGAAGGCCGCCGGGATCGACACTGTGATGAACGCGGCTACGGTGCCGAACCGCGATGGCTCGGATGTCATCCAAACCGAAAGGCATGTGCTGGCTGCGGAGCGCGTCCGCTTTGTCGGAGAACCGATTGCCGTTGTCATCGCCGACACCCTCAATCAGGCCCGTGACGCAGCCGAGCTGATCTGGGCCGAGATCGACGAATTGCCCGCAAAGCTGGATATTCAGGCGGGCGGTCCGCAGCTTCATCCAGAAGCCCCGGACAACCGCGCCTTTGACTGGGGCTTGGGCGATGAAGCCGCGACCGAGGCTGCGTTCCGCGCGGCGGCCCGCACGGTGTCGCTGAATGTTGTAGACAACCGCGTGATCATCACCTCGATTGAACCGCGCGGCTGTCAGGCCAGCTGGGTCGATGGACGGTTGCACTTTGCCTATGGCGGGCAGGGTGTCTGGGCCATGCGCGCGCAGTTGGCGCAGAAGCTGAAGCTTGAGGCCGAGGCTATCCGTGTTACGACCCCAGATGTTGGGGGCGGCTTTGGCATGAAGGTCATGCCTTACCCCGAATATTTCTGTGTCTCGGTTGCCGCCATGAAACTTGGCCGGACCGTACACTGGATGTCCGACCGGTCCGAGGCGATGCTGTCCGATCACCATGGCCGCGATCTGACCTCGCTGGCGGAACTGGCCTTTGACGAAACCAACAGGATCACCGCCTACCGGGTGCACAGCAAGGTAAACCTCGGGGCCTATAGCAGTCATTTCGGGCAGGCGATCCAGACCAGCCTGTTCAGCAAGGTGCTGATGGGCGTTTATGACGTCCAAACCACCTATCTGCGGGTTGAGGGGTTTTTTACCAACACCACACAGCTCGACGCTTATCGTGGCGCGGGCCGCCCCGAGGCGATCTATGTCCTTGAACGTGTCATGGATCGGGCGGCGCGCGAGCTGGGCGTCGATCCGTGGGAGCTGCGCCGCCGGAACTTCATCAAACCCGAGGCGTTCCCCTACAAAACCGCCACAGGTGAAACATATGATGTGGGCGAGTTCGACATGGTGCTGAGCCGTGCGGCTGAACAGACCAGCGGGTTTGCCGCGCGCAAAGCAGCTGATGCCGAACGCGGTCTGATCCGGGGGCAGGGCCTGTGTTATTATGTGGAAAGCATTCTGGGCGACCCGTCTGAGAACGCCAAGATCGAGTTTTGCGACGATGGCACCGTCAACCTCTATGTCGGCACGCAATCGAACGGGCAGGGGCATGAGACGGTCTATGCCCAGTTCCTGTCGGATCAGACCGGGGTTCCGGTGGATCGGATCGCCGTAGTGCAGGGCGATACCGACCGTCTGTCCCACGGCGGCGGCACCGGCGGGTCCCGGTCCGTTACGGTGCAAAGCACGGCCACTCTGGCCACAATCGACGTGATGATTGCCGCATTCACGCCCTATCTGGCCGATAAGATGGGCGTCGAGGAGGAGGACGTGCGTTTTGATCATGAGACCTTCCGTGCGCCGGGATCGAACCTGACACCCACGCTGACCGAGGCCGCAGACATGGCCCGCGCCGATGGCCGCACCGACCTGCTGCGCCATGAGGCGCGCGCCAACCTTGATGCGCGCAGTTATCCCAATGGCGCGCATGTTGCCGAAATCGTTATAGATTCTTACACCGGTGAAACTTGGGTGGAGCGCTATACAGTGGTCGATGATTTTGGTAACCTTATCAACCCGATGCTGGCCGAAGGGCAGGTGCATGGCGGAGTTGTGCAAGGGATCGGACAGGCCTTGTCCGAGCATGTGGTGCATGATTCCAGCGGGCAACTGCTCACGGCTTCGTTGATGGACTACGCCTTGCCCCGTGCCGCCGGGATACCCATGATTAAGTTTACCTCGGCGCCGGTTCCGTCAACGTCCAACCTGATGGGGATGAAAGGATGTGGCGAGGCAGGCACCGTGGGCGCGCTGGCCGCTGTGGCAAATGCGGTTCAGGATGCGCTCTGGGATCACGGGGTGCGGCAGGCGGATATGCCGTTCACACCCCTTAAAGTATGGGAATTGCTGACACATGGTTCTGTCGCGGCTGAGTAGAAAGGTACTGGGATGGCTCGGGCGGCCTTTACGGTCCGAGCACTCGGCCGAGTCGCGCCATCGCGAACCGATCAGCCATGTGATTATCCTCGACGGCACTATGTCGACGCTTGAGCAGGGGTTCGAGACCCATGCGGGTCAGACTTTTCGCCTATGCTGCGAGATGGGCAGCAAGGTCTCGGTCTTCTACGAGGCCGGGGTGCAGTGGGAGAGCTGGAAGTCCTCTCTGGACGTGATGATGGGGCGGGGGATCAACCGGCAGATCCGCCGTGCCTATGGCTATCTCGCTTCGCGCTACAAACCCGGTGATCGCATCTTTTTCATAGGATATTCGCGCGGGGCTTACGGTGTGCGCAGCCTGGCCGGTGTGATCGACGCCATTGGCCTGCTCAAGGCCGAACATGCGACGGAACGCAATATTCAGCAGGCCTATCGCCATTACGAATGCAACGCCAGCGGCTCTGCAGCCGCCGCGTTTCGCAGGCAGTTCTGCCACGAAGATGTTGCCATCGAGATGGTCGGCGTTTGGGATACGGTCAAAGCGCTGGGCCTGCGCCTGCCGCTGCTGTGGCGCTGGGCCGAGGAACGCCACGCCTTCCACAACCACCAGCTTGGCCCCGCCACCCGCCATGGCTATCACGCCATGGCACTGGACGAGACCCGCGAGGTGTTCGAGCCGGTGCTGTGGAAATGTACCCCCGGCTTTAACGGCCATGTGGAACAGGTCTGGTTCCGGGGCACTCACGGCGATGTCGGGGGCCAATTGAACGGGTTCGAAGAGGCCCGCCCTCTCAGCAACATCTCCCTGATCTGGATGCTGGACAAGGCCGAGATGCACGGTTTGCCCCTGCCCGAAGGCTGGCGCGACCGTTTCCCGACCGCGACCACTGGCCCCTCGGTCGGCACCTGGCGCGGTTGGGGCAAGATTTTCCTGCTGCGCAAGCACCGGAAGGTCGGGCGGGACAGGTCCGAGCGTCTGCATGTCTCGGTTTCGCCGGATGAACTGCCGGGGTGGGTGCTGATGCCGGATTTGCCGTCGCATCCGGCGCAGTAGGGGTCAGTTTGGAACGCAGACCTCGCGGACAGGTATGATCAATGCATCTGGGCGTTCAACCAGATCGAACCTCCATCTTCTTGGAGACCAGTTATAGATGCGCTGCTCATCAGGGTGATCGACGATCATCAGACCGTGAAAGTACCATTCCGACGTGGATTTATAGCCTGTTGCCGTGGTGTAGAAAGAGAATCCACGTAGTTCGTGCAGGGTTTCTATCGGAGTATTTTCTACATGTTTGGCGATGCAATATGGATTGCCATCCGCGGTCAAGCGGGCCTGAAAAAGAACCACCGGAATTGTCAGCAGCGACCAAAACGCGGTCAGCGTTGCGATCGAAATCCCAGATTTTGCTATCCATGAGGGCTGTGGCTTGCCATCACGGCCTGACCAAATGAGAAAGCTGGATGCAACCGCAATTGTAAGGGTCACCCCATGCACCTGCTCAGTTTTTGAAAACAGTGAAAGTGAACCATGGAGCAACGTTAGAAGTAGACCAACCACGACCGACAGAAATCCCAAGAAACCTGCTAGAAGTCGCGGGATCGGCCATATTCCCAGAAAGGCGAGGCCGCCAATGAATGCGGGTATTGCGGGAACGAGCCACAAGGATAAAAGTAGGCCTTGAAAGAATAATAACAGGGTTTTCTTGTCCGTGTCGGCTTCAAAAAGATACGGATCTATGGGCTGTACGTAGGCAGCAAAGATCAACACACCATAGGCACAGAACAGGACCTTGTATTTCAGGTTGGGCTGAATGAAAGAATCTCTCGGGTCAAAAATTTCCGCCCACCTGTCTTGCGACGGGTAAGCGGTTAAGACAAGAAAAATGTCATGCCGTAAATAACGGCGTGCGTAGCTAACTTTTACCGCCGACGATCCCTGCGCGAGCTCATCGGCTGGAACGCCACGCCCACATGCGCTTCGCAGTACGGTTTGCCCGCTTCAACCGGCAGGCCGCAGAACCAGAAATCCTCGGTCGCGGGGTCGCCGACGGGCCATTTGCAGGTCTTCTCGGTCAGTTCCATCAGCGTCAGCTTTTTGGCCTTCTTCTCAACCTCGTTGACCTTGGCCAGCGCCTCGGGGCTGATCTCGTTGGCCGAGGGCTGCGGTGGCAGTGGCTGACCGGCGGGGATGATCTGACGGCGGGCGGGAACAGACGGTTTCGCCTCGGGCGCAGGGGCCGGGCGCGCCGGTTCGGTCTTGGGCGTGGGTTTTGGCTTGGCCTCGGCCTTGGGGGCAGCGGGGGCCGGTTTTTCCTTGGGCTCGGCCTTGGCCGGTGCGGCACCGGTGGCGCGGTTCGACAGGCCCAGACGGTGGACCTTACCGATCACCGCGTTGCGGGTCACGCCGCCCAGTTCCTTGGCGATCTGGCTGGCCGACTGGCCCTCGCCCCACATCTTTTTCAGCAGCTCTACACGCTCGTCAGTCCAGGACATCATTTGCCTTTCAAAAGCGGAAAGCGGCCCCGGATTCGGGCCGCCTTGGGAATTCGTCTCAGCGTCCTATTCTAATCACTGCGGGCCGAGTTACAAGCGGTCATCGAATCAGTTATAGGGCAGATCATGCAGAATCTTATGGATGAGAACGCGCGCCGGTTCGGCGCGGTCAACTGGATGGGCCTTTACACGCTGGCGCAGCGCGAGACGCAGCGCTTCATGGCGGTCTGGACGCAAACTTTGCTGGCCCCTCTGGTCACTGCGGGCCTGTTCCTTTTGATCTTCAACATCGCCATAGGCCCCAGTCGGGCAGATGTGATGGGCGTGCCATTCCTGACATTTCTGGCCCCAGGGATCATGATGATGACCGTGATCCAGAACGCCTTTGCCAATACGTCGTCGTCGATGGTGGTGGCCAAGGTGCAGGGCAATATTGTTGATACACTGATGCCGCCCTTGTCGCCGCTGGAAATTCTTCTGGGCTATCTGGCCGGAGGCGTAATCCGCGGCGTCTTCATCGCGCTGGCCGTGATGATCGCACTTGCACTGGTTCTGGGCATCGTCCCACAGCACCCGTTTGTTGCGTTGATCTTCGTGACCCTCGGCGGAGCCTTCATGGGCGCATTGGGGTTGCTGGCCGGGATTTACGCCAACAAATTCGACCAAATGGCAGCGATCACCAATTTTATCGTCATCCCGTTGTCGTTCCTGTCGGGCACATTTTACTCGGTCGAGGCCCTGCCACCATTGCTGAACCGTCTTAGCCACCTGAACCCTGTGTTCTATCTGATCGATGGGCTGCGCTATGGCATGATCGGTGTCTCGGACAGCTCTCCCTGGCTGGGCATGTTGGTATGCGCGGGGGGAACATTTCTATTGGGCGCATTGACCTGGCAGATGTTGCGAACAGGCTATCGCCTCAAGGCCTGACGTTGCCGCGCCTCGCGCCAGACAAGAATCAATCCTCCGGTCAGGATGATGGCAGAGCCAATCATGCTGACGCCATCGGGGATGACATGGAAAACCGCGAAGTCGTAGAAAGCTGCGAAGACCAGTGTGGCATAACTGATCGGTGCCACGAATGATGCATCTGCCCGGGCCATACCGTTGACGAAACACGCCTGCGCGCATGCCATCAAAACGCCGATCCCCGCCAAAGCCGCCCATTGTTGGGGTGTCGGAACCTGGAACACGAAGCTGACCGCGACCGAGGCAATGGTCAGGCCCATAGCATTGTTAATAAGTAATATCTGGATTGGAATTTCCCGACCCGCGAGTTTCTTAATGAAGATCAACTCCATCCCGATCACGGCCGCCGCTGTCAACGCCAACAGCGCTGCAGGCTGAAAGCTGGCAGGCGTTGGACGCAACAGAACCAGCGCGCCGATCAGCGCCACGATGGCGGCCAGCCAGCGCCACGGGCCGACGCCTTCTTTAAGCAGTGGGATCGCCAGCACCATTGCAAAAACGGGGTTCAGGAACGAGATCGCCGTTGCATCTGCTATGGGGATGAACGCGACCGAGGCAAACATCAGTGTAATTCCCAGCCAGCCAAAGCTCGTCCGCCCGATGTGAAGTCCCCAATGCGGGCGGCTGAGGCGTGGGCGAAGGATGCCCACCGCCGTCACGATCACCACAAAGGCAAACAGAAACCGCCCGTGGCTGATCTGCATCGGATGCAGGGCGGGGCCCAGTATATCCGTCCCCAGCGCCTTGGCCAGCAGGGTCGTCCCGGCCAGCAACGCGCTGGCAGCAAGGATCAAAAGGGCTGCAAGGGCAGGGTTCTGGCGGATCGGGGTCATGGCTCACCCGTGCGTCAGCGCGGTCCAAATGGCAAGCGGCAAATCCCGGTCTCAGAATGATTTTTTATCCGCCTTTGAAAAACAGGGTTCCCAGAACGTCCACACCCGGCTATACGGCCCGCATGATCAAACATGCACATATCCTGCGCCTCCGACGCCGACGCCTGACCGCGTAACCGGCCCGTTTGATCTATTGCGCTGATGAAATCCGCGCATTCTCCACCAAATCAGTTGACGAACCCGGCACCGGTGTTTCACTCACTTGGGCTCAAGCTACGAAAAAGGATGATCCGATGATCCCGTCCGTTCTGCCGACTTATAACCGCGCGCCCCTGACTTTCGTGAAGGGCGAAGGCGCCTGGCTGACCGAGGCGGATGGCCGACGTTTTCTGGACCTCGGCGCAGGGATCGCGGTGAACGCGCTTGGCCACGCGCACCCGGCACTGGTCGCGGCGCTGACCGAACAGGCGCATGCGTTGTGGCATGTCTCGAACCTCTACCACATCCCGCAGCAACAGGCGCTGGCCGACAAGCTGGTGGAACACACTTTCGCCGACACGGTGTTCTTCACCAATTCAGGCACCGAGTCCTGCGAACTGGCTGTGAAAATGGCCCGTAAATATTTCTATGACAAAGGCCAGCCCGAACGGGTCGAAATCATCACCTTCGACGGCTCCTTCCATGGCCGCTCGTCCGCAGGCATCGCCGCCGCCGGGTCCGAGAAAATGACCAAAGGTTTCGGCCCGCTGCTACCGGGCTTCGTGCACCTGACATTCGGAGACCTCGACGGCGTCACCAACGCCATCACCGACCAAACGGCGGCCATCCTGATAGAGCCGGTGCAGGGCGAAGGCGGCATCCGCCCCGTCCCTGACGCTGAACTCAAAGCCCTGCGCCAGATCTGCGATGAACACGGCCTGCTTCTGATCCTTGATGAGGTGCAATGCGGCGTCGGCCGCACCGGCAAGCTGTTTGCCCATGAATGGGCAGGCATCACACCCGACATCATGATGGTCGCCAAGGGCATCGGCGGCGGCTTCCCGCTGGGCGCGGTGCTGGCCACCGAAGAGGCCGCCTCGGGCATGACCGCGGGCACCCACGGCTCGACCTATGGCGGCAACCCGCTGGGTTGCGCGGTAGGCTGCGCGGTGCTTGATCAGGTCGCCACACCTGCCTTCCTCGAAGGGGTCAACCGCAAGGCGGGCTTGCTGCGCCAGAAACTCGAAGGCCTGATCGCCGACCACCCCGATGTGTTCGAAGAGGTGCGTGGCGCGGGCCTGATGCTCGGCCTGAAATGCAAGCCCGTCAATATCGACGTGGTCAACGCGGGCTACGATAACGAGGTCATCACCGTCCCCGCCGCCGACAACGTGATCCGCCTGCTGCCACCCCTGACGCTGACCGAGGACGACATCGTTCAAGCCCTGATCCGCCTCGACAAAGCCGCAACCCAGGTCGAAGGGCAACTCGCCACCGCCTAACCCTTCTTCTGTTCAAAAATACCTCGGGGGTCCGGGGGCAGAGCCCCCGGCCATCGACAGCCAAAAGCGACATGATATGAACCATTTCCTTGATATCCACAAAACCGACGCCACCGCTCTGAGGGCCATGATCGACCAGGCCAGTTCCATGAAACAGGCGCGCCTTGGCCGCCCCAAAGCTGCCCCGGACGACGAGCAGCCACTGGCAGGCCGCATGGTGGCGCTGATCTTCGAAAAACCCTCGACCCGGACCCGCGTTTCCTTCGACGTCGGCGTGCGCCAGATGGGAGGCGAAACCATGGTTCTGTCGGGCAAGGACATGCAACTGGGCCACGGCGAGACGATTGCGGACACCGCCCGCGTGCTGTCACGCTATGTTGACATGATCATGATCCGCACCTTCGATGAAACCATCCTGACCGAGATGGCTGAATACTCGGACGTGCCTGTCATCAACGGTCTGACCGACCGCACCCATCCCTGCCAAATCATGGCCGACGTCCAAACCTTTGAAGAACATCGCGGCCCCATCGCGGGTAAAAAAGTGGTCTGGACCGGTGACGGTAACAACGTCTGCGCCTCGTTCCTGCACGCCGCGGGCCAGTTCGGCTTTGACCTGACCTTCACCGGCCCGGCGCAACTGGACCCCGAGGAAGAATTCATGGGCTTCGCCCGCCAAAAAGGCTCGACCATCACCGTCGAGCGCGACCCATTCAAAGCCGTCGAGGGGGCCGATCTGGTCGTCGCGGATACATGGGTTTCAATGCATGACAGCCAGTCCGCCAAGGAACGCCGTCACAACATGCTGCGTCCCTACCAAGTCAACGCCGAACTCATGTCCCATGCCAAACCGGACGCGCTGTTTATGCATTGCCTGCCCGCGCATCGCGAAGAAGAGGCCACGTCCGAGGTCATGGATGGACCGAACTCGGTGATCTTCGATGAAGCGGAAAATCGTCTGCACGCGCAAAAGGCAGTGATGCGTTGGTGTCTGGGCGTTTAACGCCTGATTTGCCAAACCCGCAGTCTGGCGAGCGTCGCGGCGCTCGCCAACATAACCAGCGCGCAAAGGGCAATCTTGGACATGATCTCCATCGTGCCCTCTATTAGCAATGCGTGCACGACGCTGCCTGTGATCGTCACGACCGCCAGCGCTGTATGACCCAGTCGCCACACCCGGAACGGCACCCCCAGCCTTTGCCGGTATAACCCCAGTAAGGCCGCCGCAAACGCTGCCCACATGGCCGTCACGCCCCAAACAGAAAACGGGGTGGGTGAGACGAACAGCAAGGCGTCCACTACATCCGGCGGGCTGGTGACCCACAGTCCCGCCACATGCACCACGATGGCCACCGCCAGCGCGATCCCGCACCACCGGTGCCATAGACGACTGGCCACGGGCGACAGGCCGGGCAACCACCGACCGGCCAGCAGCGGCTGCATCAACAACAGACACATGGCTATGATCCCCGAGAAACCCGCAACGATGTAAACCGGCTGCCGCCACGCCAACAGGGGGCTGAACGCCGCCGCGATAACCGGCACGACGATTGCGACGGCCAGCGCCGTCCATGGGATCACGGATCGTAGCACGGAATATCAGGCAGGCTGCAGCACGAAATGGGCGGCCAGCGTCTTGTCTTTTGAACTCGCCATGACGGGACGCAGGAACACTGTTTCGAATGCTCCGCTGTCATAGGCCAGATGCCCATGTGCCTGCCCAAAGGCGGGTACGATCTGCGGCATTTCAAGCCGGAATTCTCCATTGGCATCGGTCAGTGTCGCCCCGTGGCTGCGCTGGTCGCGTTCGTGCCCTTCAGTCGTATGCGCCCAGATCTGAATGCGCTGACCGGGCAGGGGGGCTCCGTCACCCGCGCGCCGTACGGTGCCGGTCATCCAGAAACCGCCACCACCGATCCGTTCGACAATCGGCGCACCGGGCCGGTAATTGTTCGACCCACCGCGCATTGAAGGTGTCGGAGCCACGCTTTTGGCCCGCGCGGGGATCAAAAGACCGGATGTGCCGGTGGCCAGCAATGCGCCTCCGGCGGCCATCAAAGTGCGACGAGAGTATGAATTACGTGTCATGCCAACCTCTTTGCCGAAATCATATCCCAATCCGGGACGCCTGTCCGACAAAGATAGCACGATTGGCTGTCATTCCGAGACCGGCAGATCAATTGTGAACCGAACCTCCAGCGCATTTGGCGCGCAGTGTTAGTGGGGCTCGGCACTCACGCCGCACGGCTTATGTGCGATTGTGCGAATAGATTTCGTGAAGTCTGACCTATATCTGTATTTGTGAACATAAACCCATTTACAAAGGGAGCGCAGTAATGAGTTGGAACCCCACCCATAGCCCCGATTGCCCATCTGAAAACCCCGCCCTTGATGCGCTGATCATTCCGCGCGCCCGCGATTTGGGTGGGTTCGAGGTGCGCCGCGCCCTGCCGTCGGTCAAACGTCAGCTTGTCGGCCCGTTTATTTTCTTTGATCAGATGGGTCCGGCCGAGTTCATAACGCAGGGCGGCATTGACGTGCGGCCGCACCCCCATATCGGGCTGGGCACCGTGACCTACCTGTATCAGGGCGAATTCGAGCATCGCGACAGCCTTGGCACCCATCAGATGATCTATCCGGGCGAGGTGAACTGGATGGTCGCCGGGCGCGGTGTCACCCATTCCGAACGAACCAGTGACGCAACCCGCAGCCAAAAACACAGCCTTTTCGGCATCCAGACCTGGATTGCCCTGCCAGAAGCGCACGAAGACATGGCCCCCGATTTTGAACACCACAAACAGGCCGCGCTGCCGCATATCGCCGATCAAGGCGTCAGTGCCCGGCTGATCCTCGGTTCGGCTTATGGCGAGACCAGCCCCGTTACGATGCTGTCCGAGACCTTCTATCTCGACGTCCAGCTTGACCCCGGTGCCGCGTTCCCGCTGCCGGACGATCACGAGGACCGCGGCGTCTATGTCACTCAGGGCTCGGTCGAGATTGCAGGCGACAGTTTTGAGGCAGGCCGCATGATGGTATTCCGGCCGGGCGATCGTCTCTCGGTCAAGGCTGGGCCACAAGGCGCGCGTCTGATGCTGCTGGGCGGCGCAACGTTGAGCGAGGATCGCTATATCTGGTGGAATTTTGTCTCCTCTTCGAAGGAGAAGATCGAAACTGCCACCCGCGAATGGAAAACCGCAGACTGGGCGAACGGCGCCTTTCATCTGCCGCCCGGCGACGATCAGGAGTTTATCCCGATCTCGGAAGAGCTGGAGCGCACCCGCCCAAGGCTAGCGCGTGTCTGACCTGACGTTACGCTGGCCTCGGGCACGCATCCCGGCGATCCTGCGCGCCAAAGCGGAGGGTCGTCATGAAGATCGTCATTGCAGGCGCGGGAAGCATCGGTTGCTATTGCGGTGGGTTGCTGGCACGCGGTGGGCATGACGTGACCTTGCTGGGACGCGCCCGCGTGCTGGAGCCTATCCGGGCCAAGGGTCTGACGGTCACCGATTTCGCGGGTCTGCGCCATCACATCAAAGGCCTGACTCTGGCCGAAAGCCCGGACCGTCTGGCCGGAGCCGAGATGGTGATTGTAACGGTCAAGTCTGGCGCCACCGCGGAAATGGGCACACTGATTGCGGATCACGTTCAGCCGGCCCCGATCCTGTCCTGGCAAAACGGAATGGATAACGCCCGGATTCTGCGCGCCGCTTTGCCCGAGCACGACGTTCGTGCCGGTATGATCCCGTTCAACGTGGTGCCCACTGAACCTGGTAGTTTCCACCGGGCCACGTCCGGCGAAATTGTGATGCAATCCGGCGCTGGTGAGTTGGGTCGAATGCTCAGCACGCCCGAGTTGCCCGTGACCGAAAGCGAGCAGATCGAGGCGGTGCAATGGGGCAAGCTGGTGATCAATCTCAACAATGCGCTGAACGCTCTGTCGGGGCTGACACTAAAGCAACAACTCATGGATCGCGCCTGGCGATGCCTGATGGCCGATCAGATGGCTGAGGCGTTGTCGGTCCTGAGGGCGGCCGAGATCCCTGTGGCCTCGACCACCCCGCTGCCCACATGGATGACTCCGCATATTCTGCGAATGCCGACGGTACTGTTTTCCGCAATTGCGGCCCAAATGTTGACGATCGATCCCACGGCGCGGACTTCGATGGCTTATGACCTGATGGCGGGCCGCGCGACCGAGATTGACAGCCTGCAGGGTGAGATTATCCGTCTGGGGGCGCAGAACGGTGTCCCGACGCCCCTATGCGCGCGCGTCCGTGATTTGATCTTGAAGGGACCGACAGGGCCGGTGGCGGTAGACCAGATCGCTGGCTGATCCTTTAGTGAAATGCGGTCAGAAGTGTGAAAATCAGTGCTGACATCGCCGCCGCCGCCGGGACCGTGACGATCCAAGCGCCAACGACTGTCATGAAATGCGACCGCCGGACAAGTTTGCGGCGCTGGCGTTCCTCCTGAGCTAAACGTCGCTCAGGCGGGCGCGGGCGGATTGGGTGTTTCCAGCGTCGGTTGGTTTCCCATTCGCGAAAGAAGCCGACCCCGAAGACGGCTCCAACAGCGATATGAGTTGTGCTGACGGGCAGGCCGAACCAACTGGCCAGAATGACGGTGATTGCGGTGGAAAGCGCGACACAATAGGCCCGTACCGGGTTCAGCTTGGTGATCTGCGTGCCGACCATGCGGATCAGTCGCGGCCCGAACAGGCACAACCCGAAAGAGATACCGAACGCGCCGATCAGCATCACCCATTGCGGCACCGCAACCAGGTCGGTGACATCGTGGAACTCGGTCGCGTACACGATCCCTGCCAATGGTCCGATTGCGTTCGCCACATCATTTGCGCCATGCGCAAAACTCAGAAACACTGCGGCGACGATCAACGGCAACCGAAAGAGCGGTTTCGTCGCTTTCCGACTGTTGTTCATGTCGCGCGTGCGGCGATGGACCCATGGGATTGTGACCCGCCAGATGGCAAGGCCACAGACCGCACCGATCATAAACGACGTCGGTGGCGCGATATGTGCCACACGGGCGAGGCCTTTGACGGCCATATATGCGGCAAAGGCACCTGCCATCACGCCAACAAGGATTGGGACCCACCGCCGCGCAGCTTCAAGGCGATCATCCTGGTCCTGAATCTTGGATCTGACCAGCGCCAGAATCCCGGCGGCGATGACGCCACCGACCACCGGCGATACCATCCAGCTGAGCGCGATTGTGCCAACCGTATCCCAGTTCACCGCGCTGAACCCGGCGGCGGCAAGCCCTGCGCCAACAACCCCTCCGACGATCGAGTGGGTCGTCGAGACGGGTGCCCGGATCCAAGTCGACAGATTGACCCACAGCGCGGCAGACATCAGCGCCGCAAGCATGGCCCAGACATATTGTGCCTCGGTGGTGACCGAGGCCGGACGGATGATCTCAGTCGAAATGGTTGACACCACATCCCCGCCCGCCAGCAAGGCACCCGCCGCTTCGGCCACCGCTGCTATGGCGATGGCCACGCCCATGGGCAGAGCCTTCGCCCCGACTGCGGGGCCCATGTTGTTGGCAACATCATTGGCACCGACGTTGATCGCCATATAAGCGCCGAAAACGGCCGCCGCGACGACCACCAGACGTCCATCGGCCTGACCAAACAAAACAGCAGCCATAAGCCCCGCCAGCACCAGAAACGCCAGTGCGATACCGGGTGCAAGCAATGGGCGCGCAACAAACGCATTCGCGTGTTCGACGCGCGAAATGCGGTGCAGGTCGCTGTCCAGCGCCTTCCATCGGCTATTGGTTCGTGTTTCAGACATGGGTTTCAGGGTCGCTTGGGATGACATACGCGGATATCGGGTTGCGGCGGACTGTTCAAGTGTATGGCCCGACATATGTTGCAACTGGATTACATGCGGAGGAACAGCGCGCTCAGTTCCGGTTCGTCGACACGTGCTGCGGCTTCGGTCGGGGTCACCCAGCATCGTGTGCGCTGTCCTGCTTCCGGAAATTGGTCAATCAGTTCATCAACCTCGATCCGATACACGCTGGTCAACACTGGCAGGGATGAGCCGTCATCCAACCGTTTGTCATAAGTGTATGTGCCCACAGCCTTGTGGTTCAGGTGCCTGGCGCGCACGCCTGCTTCTTCCCAGGCTTCCTGAAGGGCAGTTTCGGCGCCGTCCTTGCCATCCATCGGCCAACCCTTGGGGATGATCCAGCGTCCGGTGTCTCGGCTGGTGATCAGCAAAACCTCGGGCCCGTTGTCTGTGTCGCGTGTGCACAGGGCTGCAAACTGCACCCGGCGGGGGCGCAGAAACAGGGGGCGGACAGCCTCTTCCCACATGTTTTTCAGCCATTTGGACATTCTTACCAGACTATTGAGGCGCGCATTTCAACATATAAAGACATATCAACGAACGGTCTTTTCTTCAATGAAACCCCTGTTGCGGCATCTTCCATTGCCGCCGCGCGAGAATTTTCGTCGAAAATTCTAAACAAACGGTCAAGGCCGGTCTCAGCTGCGTCGTTTGGCCCGCAGCG
This sequence comes from Ruegeria sp. AL1, assembly GCF_056540905.1. Taxonomy (NCBI): domain Bacteria; kingdom Pseudomonadati; phylum Pseudomonadota; class Alphaproteobacteria; order Rhodobacterales; family Roseobacteraceae; genus Ruegeria; species Ruegeria sp. AL1. The sequence continues at coordinate 291,539 of NZ_JBQFXP010000004.1, forward strand.
TGGGATCGGCTTGCGTTGGGTCTTCGGGCCAGGGGTGTTTCGGATACTGCGCGCGCATATCCTTGCGTACATCGGCGTAAGAGCCCGCCCAAAACCCCGGCAGGTCGCGGGTGATCTGGATCGGACGTTGTGCCGGTGACAACAGGGTGATCTTCAACGGCGTGCCGCCAACGACCGGGTGATGGGTGACGCCGAACAGTTCCTGCAATCGAACCGAGATTTCAGGCACGGCCCCCCCATAATCAATCGGCACCTTGCGCCCCAAAGGCGTTTCGAATGACCCCGGCGCGCGGTGGTCCAGCTCCTGCATCTGCGACCACTCCAACCTCGCGCGCAGAGCAGGCAGAATGTCGAAACGCTTCCAGTCCTCGGCGCTGCGTACGCCGGACAACATAGGCAACAACCAACCCTCAACGGCTTCCATCAACCCTTCAGCAGAGAAATCCGGCAAGTCCAGCCCCTCTGCCCGAACCAGCTCGACACGTGCAGCCAGACGCGCGGCGGCCCCGTCCAGCCGAATACCAAGATCGCGCACGCCGTCCAGCATAGCCCGGGCAATGACGTCATCCGGGGCGTCCTTCCAGATGCGGTCGTCCAGCGTGATCGCGCCAAGCCGCTCTTGCTTGCGGGCCAAAACGCGGCGATCGCGTCGGGACCATTCGCAGACCTCGACCCAGTTAATCCGATCGGAAAACAGGTCGCGGATTTCGCGCTCGGTGATTTGTGCAGCCATCCGGACCCGCGCTTCCCGAGGGTTTCCATCAGTATCCAAGACCACAAGAAAAGGGGCTGCTGCCAGCGTGTCGTCGCTGTCCAGCACAACACCTTTGCCGCCCGACAGAACATAACGCGGAGTGTCCCCCTTGCGACGCTGACCGATGCGATCGGGATAAGCCAGAGCCGCCATCGCAGCTGGGCTCAGGCCCGAAGACGCACTGTTGCGGCGCAGTCGCTTGGCTTCGGCCCTGACGCGATCAAGCGCGCCCGCGTTGACCTGCCAAACACGGTTGCGCTGAAACGCACGGAGATCGCGCAGGGCCTCGAGCCGCAAAAGAAGGTCAGCCGGGGCGCCGCGCAGGGGATCGCGCTCGGCCATCAGGGCTGCCAACGGGGCCGCATCTGGGCCTGCAAGCTGTACCATATGGCCCAAACGTGGATGCAAGGGCAAAGCAGCCAAAGCGCGGCCATGCTCGGTGATCCGATCCTCTGGCCCCAACGCGCCCAGCATGCGCAGCAGCGCCCGCGCCTCGGACATCGCGCCCTCGGGTGGCGTTGTCAGGAAATCCAAATCATCCGGGGCGGCTCCCCACACAGCGAGTTCCAGCGCCAGATCGGTCAGATCGGCGGCTTCGATCTCGGCAGGCGGGTAAGCGGCCAGCGCCCCTTCTTCGCCCTTGGACCACAGGCGATAGCAAACCCCCTCGGCCACGCGACCTGCACGCCCGGCCCGTTGCGTCGCCTCGGCGCGTGTCACCCGTTCGGTCACCAACCGCGACATGCCCGAGCCCGGATCGAACCGCGCCCGTCGCGCTTGCCCCATATCGACAACCACCCGAATATCGGGGATGGTCAGGGATGTTTCGGCAATCGATGTCGCCAGAACGATCTTGCGGCCTTTCTGAACGGGTGCAATCGCCTGTTGCTGCGCCGCAAAAGGCATCGCGCCAAACAAAGGGCGCACCTGACACCCATCGCGCACGCGCCCTGCCAGCGCGGTTTCGACCCGGCGGATCTCGCCCTCACCGGGCAAGAACACCAACATGCCACCCGAGGTTTCGCGCTCGGCCTGGACAACCAGATCGATCAAGGCGTCCAACCGCCGCTTTTGGAGGCCCAAAGGCTGGTCCAACCAGCGGATATCAACGGGAAAGCTGCGCCCCTCGGAGGTCACCAGCGGCGCATTCATCAATCGACCCAGAGGCTCCGTATCCAGCGTGGCTGACATGGCCAGCAAGATCAAATCTTCACGCAGCGCACCGGCGACCTCTAGACAAAAAGCCAGCCCCAGATCGGCGTTCAAAGAGCGTTCGTGAAACTCGTCAAAAATCACTGCCCCGATGCCCGGCAAATCCGGGTCGGATTGCAACATCCGGGTCAGGATACCTTCGGTGACGACCTCGATCCGCGTTGAATTCGAAACCTTTGCCGCGCCGCGGACCCGGTAGCCAACCGTCTGGCCCACAGGTTGACCCAGCGTTTCCGCCATCCGCTCGGCGGCGGCGCGCGCAGCCAGACGGCGCGGTTCCAGCACCACGATCCGACCGGCGCACAGGCTGGCCTCCAGCATGGCCAGGGGCACTCTTGTTGTCTTGCCCGCACCCGGTGGCGCTTGTAAAACCGCCCTCCCTGAGGCCTTCAAAGCCGCAAGCAGGTCGGGAATGGCATCATCGATAGGCAGGCGAGTCATGCGGTCTTTATCCGTCAATGGCGGCGCAACGTCCAGTTCCGCTATTTGCGCACCACAACTGCTGCGCCATAGATCGTCTGAGCCTCAACCCGCTTGGTCCGCATGACCTTTCCATCGGGCACATAAGTCACCGTGACGGCAAACTGGCTGCCTGTTCGCAGGTCATTCGGACGGTATCCGGCCAACCGTGTGAACGTCCCACTGCACCGCACTTCATCACGCTTGTCCTCGCGACGGGTCAGGGCAATTTCGGTCAGGCGCTCGCCGTCAAATATCTTCTGACGCAAGCTGCACATCGTCCTTGGATCCTGATCGCGCAGAACCATGTAAATCGCAGTCAGAGGGTCCACGGCACCGCGCTGTTGCGCATCGGTCACGGCATATCGCTTGCGCTTCCTGATCTTGGGGCCACTCGCCTGGGCGAGACCATTCTGATACTCAAGCCGCACACGCGATTCCCGTTGCCCGGTGTCCAGATCCTCGACATAAAGGGATGGGGCAAAGCGTGTGCCATCCTGATGCCCCTCCGCCTCGATCACAAACCGCACCCGTTTGATCGCGCCAGCCAGACCTGTCGTCCACAATTGGCTTGAGACCGCATAGCGACCCTCGCTTAGCCGGGCATCCAGCACCATCTCACCCATTTTGACCCCCAGAGCGCGAAGCGCATACCGGCTTTGATCGGCGATCCCCATTTCGGGCAGGAAGCAAAAGACCCAAAGCAACAGAAAGGTGCGAACAGATGGCATGTGATCGATTTCCCAAACAGTCCGGTCTGGACAAATCCCCCTTTGGGGCGGCAAGTAGTCTTGCCGCAAAAGATCGGGGTAATAATGGAAAAAGACAGCCTGGCTGACAGAATTTTGAACGCAGATCGGCGAGCTCTGGCCCGGGCGATCACCCTGGTCGAAAGTGGTCGCGCCGATCATCGCGCACAGGCCACCGAGCTACTGACGCGTCTCGCCGGGGCCGGGCGCCAGGCCCTGCGGATCGGTCTTTCGGGCACGCCGGGGGTCGGCAAATCCACCTTTATCGAAAGCTTCGGCATGATGCTGATCGGGCAAGGACTGCGTGTGGCCGTCCTGGCGGTCGATCCAAGTTCGGCCCGTTCAGGCGGATCAATCCTGGGCGACAAGACCCGTATGGAACGTCTGAGCCGCGAGAAAGGCGCCTTCATCCGTCCGTCCCCCAGTCAATCGCACCTTGGTGGCGTCGCCCGCCGAACCCGCGAAGCGATTGCCCTGTGCGAGGCGGCGGGGTTTGACATTGTTCTGATCGAAACCGTGGGCGTCGGACAATCGGAAACCGTAGTCTCCGAAATGTCGGACCTGTTCCTTCTGCTTCTGGCCCCCGCAGGCGGTGACGAACTGCAAGGTGTGAAACGCGGCATCATGGAGATGGCCGACATGATCCTGATCAACAAGGCCGACGGAGACCTCAAGGCCGCCGCGACCCGCACCTGTGCCGATTACGCAGGCGCTCTGCGCTTGTTGCGCAAGCGACCGCAGGACCCCGAAGGGTTTCCCAAAGCCATGACCGTATCGGCTGTTGCGGAACATGGGCTGAGTGACGCATGGGGCGAAATGCAGGCGCTGACTCAATGGCGTCGCGAATCCGGGCAGTGGCAGGTCAATCGCGCCGCTCAGGCCCGCTATTGGTTTGACCAGGAACTCCGCCATGCACTTCTGGCAAAGCTGGAAACACCCCAGGCAAAGGCGGAGATCGCCGCACTCAACCAGAAAGTGGCACAAGGCCTCCTCAGCCCGACGGCCGCCTCCGAACAATTCCTGTCAAAACTGACTTGAAAACAGCGCGCCCGCCGCTTCATCTTTTCCAAAATACTCCCACCGGAGGCATGGCCCGTCAGGGCCATTTGTGCACCCCTCGCATGTCTCAAAGATTTCCTGTGTTGCGTCTTGACCCTTCCGGCGATTCCCACTACACGCATCCAACCAGTTTTCGGGCGCGACTTCGGGTTGCGCCTCTTGTGATTTGGCCGCGGGCATACGCCCGGCCTCCAGAAACAAAGGAAGAAACCATGTCGCGCCGTTGCGAACTGACCGGAAAAGGCCCGATGACTGGCAACAATGTCAGCCACGCCAAAAACAGAACTCGTCGCCGTTTTCTGCCCAACCTGAATGACGTCACCCTGCAGTCGGAAACCCTGGGCCGTGGCGTCAAGCTGCGCATCTCGGCGGCTGCGCTGCGTTCGGTAGACCACCGTGGGGGCCTGGACGCGTTCCTGGCCAAGGCCAAGGACGAGGACCTGTCCGATAACGCGCTGAAAGTGAAGAAAGAAATCGCCAAGGCGCAAGCTGCGGCGTAACACCACTTCGCGACCGAAATTCAGCCTCGCACCTTCGGGTGCGGGGCTTTTTCTTTGCCGAACGCTTGTGAGCGTTCAGTGCTTTGTTGAGGTAACCGCAACAATTCAGCCTCTTTCGTGATCTTGTTCACATACGATTCGCTGAATATTGAATATGTTTATACTTATTCTCATTGTGGAGGGTTCCCCATGCCTTTCAAAGTTACTGATTACATTATGTTTATTCCCACTTCGATTGCAGCGGCTGTCGCGCGGTGTACGCGCATGCAGCGTCGGGTCAATCGGCTGCATACCGGATTGAACTCCGAGGCAGTGAAAAACACCGAGTCCTGAAAAGGGCGATTTGTCCCAGTCCTGCCTTGGCGCTTGAAGCGGGCTTTCCGCTAGGCGTATATCCAGGGCAGGATGTCGGTCTCTGTTCGAACACCCCTTATGATCGCAATGTCCCTGCTGGTTGTTCTGACCGGACAGGGCCTTGCCATGTCCCGCGGGTTGGATCGCGCGGTGGGTCAGATGGTTCTGTGCACCGGCACGGGTCCGGTGGTTGTCTACATGGACAAGGATGGCCAGCCCACCAAGGCACCGCATTACTGCCCCGATTACGCCCTGTCATTGTTGGGGGCCGTTCACGAACCTGCGCAGCACTTGCCGGCGGCACCTGCGCCAATCCGCATCGCGCCGTGCGAGCTTGCGCTGCACCTGATTGCCGCAGCTGTCCCGAATGCGCCAGCCCGGTCGCCTCCTCCTGTTTGATGCCCATTAACTCACTTTGAAAATCAAACAGTTCTAAAGGAGAGGCGATATGCCACTCAAATCCACTCTACTGGCATCTCTGTTAACCTGCCTTCTGGCCCCGGCGGCCTTTGCCGGAGGCACTATCGTCGTCGAAGACGCCTATGCCCGCTCGGCCGGAAAAGCGGCCAAGGCCGGGGCGGCATTCATGATGATCGAAAATCAGGGCGACACGGCAGATCGGTTGATCGGGGCCACATCAGATGCGGCCGCCCGGGTCGAGTTGCACACGCACGAAATAGACAGCAACGGCGTTGCCCGGATGGTTCATGTCGAAGACGGGATGGAGATCCCGGCGGGTACGGTTCACATGCTGAAACGCGGAGGCGACCATGTCATGTTCATGGGCCTGAAAGCGCCCTTTGAACAGGGCGCAACCGTGCCTGTGACCCTGATCTTCGAGAAGGCCGGTGAAGTCGTGATCGACGTTCCGGTTGATCTGGAGCGTCAGGATGCCGGCGGACACGGCGGGCATTCGAACTGAAAACGCCCGTCTTCAGGCCGCGTTGCGGCCGTCATCCATGCGTCAGGCCGGGTCATACCCGGCCTGTTTCCGTTGCACTCTAGCGGTTGACGACTCGAATCGCCACACGATCCCGGGCTTGTTTGAAACGCGCAGCCAGCAAAAACATCACGGCAGCAAAGGCGAGGGCCGAGAAGGCAATGGCCCAACCCAGTGCAACCATCCCGCTGCCGGGCCAGAACAGCAATATCAAACCAATGACCAATGCTAAAAAGCCCGAGTTGCGCATTGTTGTGGCGTCGGGGTGGTGGGCGGACATTTGTTTCCACGACATTAAAGCGCCAATGCCGACAATAAGCGCCCATGCACCCAGCAGGAAGAACGTCAGCCGCGCAACCCCTTCTGGCCAGACCAGCAGGACCACCCCGATGACAAGGGCACCGATCCCCACACCGCCGATCAGCCCGCGCCGACCAAAACCTAACAAGGTCAACCCGCCGTCCAGTAAGAGCATCACGCCGACAAGTCGCAGCAGCAATGAGATGCTGCCGGTCGGCCAGAACAGTGCCGCGACGCCCAAGAGACCGGCAAAAATCCCTCGCAGCAGAAAGGTCCACCACAGGTTCGCCAACTGATCGCCCAAGGCATCGCGTCCATCCATGCTGTGATCGCCAAGAATTTCTCCGCGTTGGGGCTCAGGATCTGTCATTTTGGTCTCCGGTTCGGTTGAGGTTTAAGATTACACGATTCCCCAGATGCGCGCCTGCGCATTATTGTTGACCGAGAAGCAGATCGACCCAACGCGGAACGGTTTCCGAAGCTGGGCCAAGAATGACCCGATCAAAGCGCGCCGCGCCGGATGACGGTTCCAGGTTCAACTCAACCGTTCGGGCACCGGATAGCGCGGCCTCGTGCACAAAGGCCGCTGCAGGATAGACCTGCCCAGAGGTCCCGATGGATGCAAAAATCGTCGTCTCGGCCAGATGCTCGTATATTTCTTCCATGAAATAGGGCATCTCGCCAAACCACACCACATCGGGCCGGGCCGAGGGCTGCTGACAGGCCGGGCAGGGCTCGCCCACCTCCATCTCGGGCGGTGAGGTCCAGCGATGCCCGCAAGCCGCACACAAAGCCCCGGCCAGCGTGCCGTGCATATGGATCACGCGCGCGGCCCCTCCGGCCTCGTGCAGGCTGTCGACATTCTGGGTGACGATGATCACCTCTCCCACCCAGTCCCTTTGCAAGCGCGCCAATGCCCGATGCGCCGCGTTGGGCTGCGCCTTTGCCGCCTGCACCCGGCGGGCATTGTAAAACCCATGCACCAGCGCCGGGTTGCGGGCGAACCCTTCGGGCGTCGCCACATCCTCGATCCGGTGCTGTGCCCACAGGCCCCCTTCGTCGCGGAAGGTGCCCAGCCCGCTTTCGGCGGAAATCCCGGCCCCGGTCAGAATGACGATCTTTCCCATACCCGCCTCACGCGCTACACCCTTTGCCATGACACACCGTATCCTATTCGTCTGCCTCGGCAATATCTGCCGCTCACCCGCGGCTGAGGGTGCCTTCCGCGCCCGTGCCCCGGAGTACAAGACCGACAGTGCCGGAACCTCGGGCTGGCATATCGGAGACCCGCCCTATGACCCCATGCAAAAGGCTGCCCGCGCCCGCGACATCGACCTTGGCGACCTGCGTGCGCGTCAATTCGTGGCCGAGGATTTCAACCGCTTCGACCTGATCATCGGCATGGATTCCGACAACATCGCCGCAATCGAGGACCTGCGCCCCGAAGGCAACGACACCCCGGTCCGCGTGTTGACCGATTTCGCGCCCCATACGGGTGCGGATCACGTCCCCGACCCGTATTACACCCGCGATTTCGACGGCGCGCTGGATTTGATCGAAGAGGCAGTTGCGGGATTGGAGACGCATTTGCGGACAAATGTATAGGCGCAGAGGGTCAGATTGGATGTTGTCCGGCGGCTGCCGGGAGCTCTCTACAATCAAAGCTGCGCCGTGCATCAATGTCAGCCATCGGTCTCCGCACCAAGCCGTTTTGCCAAGACTCCGGTCAGGAACGCGGCAATGACAAGAAACGCTGCGCCGACAAGCCATGCCGTGGGTGTTGAGTAAATATCGGCAATGGCTCCCGCCAAAATCAGGCCCAATGCAGCCCCGAGTTGCTGTATCAGCGATCTCAAAGACAGCATCGTGGATCGCTGGCGGTCTTCTACGCATCTATGCAGAAAACTGCTGGCTGGCGTCTCTGAAATGCCAAGGACAACAGAAAATACGATGAATACCAACGCAAATCCGACGATGCCGCTCTGCAAAGCCAACGCGACCTGAACGACCGCCGTGCAGGCGAATGCCGCCGTGAGTGTCATCGCGTGCCTTCTCTTGAAAATGCGACTGATGCGAGGTGACAGCCACGCGCCAAATGCGATTGAGAAGAAATAGGTTGCAGTCAAGACACCGATGATGGTGGTCGCATACTCTGCCTCGAGCATAGGTTTTGCATGGGTCGGCCAGATCACTTCGACCGGGTTTGTCGCCATCAGGAAAAACGCCAGTGCGGCCAAAAGCACCGATAACGCCGGATGTTTCAGGGCAAGCAAACCTGCGTCTTTGATCACCATCGGTACAGTTGCGAACCCCTGTTTCAGAGCTTGAGGGTCCAGCGGGCGCGGTTTTTCCACGATGAAACGCAGGGTATAAACGAGAACCCCAAGCATCACTGCCAAGCTCGCCACATAGGACACATCGTAGACACTGACGCCCAGCCGCTCTGCCGTCGTGCTGAAGAGATCGGGCAAAAGGCCTCCCAGAACAGCCCCCGTGGCCAAGCCCATGGCATTGGCCCATTGTGCTTTGGCAAGTGCGGGTTGAACATCCACATTTGGTGCTGCGGTTTTGAAGGTTTCAACGAACCAGGCGTCGAGCGTGCCCGACCGCAATGCTCGTCCTAAACCGATGAAGGCAAATGAGAGCGCGAGAACATAGAAATCGCGTGTGGAGAGGAAAAGTACCAGTGAGATCACGCTGGCGACGACCGCCGCCAGAAAGACCGGCTTGCGCCCAATGGTGTCGGCCAATCCACCAAAGGGGAGCTCCATCGCCATGGTCGTAAGGGAATAGACGCCGAAAAGCAGCGATATCTGGAACAGGTCCATGCCCCGATCGGTCAGCGCCAAGGCTACAACGGCAGCCGTCAAACCCATCGCGAAACGATCGAGAAACTGGTGAACCTGAAACACCCGGATGTGCCGCCTCGCCGGACTGGTCAGCGCAGCGAAGGAGAATTCTAGTTCCGTTGTCATGATCGCACCTTCGGCTTTGCAGGCAACGTGCACAAGACCTCGCTGAACCGAGGTCTATCCTGCGTGCGGGCGGTCGCTTGTACGGGCGCGGCGAAAACCCGGTTCGTCCTGCAACGCGCATTTTGGCCACACTCAATCTGCAAACCGGGCTCGAAAAATCCGGAAATCTCAACGGTCCGACACGGGTTCAAGCCCGGTTTAGCCCATAATCTTCAACTGCCCGCCCAGCCACGGCAACTGCGCCACCGCCGGATCAACGATCTGGCTCTGCATCAGCCGCCGGATCATTCCCGCGACCTCCTGCGGGACCTGATCGGACCAGTCGGTGCGGGTGAACAGGGAAATCGTGCGTGCGAACGCGCCGAACGGGGCAGGGTGCGCCTCCATCCCGTCATGGAACCGTGCCGCGCGCATATAGCCCAGCGGCGTGGTGATCGCCCAGCCCAGCCCCCGCGCCACCATCGCCATCAACGCGAGGTGCGAGCCGATCTCGAACCGTTCCTCGAACTCCATCTGTTGCCGCGCCAGATGGCCTTCGATCTGACGGCTGATCAGCTGCTCACGGGCATAGCGCAGAAAGGGCAGGTGCTGCATCGGCTGCTCGGCCCCCTTGGGCGCAACCAGAATGAACGGATCCTGAACCAGAGGGTATTCGACCACCCCCTCCAGCACCTCGCCGCTATGGGCCGAGACCGCCAGATGCAGGCGCTGTTCCACCAGCGCCTCGAAAATCTCGAGGCTGGGCAACGTGGTCAGCTTGAATTTCGATCGGGTCAGACTGTCGGCCAGCAATGTGGCCAGCCGCGGCGTCAGGTCATTGTCGAAATCGTCGATCAGCCCGATGGACAGCGTGGTCAGATGCCCCAGATCCATCACCGCAAGCTCGCTCTGGGCCACCTGCAACTCACCCAAAACCGCCTGCGTGCGCGCCAGAAAGCTGCGCCCCGCCTGCGTCAGCCGCATCGGCCGCCGCCCGTGATCCACCAGATCGGTGCCCAACGCCTTTTCCAGATTGCGCAACTGCTGCGATACCGAGGGCTGGCTGAGCCCCGTGATCTCGGCCGCCTGCGCCACCGATCCGGTCCGTGCCAGCGCCTCGAACACCTCTAGGCCCCGCAGGGTCAGCCCTTTCATCACCATCAGATACACCTTTCGCTGCGCCATTTCTGAGGCGCAGCGGGCATCAGGTCAAGGATTTGCCGTAGGCTAGCTGCAGATCGCCTGCGCCATCTGGCCAAAGTTCTGATACCGATCCCACAGCGCATCATCGCGCGCGGTCTGCGACATCTTCAACTGCTGCGCCTGATGGGGGTCTTCGAACCACTTCGAGACGGTCTTCTGATCGCTGCGCGTCAACGCCTGATCCGCCACGCGCTGAATGCAAGAACACCGCGCCCGCGTCGCCGCCTCACGATCTGATGCCAAACACGCCTGCTTGATCTTGGCCGCTTCTGCAACCGGAGCAACCGCCGTCAGCGACGCCGCACAACATGCGATTAGGAGGAACTGTTTCATACTCGAGCCTCGTTTTTGCCTGCCCGGACGGGTCTTCTGCCCCTCTCGGTCTGCGCGGGATTATGAATCAAAGTGGAATCGGGATCAATCGGGCGGTTCGAAAAAGTGATAGCACGAGTCAGAAACGCCCCATCCCGTAGGCCGGGCTTCAGCCCGACAGTGGTCATTCAAGCATGTTTCTTGCGCGCCAGTTTCACCACATTGCTTTGAGAGTGGTTCGAGTAAGTTGCCCAATCTGGGGTGTACTCTTCTGACTGGTTCCCCCAGACGGTCCAACCATTACGCGGCCCTCTTGCAAAAACTTCTATTTGCTCGCCAAAGCAGTATTGTTCGGTGATGTAACATTGCTCATAGGGTTTCATTTGAGGCGGTAGTCACCTTTCCCCAAAAATTCTATGTGCCCGTGGTCTCTTAGCTTCTGTAGTTGCTGGCGCACCTTGGCTCTAACATTGTTGTTGTTTGGGTATTTTGCTTGGAGCGCGCCTTCGAGGGCATAAATATCTGACAAAGAAAAACTCTTTTGCCCAATCTGATCCACACAGTTCAACACATCCAAAAGCCAGCCACGGGCTTGCAGGCTCTGATGCCTCAAAAATTCCAATCGCTTCCAGTCTTGCAATACCTTGCTCCGTTCTCGCACAAATCCATTCTTTACTATGCCGATCATTCCGTACGATGGAATCTTGTTGAGAAGGATATTGGATCCAACCCAGCCCGCTCTTCGTGCCGTGGGCTTCAATGGGGCTCGTTTCTCAATCGCGAATAAGGTGAACAAGTGCCGTGGAACAATATTCAGATTGATGACTTCTTGCTCGCGCAAGTTATATTGCAGCAGAATCAGATTTGGCGAAGTGTCAGAGCTAAGACGTTCAATTTTAGCCGAATATGCACCATCTGCCACTTTCTTGCCAAAGGCGCGACTTTGGCTCTTTAGTTCAAACTCATCACCACATTGATCACAAAAGAAGTCAGCGACGGGCTGGTTCGCGCTAAATTGTGAGAGTTGAGCGTTGCCGCAATTCGGACAGAACATCCAGGTTTTCGCCCAGCGTTCGGTGACAACGCGAGCAGTTTGACTGGCGCTTTTGAACGCTGTTTGTGTTTCTTCAAATCCTGTTCTCAACGATATTCCTTGATTATCTTAGCTTTCTGTCGTTTGCTCGTCGGCCACTTTTTAATCTCAAAGGACATCGCCCTGATGTAGTCGGCGGATTCTCCGGCATCTTCGCTAGAAACTAGAACTACAAACTGATCCGGTCCTAGGCGTTCGACGATGACGCTCAAGTCTTCACTATCAATTGGTGTTATACCCTTTATGTCGCAGTCTCCACAGCGATCATCGCACTTGCTAGACCACTCATCTTCCCAAAACTCATTGCATTCTGGGCAGACGTATCGATTGCGAAACCAAGCCATTTTCGAAACCACCTTTTTCGGTAATTGTTTGCTCCATCAGTAACCACAGAATTAGCATCGGATCGGCAGCTTTTGCTAGTCGCAATAGGCTCTTTGGCGACGGTAGTATTGTCGGAGTCGTTCGTTCGTTGGCCATTGACCACAGCGCATTTCCGACGCATATCCCCAACCCATGACAGACCTCGCTCATATCCGCAATTTCTCCATCGTCGCGCATATCGACCATGGCAAATCCACCCTTGCTGACCGGCTCATCCAAGAGACCGGAACGGTCAAGGATCGCGACATGAAGGAACAGCTGCTCGACAGCATGGATATCGAGCGTGAGCGCGGCATTACCATCAAGGCCAACACGGTTCGCATCGACTATACCGCCGACAATGGCGAGGCATATGTGCTGAACCTGATCGACACCCCCGGTCACGTGGACTTCGCCTATGAGGTCAGTCGGTCGATGCGTGCGGTCGAGGGTTCTCTGCTGGTCGTGGATTCGACCCAAGGGGTTGAGGCGCAGACGCTGGCGAATGTCTATCAGGCCATCGATGCGGATCATGAGATCGTGCCGGTGCTGAACAAGATCGACCTGCCCGCGTCCGACTGTGACCGCGTGGCCGAACAGATCGAGGATGTGATCGGCATCGACGCGACCGACGCCATTCAGGTCAGCGCCAAGACTGGGCAGGGCATTCACGAAACGCTCGAAGCCATCGTACAGCAACTACCCGCGCCGCAGGGCAATCTCGACGCGCCGCTCAAGGCGATGCTGGTGGATTCGTGGTACGACGCCTATCTGGGCGTCATCGTTCTGGTCCGCATCATGGACGGCACGCTGAAAAAGGGGATGCGGGTCAAGTTCATGTCGAACAACACCCTGCACCATGTCGACCGCGTCGGCGTTTTCCGGCCTGAGATGGAGATGGTCGACTCGCTTGGCCCCGGTGAGATCGGCTTTCTCACCGCATCCATCAAGCAGGTCCGCGACACCCGCGTCGGGGACACGATCACCAATGACCGCAACGGGACTGAGGACGCTCTGGACGGGTTCAAACCCGCGCAGCCGGTGGTGTTCTGTGGTCTCTTCCCCGTCGACAGTTCCGAATTCGAAGACCTGCGCGATGCGATCGACAAATTGGCGCTGAACGACGCCTCATTCTCGTTCGAAATGGAAACCTCGGCCGCGCTGGGCTTTGGTTTCCGCTGCGGTTTCCTTGGGTTGCTGCACCTTGAGGTCATCCGCGACCGGATCGAACGCGAATATGATATCGAGCTCATCACCACCGCGCCGTCGGTGATCTATCACGTCTACATGAAAGCCAAAGAAGGTTCAGAGGGGGAGATGATCGAGCTGCACAACCCCGCCGACATGCCCGACCCGTCCAAGGTTGACCATATCGAAGAGCCGCGCATCAAGGCGACCATTCTGGTGCCCGACGAATATCTGGGCGACGTGCTGAAACTGTGCCAGGACCGCCGTGGTATCCAGCTGGACCTGACCTACGCGGGGTCGCGGGCAATGGTTGTGTACGACCTTCCCCTCAACGAAGTGGTGTTCGATTTCTATGATCGCCTGAAATCGGTAACAAAAGGTTACGCCAGCTTTGACTATCAGATGACCGGGTATACCGAGGATAATCTGGTCAAGATGTCGGTGCTGGTGAATGACGAACCCGTGGACGCCCTGTCAACCATGGTTCACCGCGACCGGGCCGAGATGCGGGGCCGGGCGATGTGCGAAAAGCTCAAAGACCTGATCCCGCGCCACATGTTCAAAATCCCGATCCAGGCCGCTATCGGAGGCAAGGTCATCGCCCGCGAGACCCTCTCGGCCCTGCGCAAGGACGTGACCGCCAAATGCTACGGAGGCGACGCCACACGGAAACGCAAACTGCTGGACAAGCAGAAGGCGGGGAAGAAGAAGATGCGTCAGTTCGGGAAGGTTGATATCCCGCAGGAGGCGTTTATTTCTGCGCTTAAGATGGATAGCTAAGGCTTTCTGACCGCATGAGCGCTCAGAGGTCAAACAGATCCTTTTGAGTCGGTTCCATGACTGGAAACACTCCAAGAAGTTGCCACGTTTGGGGGCGTCTTTTCATGTTACCGAGTGCCAACACCAATCCGGTCTCGACATAATCATCGCAATAGGTTTGTTGTAAATGCTGGAGAACTTCGGGTTCAGAGTAAGAGTGGCGAAGGCTAAAGTACGCGGCTGATGTCTCCCAGTCTGCACAGGTCTTGGTATGTTCACCACCAGCATCTTTGTACCGAAGTTTAAACTTGAAAGGGCAAGGTTCGTAGGCTGCAAGCTCCTCTTCTAAAAGCGATAACTGATTAGCTTGATCTGCAAACTTCTGCCGGTCAGCTTCAATTTCAGATTTAGATAAGCGCTCCCAAGATAAAGAAACATCGGTAGGCCGAATGAGCGCTAACGAATGACCGCTCTCAATCGCCGACTTTTCCGAAGGCTGGATAGCTCGTTCAATGAGGCTAGACTTTTCTTCTGATCGTTTGCACTTGCCTACAATTCTGATGCTTTCTTCGTGCACCCTGCAACTTTCGGCCCGTTTGTCATCTCTGGGAGGGCTATAGGTGAAGTCCACGATGTCCCACCGCGAAAAAGCTTGACTGCCAGCTAGACGCCTAAAGCGAATGGGAAAAAGTCTCTTCCAAGTTCCGTCTTCGCGCAACCCCGCACAGCAAACTGTTTCTGAGTGTTTCTTACTCGGCTGCGGCGAGGCTTTGACGAGGATGGTAACGCGGGATTTCAATTCCATCTTTTTGATACTGCTCTGGTCTGTCTGCGACTAAATTAAAAACTTCAAAATTTTCCGATGCAGCCGCATCCGCAATGTAGGAGCGATGGCAATGGGTTGCGCATCTTTCAAAGCACATCATGCAAGTTTTTTCGTCGGCAGCAATCATGAGAAGCTCACTGAATGCATCTTGCGCATTTTGAGTTTCAAAATGGTTAAGAAAAATGGATTCGAATTTAGTAAAGTTACCGGACTTGGCTGCCTCCCGACCTTCCTTGGGGTCTCCCAATGCTCTGAAGTGTATATATCTAATGCCTACTTCACCCAAACGTTCTGCAAGCCTGTTCTTCGAAAGCCCTTTTTTTCTCGAAATCGGTAACTCACGAACGTCTGCCAGCACCTTGATCTGCAATGCGACAAGCGTTTCGACAAGGTTCTCGACTGAGGAACCTTCATATCCGATGGTATATAGTTCCTTCATTGTGCCCTCATATTATTTTGTTTGTAGAACGATAAACGAAATTGTGCCAATATTAGGTTTTTCTTTGCTTGAAAACACAGAGTGATGCGTGGTTGCAATTTACTTTGCGCGGAACCCTCCCGCCCGGCGGCCCCCATCGGTGGGAGTTCACACCCAGCATGCGTCCCGGGGCTCCGCCCGTTCGGCCCGGAAACGGTCCATTGGACCGTTTCCGAGACGGGCCTCACCCCCTCGGGCCGGCGCTGCCCTTAATTCTCTTGATTGACCGTAGGGCGGGAATGTCCAAATTTCTGAAATCCCGCAAGAAGTGCTACACTCGCCTCATTCCAAACAGATTTTTCAAAGGGAGAAGTGTTATGGACCCGCAATTGCGTTCCGAAATTTCGATGCGCCGTCTTGACCATTATTACGACATCATGCGCACCTCGATCCTTGCTTATGTCGCCATCGCCGCGATCATTGGGTTCGGCTCTGAAGGGGTTGCCCTGCCGCTGATTGTTCTGGTGCTTGTGGTCACAGCCTATGGCGTTCTGGCGGGTAAGACAGCCCTTGAAGACGTCGAAAACCTGCGTAGCGACATGACCGAGGAGTTTGCGCAGACCAGTTTTGCCCGAGGGCTGAAGGCGCGCAATCTCAAGGGGTTGATCATGACATCAAACGCTCTGCTGTGCCTTATTGCATTGGTGGAGCTCATTGCGATTGTGATCTGATCGGGTCTGTGACCCATCTCACAGCTTCAAGCTCACCTACCTGCTAAGATTCACCCAACGGTACCCTCAGCAGGAGGCGCAGATGTCCGCATCCATGATCCCCATCATCGCCCTCGGGTCGGCGGGTCTCTATTCCGTGGCCATGATCGCGATGAAGTTCTGGTGGAAGCTCCCCGGCGTGGGTCTTGGCCTGCTGATCGTCGCGACCCTGCTGGCTGGGGCCACACTGGAACTCGCCGCGCTGCGCGAGGAACGGTTGGGCATCATCTATACCGGCATTCTGGGGGCCGAGGTTGTTCTGATCGCCATCGCCTCGTTCTTTCTGTTCGGCGAGAACTTCTCGTATCGCGAGGCGATCGGCATCGGTCTGGTCATCCTCGGCACCGCTCTGGCATGGGCCTGAGGCCACATTAACCCCACATGAACAATCCTTCAGAAAACTTGTAAGCCCCGCACCTCCTCCCAATCTGTATCCCACAACACGGATGTTCGCATTTGAACTCCAAAAGGTCGCATTCAGGAGGAGAGACCATGACCAGATACATGACTGCCGGAGCAGCCGCTCTGGCCACGAGCCTCACCCTCGCCACGGCCGCGATGGCCGACACCACGCCGGACCTGCGCGGTGCATGGACGGGGACCTATACCAAGGTCTCGCCCTCGCGCACCGCCACCGGGGATGCGCCGCGCTTTCATCAGGGTGAGTGGCTGCTGGACATCCAGCAGCAGCAGGACAACCTGTTCTGGGGGCCCAGCAAGTGGCGCCCGAATGCCGATGCCGACTGGCGCGTCTTTGATGCCACCGGCACCATCAGTCTGGATGGCTCGGGCAAGATCGGGCTGGTCGAAAGCTCGGCCGATCCGGATGTGGGCGTCAACGCCATCGTGGATGCCTATTACAAGGACGGCAAGATTTACGCGGATTTCCGTAGCCTGCGTCGGGGAACGGCCTACAGCACCGTTCTTGAGCGTCAGGTGAACTGAAGCGTCTTCGGTCCGGCTGGAAAGTGAGGGGGTATCTCTGCCGCTGACACTTGAACGCGGCAGAGCGTGTTACGAAGTACCACCTGGGTCGGAGCGCTTCTCATCACCGCCTCTCCGCAGGGAGGAGACGGGTCGGGCGGTCGTGGACCTTCAGCGCGGTATTGCCAGAGACAGCTTTGGCGCCGCCCGACCCGGATCGGATCAGAAGCTTTCCTGCACGTCCGTTGCAGCGTCCTGAATGGCATCGCCAGCTTTTTCGATATCTTTTCCGGCCCCTTTTGCCGTTTCACAGGCGGTCAGGGTGAACAGGGCCAGGCCAATCAGGAATGCGCGGATCATTGAGTGCTCCATCAAGTGTTTGGTTCCGATTTGTCTGCAGTTTTGCCGTAGGGCTGCAGGTTTTGTCCAGCCCTTCTATCCGTTGCATTCGGGATCAGCGGGCGGTCAGGGCCGCAAAGCGACAATCGGGGATGTGATCCGCTCTTGGCTTTGCTGAATACCGCACGAGTTGCGCAAATACAGTCTGCAATGCGGTTCCGATTGAATGGGGTGGGGCTATTTGCTTTCGCAAAACAGATCATAAACCACTTCGAGGATGCGCAAGGGTCGGTCATCCGCAAGCCGATAGAAGATCGCCTTGCCTTCGCGGCGCGGAATCACAAGTCCTTCAAGCCTGAGGCGGGACAATTGCTGCGACACCGCAGCCTGACGGGCGGCCAGAAGCTCTTCCAGCTCGGTGACGGATTTTTCCCCGGATACCAGGTGGCACAGGATCATTAGGCGGCCTTCGTGGCTTATCGCCTTGAGAAAATTCGATGCCCGTGTCGCGTTGTCGGCCATCAGATCGTATGTGCCCGAGGTCCCCTCCCCAGACAGATTTGAAAGCGCCATCTTGCAGTTCCTTGCTCGTTCTTTGATCGCTGTAAGTTTCGAAAGTGGTACAGTGCATTCAAACATATTCTGAGCATCTGTAACCATATGCACGGATCAAAATAGCGTGATGGGTTCGTGGGTGCCGGGGAGCTGACGCGGGCGTGCTCTGGCTGATCGGGTCGGGTTGCGTCACAGCAAATGGCACAGGCTGCACCAAGAAAAGGCGGATCGCGCAGCACCCCTTGCAGCCCCTCGGTGGCGGCACTAAGACTCGGGTAACAGTTCTTCGGGTAAGGTCCCGATCCACAGCAAAGCAGGCAGGTTCAGAATGTTCGATCCAGTAGACACCTATATGAATACGCTCGTTCCCATGGTGGTCGAACAGACCAGCCGGGGTGAGCGGGCCTACGACATCTTTTCGCGCCTGTTGAAAGAGCGGATCATTTTCATCAACGGCCCGATTCATGATGGGATGAGCCACCTTGTTGTGGCGCAGCTGCTGCATCTTGAGGCGGAGAACCCGAACAAGGAAATTTCGATCTATATCAACTCGCCGGGTGGCGTGGTGACCAGTGGCCTCTCGATCTATGACACAATGCAGTACATCAAGCCGAAATGTTCAACTTTGGTAATCGGTCAGGCAGCGTCAATGGGATCGGTGCTGCTGGCCGGGGGCGAAAAAGGTATGCGGTTCTCGCTGCCCAACAGCCGCATCATGGTGCACCAGCCCAGCGGCGGCTATCAGGGTCAGGCGAGCGATATCATGATCCACGCGGCCGAGACGCAAAAGCTGAAGGATCGCCTGTATGACATTTACGTGCGTCATACGGGTCAGACCAAAAAGGCGGTTGAAAAAGCGCTGGATCGTGACAATTTCATGAGCCCGGAAGAAGCAAAAGACTGGGGGCATATCGACGAAATCGTCGAAAACCGTGCCAAGATGGATGGCGATGACGCGTGAGACTAAGGTGCCGCGCGTTTCCTGCGGGGCACATTTTGAGATTGTGGCCGCCCCGGCGGTGGCCTAAGCTGCGGCAAGTGCGCTTTCTGAACGGGGCGCTGGGACGAAGCCCGAAAGGTAAAACATGGCGACGAATTCAGGCGGAGACGGCAAAAACACGCTCTATTGCAGCTTCTGTGGCAAAAGCCAGCATGAGGTGCGCAAGCTGATTGCCGGTCCCACAGTGTTTATCTGTGACGAATGCGTTGAGCTGTGTATGGACATCATCCGCGAAGAGACGAAGGCCAGCGGCCTGAAATCCAGCGATGGTGTTCCGACCCCAAAAGATATCTGCGAGGTTCTGGACGATTACGTGATCGGTCAGGCCACTGCCAAGCGGGTTTTGTCCGTTGCAGTCCACAACCATTATAAGCGTCTGAACCACGCCCAGAAAGCGGGCAGCGATATTGAACTGGCAAAGTCGAACATCCTGCTGATCGGCCCCACTGGTTGTGGCAAAACATTGCTGGCGCAAACGCTGGCTCGGATTCTGGATGTACCGTTCACGATGGCCGATGCAACCACCCTGACCGAGGCCGGTTATGTGGGTGAAGATGTCGAGAACATCATTCTCAAGCTGTTGCAGGCCAGCGAATACAACGTTGAACGCGCGCAACGAGGCATCGTCTATATTGACGAGGTCGACAAGATCACTCGTAAATCTGAAAACCCGTCGATCACCCGGGATGTTTCCGGTGAGGGCGTGCAGCAGGCCTTGCTGAAACTGATGGAGGGCACCGTAGCCAGTGTCCCGCCACAAGGCGGCCGCAAGCATCCCCAGCAGGAGTTTCTGCAGGTGGACACGACAAACATCCTGTTCATCTGTGGCGGTGCATTTGCCGGTCTGGACAAAATCATCGCGCAGCGGGGCAAGGGCTCGGCCATGGGGTTTGGCGCCGATGTGCGTGACAACGATGACCGCGGCGTGGGCGAAATCTTCAAGGAACTTGAGCCCGAAGACCTGCTGAAATTCGGCCTGATCCCTGAATTTGTTGGTCGCCTGCCGGTTCTTGCGACACTGGAAGATCTGGATGAGGATGCTCTGGTCACGATCCTGACGAAACCCAAAAACGCGCTGGTAAAGCAATACCAGAGGTTATTTGAGCTGGAAGATGCGGAACTGGCGTTTACAGACGATGCCCTGAAAGCCATTGCCAAAAAAGCGATTGAACGCAAGACCGGCGCGCGCGGGTTGAGGTCAATTCTGGAAGACATTCTTCTGGATACAATGTTCGAACTGCCGGGTATGAAAAACGTAACCGAGGTCGTCGTGAATGAGGAAGCGGTGACCTCGGATTCTCAACCGCTGATCATCTATGCCGATGCGAGCCAGGAGTCCGCTTGAAGCTACTGACTGTGGTGAGATCGGATAAGCTGTTGGGGGCTCTGCCCCCGCCGCGGCAAGCCGCGACTCCCCCGGAGTACTTCGAAAAAGATGAAGCTGGGGATCCGTTCTTCATCTGGCTATAAATATCCCGGAGCGCGAGGCAGAGCCTCGCAAATTGATTGTCCATCAGAACGAAGATTTCATTAAAGCCATGGCGATCAAGCGCATATCTTCCGGGGGCGAGTTTGAGGCGAAAGCCGGATATTGTCGTGCAGTGGTTGCCGGTGGTTGGGTTCACGTTGCTGGTACTGTTGGGCAGGGTGAGACTGTTGTTGCTCAATGCCGGTCTGCGTTGGAAACCATTGGCGCGGCTTTGACAGAGGCAGGCGCAAGCTTTTCCGATGTGGTGCGCGTGACCTACATGCTGCCGGACCGTCGAGAATTCGAGATCTGCTGGCCGATACTTTCTGAGGTTTTCGGGGCCAGTCCGCCTGCCGCTACGATGATCGAATGCGGATTGATCGACCCGAAATACCGGATTGAAATTGAAGTGACGGCAAAGTTGCCGGAATAGGGCATGTGACTGTTGTGGGACTGGACCTCAGACAGCCTTTAGTCCATATCTGCGGGAACAGAATTGCCGGAGGCACCTGATGGGTATTGTGAACAGTTTGTTGCGGGCCGTGACCTGGTGGAACGGGGCCACTTTGAATACTCAGATCTATACCAGGCGAAACGGCGTCAAGGTCGGCGAAGACAATGAAGGCAATGTGTTCTATCGTACGGAAGATGACAGCAAACGCTGGGTAATCTTCAATGGCGAGGCCGAGGCAAGCCGGATCGACCCTGATTGGCATGGCTGGCTGCACCGGACTTGGGATGAACCACCAACGGACAAGCCCTTGCAACACAAATCCTGGGAAAAACCGCATCAGGAGAATCTGACGGGCACGGCGCTGGCATATGCGCCGGCAGGATCGTTGCGTCGTCCTGATCCGCTTGAACGCACGGATTATGAGGCCTGGAGCCCGGAATAGACGAGGCGCGCGATGTCGACTTATAACGTAACCGAAGTCCTTGTTGGTGGCGCCGTTTTGGCATGTGCCGTAGCTTTTGGTGTTTACGCCAGCCAATCCACCGGTCTGTCGCAAAGCAGTGGCGGATATGAGCTTGGCGCCTCGTTCCGCTCGCTTGAAGGTGTCGGCGTGGGGACTGATGTGCGTCTTGCGGGGGTCAAGATTGGCACCGTTACCGGGGTTACGCTGAACTCTGACACCTATCGGGCGGATACGACATTCACGATCTCGGACGGGATTCTGGTGCCAGATGACAGCGCGATTGTGATCTCCTCCGAGGGGCTGCTTGGCGGTAACTTTGTCGAGGTGATGCCCGGAGGATCTCCGTTCTATTTCGAAGCCGGTGATCAGGTCGAAGACACTCAAGGCGCGGTCAGCCTGATCTCGCTATTGGTCAAATTCGTGGCCGGAGATGGCGGCGAATGATGCGTTTTGCCGTGATGGTCGCGTTCTTCGCGGCCACGGGTGTGTCAGCCCAGCAAAAGGTTCAGTCGGGTCCCGGCGCTATGCTGCGGGGTTTGGACAAGGTCAGCGGACAGACCATCGACATTGAAATGCAAAATGGTCAGACCCAACCGGTGTTTGGCCTGGATGTGGCTTTGGGCGATTGCCGGTACCCCGTTGACAACCCGACCGGCGATGCTTTTGCCTATCTGACGATTTGGGAAAATGGCAAGTCGGATCAACTGTTTGACGGGTGGATGATTGCCACGTCTCCGGCATTGAACGCGTTGGATCATTCCCGTTATGACGTTTGGGTGATCCGCTGTATAACCCCTTCCGGCGACTGACATATTTCGGCGTTGAAGTCCGCACTTGCGTTTAATGCGTCCTCCAGCTCAAGCCGGTATTGTGTGCGGGGGATTTCGATTGCTCCCAGCGAAGCCAGATGCGCGGTCAGAAATTGGGTGTCGAACAAATGGAACCCTGTCTGACGTAGGCGATCCACCAAATAGGCCAGCGCGATCTTTGAGGCGTCAGTTTTGCGCGAGAACATGCTTTCACCAAAAAACGCGGCCCCGAGCGCCACGCCGTACACACCGCCGACAAGCCTCTCATGATCGCGGATTTCCAGCGAGTGCGCGTGGCCTGAACGGTGCAGTTCTTGGTACAATTCACGTAGTTCTTCGTTGATCCACGTGTCGGTCCGGTCTGCACACCCGTCAACGACTGCGGCAAAGTCCCGATTGATATCGACAGTGAAGCTGCAGTTGCGAATGCGCCGCGCAAGACTGCGCGAGATGTGGAACCCATCCAGAGGAAAGACGCCGCGAAGTTTGGGGTCGACCCAGAACAGCTCGGACGCTTCGCGGTGTTCGGCCATCGGAAAAATACCGATCGAGTAGCCGTGCAGAAGAAGGTCGGAGGTCAGGCGCATTCGGGCAAACCTAGGGTCGGAAAGCCTTTGCTCTCCGACCCCGCAAAATCATTGGGCCATATTCTCCGCAAGCCAGCGTTCCAGCCAGTGGATATTGTAATCACCACTGTGGATGTCCTTTTCCTGCAGCAGCGCATGGAACAACGGCACGGTGGTATCGATGCCGTCGACGATCAACTCACCCAGGGCGCGGTTCAAACGCGCCAGCGCCTCGTCCCGGTCGCGGCCCTGCACGATCAGTTTCGCGATCAGCGAGTCGTAATAGGGTGGGATCGAGTATCCGTCATAAAGCGCCGAATCCATCCGAACACCCAGACCGCCCGGAGCGTGATACGCGGTGATCTTGCCGGGGCAGGGCGAGAAGTTGGGCAGTTTCTCGGCGTTGATCCGAACCTCGATGGCGTGGCCGTTGATCTCAAGGTCGTCCTGGCCGAACGACATCTCTTCGCCAGCGGCGACGCGGATTTGTTCGCGCACCAGATCGACGCCGAAGATGCCTTCGGTGACAGGGTGTTCGACCTGCAGGCGGGTGTTCATTTCGATGAAATAGAACTCACCGTTTTCGTACAGAAACTCGATGGTGCCCGCGCCGATATAGTTGATCTTGGCCACGGCGTCGGCACAGATTTTGCCGATCTTGGCCCGCTCTTCCGGGCTGATCGCGGGGCCGGGAGCCTCTTCGAACACCTTCTGGTGGCGACGTTGCAGCGAACAGTCACGCTCGCCCAAGTGCACCGCTTTGCCCTTGCCGTCGCCAAAAACCTGGATCTCGATATGGCGCGGTGTGGTGAGGTATTTCTCGATATAGACCTCGTCATTGCCAAAGGCGGCTTTGCCCTCGGCCCGCGCGGTCATGAAGGCGCTTTCCATCTCATCAGCGCTTTGCGCGACTTTCATGCCGCGCCCGCCACCGCCGGCGGTGGCCTTGATGATGACGGGATAGCCGAATTCCTCACCGATCCGCTTGGCATCAGCCAGCGTTGGAACCCCGCCGTCCGAGCCGGGCACGCAAGGAACGCCAAGCGCTTTCATGGTGTCCTTGGCAGTGATCTTGTCGCCCATCACCCGGATATGCTCGGCGGTGGGGCCGATGAACGTGATGCCGTGATCTTCGACGATCTGCACGAACTCGGCATTCTCGGACAAGAAGCCATAGCCGGGATGGATCGCCTGCGCGCCGGTGATCTCGCAGGCCGAAATAATCGCGGGCACCGACAGATAGCTTTGCGGGCTGGGCGGGGGGCCGATACACACCGACTCGTCAGCCATACGCACATGCATCGCGTCGCTGTCGGCGGTGGAGTGCACGGCGACCGTCGCAATCCCCATCTCGCGCGCGGCACGGATCACGCGCAGGGCGATCTCGCCTCGGTTGGCAATCAGGATTTTGTCGAACATGGTCCCGCCTTACTCAACGATGACCAGAGGCGTGCCGAATTCCACGGCATCGCCATCCGCCACCAGAACGCGTTTGACGGTGCCCGACTTGGGCGCATGAATGTGGTTCATGGTTTTCATCGCTTCAACGATCAGCAGGGTGTCGCCTTCGGACACCGAGGCACCGACCGAGATGAACGCAGGAGCGCCGGGTTCGGGCTGCATATAAACGGTGCCCACCATCGGCGAGGTAACGGCACCGGGGTGGCTGGCCGGATCCTCGGATGCGGCTGCAGCCTCGGCAGGGGCTGCGGGGGCCGCAGCAATGGCGGGCGCTGCGGCCGGGGCGGCGGCAGGCACCGCAACCTGAACCGGCGCGGGGGCGGCCTGCATGGCACGGCTGACCCGCACATTCAGGCTGTCTTCTTCGCCATACTCACGCTTGACCTGCAATTCGGTCAGATCGTTTTCGCGCAGCAGTTCGGCCAAGGCTTTGATGAACGCCACATCCGCTTCGTGTTTGGTATCTGTCATGAGTATCCTCGAAGGTTCCCCTTAGGCCCGTCTATGCGAAGCGGGCTCTGGTCTGATTACGCAGCGTTATAAGCCATGCGCCCGGCCATGAAAAGCAGGTCTGAACGGGTCTGATAGTGGTTTTTGCACAAGATTCCTGGGCTGGAAGCCTCATAAGGGCATTCCCGAGAGTTTCGCCACCAGTTCAGGCAGCTTCCGTGCCCCGAATTTCTCTAGCAACCGTGCGCGATAGGCCTCAATGGTTCGATAACTCAGGCCCAGTTCGACGCCGATCTCCTTGGCCGACAACCCCCGACAGGACAGGATCGCCACTTCGCGTTCGCGCGTCGTCAATTCGACCAGTGGCCTCTCTTCCGAGATGTCGGAAAAGCTCCAGATCCCATGGCGGAAAGGGTCGTCCGGGGTCAGTGACCGCCCGCGTGCACGGCACCAGAACAGGTCCCCGGTGCGTCGCCGCATGACCCGCTCGTCCGTGTAATACCCGGTGTCCCGCATGATCTGCAGGCTGCGCGCACCGATCCGTTCCCAATCTGCAACCGACGGGTACAGATGCAGCAAAGGCATATTGCGATACTCGGCCTCATCGCCGCCAAAGGTGCGTGCAAATTGCAGATTGCAGCGGCGGATGATCCGGTTTTCAAGCTCGACAAGCCCGATTGGCGCATATTCGAAAGCAGGATCGCTCATATACCTATGGTGACGCGTATTGCCTGGATTGAGAAGGGGCAGCGCGGCGTATTATCCGATTTCGCGCACGTGACGAAATCGAGTGTATTGTAAATGATGTAAAAGGTGTTTGAAAATTACGTGGCAAACCGCGATAGTTATTTGGTTATTCTGAAAACAGGTTATCTTGGGGTTCCAAATTCATGCGGAGCACATTGACCGGAAGCCGTATTCGCGAAAGACGCCAGATCTCGGGGCTGCGGCAGGCACAACTGGCGCGACAGGTCGGGATATCCGCGTCCTATCTGAACCTGATCGAGCACAATAAGCGCCGTATCGGGGGAAAGCTGTTGATCGACATCGCGGGCGCATTGTCGGTTGAACCTTCACTGCTGACGCAAGGTGTTGAGGAAACGCTTCTTTCCGCGCTGCGCGAAGCCGCCGCGGAGGCGGTTGGCCATCAGGCCGAACTGAACGGGATGGACGAATTTGCCGGACGGTTTCCCGGTTGGGCGGGTGTCTTGGCGCAAATGCACCGTCGTGTGGTTTCGCTGGAACGCACGGTCGAGATTTTGTCCGATCGCCTGACGCATGACCCTCATTTGGCAGCCTCGATGCACGAGGTTCTGTCAACGGCGGCGGCAATCCGCTCGACGGCGGCGATTCTGGCAGAGCCCGGCGAGATCGAAGCCGAATGGCGCGACCGGTTCCATCGCAACCTCAATCAGGATGCGGAACGTCTGGCTGAAAGCTCGAAGGCGCTGGTAGCGTATTTGGACGATACCGGAGGCAGCGGTGAGCAGCGCGGTGTTCCGACTGATGAGGTCGAGGCGTTTTTTGCCGATCACAGCTATCACTTCCCTCAGCTTGAGGCGGATGGAACCCCGGAGGACATCGCGCTGACCGCGTTGGGCACCGGGGCTGCGCGCACATTAGCCGAAGAATTGCTGGCGATCTACGCGTCGGACGCGCGGGCGATGCCTCTGGCGCGGGTTCAGGCGGCGTTGGAAGACGGGCCGCTTGACCCTCTGGCTCTGGCTTCGGTGTTCTCGGTCAGTCTGGCCAGGGTGCTGCGTCGGCTTGCCTGTTTGCCCGAAGGGATGTTGCCGCGCCCGGCGGGTCTGGTGGTGTGCGATGCCTCGGGAAGCATTCTGTTTTTCAAGCCAACAGCGGGGTTTGCATTGCCGCGCCACGGGGAAACCTGCCCGTTATGGCCTGCCTTCACGGCGCTGAACCGCCCTCTGGTGCCGATTCGGAAGCGCATCGTGCAGGTGGGGCGCAGCACGGCGGAATTTGAGTGTTTCGCCATTGCCTTGCCCGAGGCGGCAACCGGGTTCGATGCCGAGCCGGTATATCGTTCGGTGATGCTGGTAATGCCCGTTGAAGAGAGCATCCCTCCGAATCCAACAACGACCCATGCCGGGGCCAGTTGCCGGATTTGTCCCAAAAACGATTGCGCGTCGCGTCGCGAACCGTCGATTCTAAGCGAAGGTTTTTGACAGTTTCCGGGTGGCGTGATTAGTCTGGGCATAACGGATGACCGAACGAGGGGCCGGTCATGGGGAGGAACTGAACATATGAGCCGAAAGGTTCTGCTGATTGAGGATGAGCCGAACATCACCGAGGCCATTCGGTTTTTGCTGACCCGTGAGGGGTGGCTGGTCGAAACTCATGCCGAAGGCAGCGATGCGGTTAAAGTCATTCTGGCGACGCAGCCTGATTTGGTGATTCTGGACGTGATGTTGCCGGGCAAAAGTGGAATGGACATTTTGCGTGACTTGCGGGAAATCCAAGATATGCAGGACCTCCCCGTCCTGATGCTGACGGCCCGCGGCCAATTGCGCGACCGCGAGATGGCCGAGCAGGCCGGGGTCAGCCGGTTCATGACCAAGCCCTTTTCCAATACCGAAGTTCTGACCGCAGTGCGCGATCTGCACGCGCAGGCGTCCAGGTCATGACACAACATCGGGACGAAGCCGAACGCCCGTCGCCGGCCCGCCCTTCGTTGTTTCTGGAGCGGCAAAGTTATCGCAGGCGCAGACTTGCGGACGCGGCCCGGTTGTTGCCGTTTCTGGGGGCGGGGATGATTGCTCTGCCGTTGCTCTGGCCGGATGCTGATGACGGGGCGTCTGCGCTTCCACTTTCATCGGCCATATTCTACATTTTCGCCTGCTGGGGCGCGATGATCTTGATCAGCCTTGTCTTTGGAATTGCCGCCAGACGATTGTCCGCGACGGACACCGCCGAGTCGGAGAACGGGTCATGGCGACGCTGAACATCCTGATCCTGGTGTGTCTGGGATATGTTGTGCTGTTGTTTGGCGTGGCCTTCATTGCAGATCGCATGGCCGCTGCCGGACGGGGAAAATGGTTGCGATCCCCTTTGATCTACACCTTGTCCCTGTCGATCTATTGCACTGCCTGGACGTTTTATGGCGCAGTTGGAAACGCTGCGCGCTCGGGGCTGGAGTTCGTGACGATCTATCTGGGCCCGACACTGGTGATGCTCAGTTGGTGGTGGGGATTGCGGAAACTGGTTCGCATCGGACGGAGCCAGCGCGTGACCTCAATCGCTGACCTGATTTCCTCGCGCTACGGCAAGTCGAACACACTTGCAATCTGTGTCACGATTCTGGCGGTCCTCGGCGGCACGCCTTACATTGCGCTGCAACTGCAATCGATCACGTTGTCTTTTTCGATCTTCGCCGAAGCGGATCCGACCGGCCTCTATCGCGAAGGGTCGAGCGTGTTCTGGGTCGCCGCCGGGCTTGCTATCTTTGCCATTCTGTTTGGTACACGCAATCTGGATGCGAATGAACGGCACCATGGCGTCGTCACGGCCATTGCGCTGGAATCGGTGGTCAAGCTGGTTGCGCTTCTGGCCGTCGGGATTTTTGTCGTCTGGGGGGTCGCGGGCGGATTTGGACCCATGATGGAGCGCATTGACGCCTCGGAAATTGGTCAATGGCACGTGGATACCGGACGCTGGACGACGCTGATCTTTCTGTCTGCTGCCGCATTTGTCTGCCTGCCCCGGATGTTTCAGGTCATGGTCGTCGAGAATGATGACGAAAGCCACTTGCGCACCGCCGCCTGGGCCTTTCCGCTGTACCTGTTGTTGATGAGCCTGTTTGTCGTCCCGATTGCGGTTGTCGGTCTTGATCTGTTGCCCCCAGGTTCGAACCCGGACCTGTTCGTGCTGACGGTCCCGCTGTCACAAGGCAATGACTGGCTGGCGATGCTGTCCTTTATCGGGGGCTTTTCCTCGGCCACGTCCATGGTGATCGTCACGGCCATGGCGCTGTCGACGATGGTGTCGAATCATGTTGTCATGCCGATCTGGCTGAACACGCAGGAAGGGTCAGGGTCGGTGTCGGGCGACGTGCGCAACATCGTTCTGCTGGCGCGGCGGGTATCCATCGCGGTGATCATGGCACTGGGTTATTACTACTACCGTCTGTCGGGCGGCGGTGCGGCGCTGGCCTCGATCGGATTGGTTGCGTTTGCCGGGATATCGCAAATTCTGCCGGCTCTGGTCGGTGGTTTGTTCTGGCGTGGGGCGACGCGTACGGGGGCGCTGGTCGGGTTGAGCGTCGGTTTCGGCATCTGGATATACACGCTGTTGCTGCCTGGGGTGGGCGGGGGTCTGCTTGCGCAGCCGATTATTGAACACGGCCTGTTCGGATGGGGATGGTTGCGGCCACAGGCGTTGTTTGGGATCGAAGGCATCGATCCGTTGGTGCACACGGTCATGTGGTCTTTGTCTTTGAACACAATTGCTTTCTGCGTTGCCTCGCTGCTGAGTTTTCCCAGCCCGTTGGAGCGTCTGCAAGGGGCGCAGTTCGTCAACGTGTTCGATCATTCTGCTGCCCCCCGGGGATGGACCGGTTCGGTGGCGCAAAGCGAAGACCTGATGATCATGACGCAGCGGATTCTTGGCGCCGCCCCAGCGCAGGATTTCTTTCAAGCCGAAGCCAGCCGACAAGGTGGAAGGCCGGGGCGCTTGCCGGAACCCACGCCTGCATTTCTGGAGCGTCTGGAACGGGAACTGAGTGGCTCGGTCGGGGCGGCGGCGGCCCATGCGATGATTGGTCAGATTGTTGGCGGTTCGTCCGTTTCGGTCGAAGACCTGCTGGCCGTGGCCGACGAATCCGCGCAATTGCTGGAATATTCAAGCCAGCTCGAAGCGAAATCCGCCGAGCTGAGCCGGACCGCGCGTCAACTGCGCGAGGCGAACGGGAAACTGACGCAGGTTTCCATGCAGAAGGACGCCTTCCTCAGTCAGGTCAGCCATGAACTGCGCACGCCAATGACCTCGATCCGTGCGTTTTCCGAGATTCTGCGCGACACGGACGGCCTGGACCCGGTCGAACAGACGCGGTACGCGGCCATCATTTACGACGAGGCTTTGCGCCTGACGCGCCTGCTGGACGATCTGCTTGATCTGAGCGTTCTGGAAAGCGGGCAGGTCAGCCTGAATATGGGCGACGGTACCCTCAGCGCGGTTCTGGATCGGGCGGTTTCGAGTGCGCTGGCGGGGGGGGACAGGCAACTTTCCGTACGCCGGGTCCGGCCTGCGGAACGTATCCCGCTCCATACCGATCTGGACCGGTTAGGGCAGGTGTTCATCAATCTCATTTCGAACGCCCAGAAATACTGTGATTCGGATGACGCATGCCTGACGATCTCGGCGCACGACGTGGGCGGGCAGGCGGTGGTTGATTTCGTCGACAATGGCAGTGGTATCCCGGCGGATGCGCAGTCGATGATCTTCGAGAAATTTGCCCGCGTGGGGTCGGACAAGGCGGGCGGTGCCGGGCTGGGACTGGCGATCTGCCGCGAGATTATGCAGCGTCTTGGGGGTGAGGTCACCTATCTGCCGGGTCAGGGCGGGGCCGCCTTCCGTGTCAGCCTGCCGCTTGCGTATCAGCAAGCCGCGCAGTGAGCGCATAAAGACAATTGTAACCTTCGCTGGGGTAAACAGGTCCGAGAAACGGATTTCACTGGCGGTTCCACCGAATGTCGAAACAGGTCAACCCGGCGTTGGCGCGCAAACTCTCTGTCATCCATGACAGTGTTGATGAAGCGTCCCGCCCGATCCTCAGGGCCTTGCGTTTAGGTCTTGCTCGCGCGGCGGGCGAGGGGATCGGGTTGCCCCTGTCCGTCATCGGCGTCAAGCACACGCGCAGGGTTCAGGACGACCTTGCCGCAGTGGTCCAAGACGGGTGGCTGATGCTGTTGCTTTCGGCGGCGGAAAATCATGTTGCGGCTGTCTGTCTCGACCCGAGTTGCGTGTCCGCGATTGTGCAGCAACAGACGATTTCCACAGTTCTGAACGCTCCACCACAGCCTCGACCATTTACTGACACAGATGCCGCGATGGTCGCCCCGCTGATCGAGAATATGCTGGAACGCGCGTTAAATCTGGTTGAGGCACCATCGGATCAGGCCAGCCTGTCAGGGATGGAGTTTGTTGCCCGCCCGGAAAACATGCGCGCCCTGACGCTAGCTTTGGTTGCGGACGCGTACCGCGTCTTTGACCTGACATTCGAACTGGCCGGTGGCGTCCGGCAGGGGCAACTTTGCGTGATGCTGCCCGAACGACCAGAGGATCACGAGGATGAAGCGGACGGGGTTGCCGCCATGCGTCTGGAGCAGGCCACCGGTATGATTAGGGCGGATCTGAACGCAGTGATCAGTCGCCTGCCCTTGCCCTTTGCAACGCTGACAGGGCTAAAGGCCGGGGATGTGCTGCCGCTTCCCAATGCCAGGCTGGACGGGATCGAGGTTCTGGCGATTGATCGCTCTTGCGCGTCCGTCGGGCGTCTTGGTCAATGCCGCGGCTGGCGCGCAGTCCGGGTGAACGAACTTGCATCGTTGACGCCGTTGCCTGAACCGGAACAGGCTGGTTTCATGGCCAGCAAACCATCGCGGCCTTTGCCTGAAAAGACCGTGCAAGCGATAGCCGAGCCCGCAAGTGACGGACCCAAGGACGGTATTGCCGCATCGGATGCACCACATGATGTTGTGCTTGCGGACAAGCCGGAAAACATGCTGGCTGAAATTACTCAACTTGCGGGCCTGAATGGCCCGGAGCATGCCGACTAACTGCCGTTGCCGCGCAGCTGATCCAGCGTCGGGCGCAATTGATCCAGCGCATACCCGGCCTTGCCAGTGGCGTCGAGGATTTCATCCGTGCTCAGCCGGTCACATTGTCCCAGCGCCCACACGACCGAGCAGCGTGTGCCCGAAGCGCAATAGGCCAAGACCGGGCCGCTGCAGCTTTCAGCCAGATCACGCTGAAGGGACACATTTTCGGGCGTCATAGTCTGGTGGGTCAGTTCCAGAACTTCATATTCCATTCCGGCAGCGCGCACCGCCTGACCGATGGCATCAGATTGAATGTCGGGCGGAACTTCACTGTTCGGGCGGTTGCAGATCACCTTGACAAATCCTGCCTCGGCGATGGCTGGCACGTCCTCGACCGTAATCTGCGGCGAGACGGCATAGCGGGGGGTAATCGGGCGAATCTCCATGACAATTGATTAGGCCGCGCTGGCCATCCTGTCCAGTTGTGCGCCCAGTTTCGGTGCCGCAAACATACCTGCAATCATGGCCGCCAGAAAAACGACGCCACCTGAACCGCCATAGCTGAGCGAGGCCATTGCGGGTCCGGGGCACAGACCGGCCAACCCCCATCCCATACCAAACAGGACCGAGCCGACGATCAGCCGCCGATCCAGCTCAACCCGCGGTGCGGACGGAAACTGCCCGCCGACCAGAGGCGTGCGGCTCCGGGTCATTTGCCAGGCAATCGCCATGGGAATGATTGCGCCGCCCATCACGAATGCAAGGGTTGGGTCCCAGGCCCCGAAGACATCCAGCCACCCTTGTACTTTGGTGGTATCCGTCATGCCGGAAACCAGAAGTCCGGTTCCGAACAAAGAGCCGGCGATAAAGGCCAATATACCGCGCATCAGATCACCCCCAACATGTGCCGGAACAGGACCAGGGTCACACCCCCGGCCAGAATGTAAAACACGGTTGCCACGATACCGCGCAGCGACAAACGCGAGATGCCGCATACTCCGTGCCCCGAGGTGCATCCGTTGGCGATCCGCGTCCCGACGCCCACCAAAAGTCCGGCGATGATGATAACGGCGAAATCGCCGGTCAGATGTGTTTCGGCGTGCGGGGATATCAGGGGGCGCAAAAGCAAAGGCATCCCGATCAGACCGGTAACAAATGCAATCCGCTCACCGCGACCCGAATTGCTCTGGGGTGCGAGCAGATCACTCAGAATGCCACTGGCACCCATAATGCGCCCGTTTCCGAGCAGATAAACCGCGCCAGCCAGCCCGATCAGCAGCCCGCCAACCAGGCCCCAAACCCATTCAATATTCATCTGTGTTACCCTCTTGTCGTCTGGCCCGATGTCACAGTTTGTTCACAGGTAATTTCATGAAAACATCGCCCTTTTCGTCCGCCGGAGGCATTTGGCCCGCGCGCATATTCACCTGCAGCGAAGGCAGGATCAGACGTGGCATGGCCAGCGTTGCATCGCGGGCATCGCGCATCTCGACAAATTCTTCGATGCTGCGGCCCTGACCGATATGGACATTCAGCGCTTTCTGCTCGCCCACGGTGGTTTCCCAGGCATATTCGTCGCGACCGGGTGCCTTGTAATCATGCCCGACGAAGATGCGTGTCTGGTCCGGCAGCGACAGGATTTTCTGGATTGAGTTATAAAGATCGGCCGATGACCCGCCGGGAAAATCGCATCTGGCGGTTCCGAAATCGGGCATGAAAAGCGTGTCGCCCACAAAAGCCGCATCACCGATGACATAAGTCATGCAGGCCGGGGTATGGCCCGGAGTGTGCAGCACATCGGCACGCATCTGGCCGATGTGGAAACTGTCGCCCTCGGAAAACAGCGCGTCGAACTGGCTGCCGTCGCGCTGGAACTCGGTCCCTTCGTTGAAGACTTTGCCAAAGGTGTCCTGAACGACGACGATCTTTTCACCGATACCGATTTTGCCGCCCAGTTTCTGCTGCAGATAGGGGGCTGCGGACAAGTGATCCGCATGCACGTGACTTTCCAGTATCCATTCGACCCTCAATTCGTGTTTGGTGACATGGTCGATGATCTGATCGGCCGATGTGGTATCGGTCCGGCCCGACGCGTGATCGAAATCCAGAACACTGTCGATGATTGCACATGCGCGTCCCTGAGGCTCCTGGGCAATGTAGGAAACGGTGTTTGTCTGCGCGTCAAAAAAAGCTGTTATTTCGGGCGTCATCCGATCCTCCCACAAGTTGCTTTCACATATTGATAGCGGAATGTGACGAAATTTCCAAATCACGAATTGATGTCCATCAAGGCAATTCGGTGGCTTTTCGCGTAAGAGTTAACCGACTCGCGGTGAATTGCCGATTTTCATGCCATGTTGGCAGGAAATTGAAGAGAGTTCAGCGAGTCTCATGGTGATCTTATTTTCGTTACATATATCGTCGATACAGGCACCGTTTGGGAGGACGCAGATGACTACTCAGGATTTATATTCAGAAGCGGAACAACTAGAGCAAAAGCTGAAAGGTGCTTGTCTGGATACGCGTTTGGCATTGCAGCCCAGCGTTAGTCAGGTTTTGGACCGGATGCGGGCGCAGGGTATGCATATCCCTTCCCGACTGCGCAGGTTGGATGCGGCACTGTGCGAAGATGCGCTGGAAGCCCGGTTCGACAATATGCCGATCTGAAGGCTGCGGTCATCCGAAGGAGATACCGAGGATGACCAGCATCAATCCGATGACAGACAGAAAAAGCGAGGCCATGTTCCACGGCAACACGGCCTGAACAACCGCACGCAAGTCATCATCAGAAAGCCCGGATTTCCGTGCTTTCATCACGCGCAGGATACACCAGACCAGACCGCACAGCCCTGCCAGCGAAAGGGCTGCGCCAAACCAAACCATAATGTCGAACATGGTCCCTCACGCTCATTCGAAAACCTCGTTCCGCGCTTAGCGGATCAGTGCCGTCGGCACAAGGCGAAGGGGTCGAAAGGACGCTTGCAGTTGAGGCGGGGGCGCTGTATCCGGATCATTGCCCGATGCCCCGGCACCGGTTTTTCAGCCTTTTGGAGAGACGCATATGGAAGATATCACCGAAGATCAGGCCGCCGCGAACTACCGCGTGACCTCTGGCGAATTGCGCCAGTTTGTAGAGCGGATCGAGCGTCTGGAGCTGGAAAAGAAGGATATCGCCGATCAGATCAAAGAGGTGTATGCCGAAAGCAAATCCCGTGGCTACGATGTGAAAGCCCTGCGCAGCATCATTTCTCTGCGAAAGCGGGACAAGGACGATATTGCCGAGCAAGAGGCGGTGATCGAGATGTATAAAGAGGCGCTGGGTATGACCTGACGCTTGTGGGTTTTAAAACCCGCACGCAAAATTCCTGAACCGCGCAGCTGTCACATCTGCAGCAGATCAGATGTAGCCTGCACAGTGGTCAGCTTGGGCCGTTGAAATACGGCCCGACCACGTCCGGCTCTAGTCGTTTGAGTATCGCTTTTCCATCTCGTCGTAATACGCTTTTGCCACGGCACTCTGCCGAGTTTCAAACCGCGCCACCGGGCCGCTTTCGTCCATTTGTCCATCGGATTTCAACATGGACAGGGCGTCGTGCATACCCTTCAGCGCGCCTTGAAGGGCCACGTTTGCGTACAGAACCAACGCAAATCCCATCTGGTCCAGTGTTGCCAGATCAACGATTGGGGTTTTCCCGCCCACGACCAGATTGATCAACTGTGGCGTGGTGTTCAAGCGGGTGGGAATACTGCGAATATCGTCGACCGAGCGCGGGGCCTCGACAAAGGTGATGTCGGCCCCGTCCTCGATAAACGCCTCGGCCCGATCCAGGGCAGCGGTCAGGCCCTGGGACGCGCAAGCATCGGTGCGGGCGACGATCATAAAGTTGGGGTCTTGTCGTGCATCCACGGCGGCCTTGACCCGGCTGCGCGCCTCGGGCAGATCGACCACGTCTTTGCCGGAAAAATGGCCGCAGCGCTTGGGATTCACCTGATCTTCCAGTTGAATGGCGCTGGCCCCCGCACGTTCCAGCGTACGTACCGTGTGATGGACGTTCAGTGCATTGCCGAACCCGGTATCTGCGTCAACTACGATGGGCAGGTCCGTGACATTGCGAATGGCCGATGTGTGCTGCGCAATCTCGGGTAGGGAAACAAACCCGAGGTCCGGCATGCCGAGATAGCTGTTGGTCAGGCCCGCGCCCGAGATATACAGCGCTTCGAACCCCAACTGGTCGATCATTCGCGCAGCCAGCGCATTGGCTGCCCCCGGCATCAAAACCGCCCCGCCTGTGTTCAGGCGTTGGCGAAAAGCCTTGGTGATCTCGTGATTCAGCATCGTGGCGGGCTCCGGGTTTGCATGGTTGTCAATCTGACTACGGGGGCGGTCTGTATCTGGCAAGCGTGGTTGATTGGCGTTCTATCTGGTGAAATCATGCGGCTAATGGGCGGACAGCCCCCGGGCCAGACTCTCCAGAAGCGGCGTTGCATTGGCGCGGGCTTCGTCGTCAAATCTGTTGGCCAGACCAGAGACTGTCAGAGCACCCATTAGCGCACCGGAACTGTCAAAGACCGGAGTGGAAAGTGATGAGATATTCGGGTTGGTATGACCAACCGAACTTACGGTTCCATTCTTGTTGAACCGTGTCAGGTCATCGACGGGCTCGCCTGAGAAATGGCTGAGGACCAACCCCGAGGCGCCCGTTGACAGTTGCAAACGCATGCCTTCTTCGACATGAAAACGCAGCAGATTGGGCGAATTCTCGCGATATAAACATATACGTTCATTGCCATTTCTTACGTAGAATGATGCCGTCTCACCCGTCGCCTCGACAAGGATTTTCAGGGAGGGGGCAACATGCTCACGTTTGGTGAAATCGCGGCGAAAAATCAGGCCCAGACGCCACACGCTGGGTCCGACGCTGAATTGCCCGTCCTGATCGCGCTGGATGAACCCGTAAATCGCCATCGAGTTTGTCAGGCGCAGGATCGTGCTTTTGTGCAGACCTGTTTCTTCGGCAAGTTCGGCCAGGGACATGCTTGGCCTTTGCGTGGAAAACGCGCTGAGGATCGACATGGCGCGCTCAACGGATTCGGTGCGATTGGGTGCCATCGTTGTTCTGTCAGGTGAAATCGTATTCGCCACATCTTGCTGCAATTGGGTATCCCTGTCTAGCTTTGGAAAAATTCAGGAGAACCGACGTGCAGTACAAGACCCTTGCCGGAACACCTTTTCGCGCCGTCGACTACTGCGCAATGCTGGGTGACGGATATCGCAAACTTCCCTACGCATTGCGCGTTCTGGCCGAGAACGCGGCCCGCCATTCCGCAGATGGCGCGGCGGCCTTGATTGTTCTGGCACGGAATGGTCAGGCGGTTCCGTTTCGCCCTGCACGGTTGTTGCTGCACGACATGTTGGGGATTCCCGCCCTGATCGACATCATGGCGATGCGCAACAAGCTGGAAGAGCAGGGCGGCGATCCATCCGTGGTGGATATGAGCCTGCCTGTGGATTTGGTGATCGATCATTCGATGTCGATCAATCACTGGGCGGACAAATTGGCCCTGACAAAAAACATGGAGCGTGAGTTTGAGGTCAACCGCGAACGCTTTGCCTTTCTCAAGGCCTGCGCGGCGCGATTTCCCCGGCTCAGGGTCATTCCGCCCGGCGGCGGGATCTGCCATCAGGTCAATCTTGAATATCTGGGGCAGACAGTGCTCCCGTCAAACGAGGATTCGACACTTTTGATCCCGGATTCCTGTCTGGGTACGGACAGCCATACGCCGATGATCAACGCGCTGGGCATCATGGGCTGGGGCATCGGCGGGCTGGAAGCCGAAGCTCAGCTGTTCGGAGAAACAACGCCTGTCAACGTTCCCCGGGTTATCGGTCTGGAAGTGCTCGGCAGGCCGTCCGATGACGTCACAGCCACGGATATCGCATTGGTGGTGGCGGAAAAACTGCGGGGCATCGGAGTGGTCGACACGTTTGTCGAGCTGTTTGGGGCAGGGTACAACACGCTTGGCGTGGCTGACCGGGCAACCATTGCCAATATGGCGCCTGAATACGGCTCGACCATGGTGTTCTGCCCGGTGGACGAACGCACCCTGGGCTACCTGCGTCAGACCGGCAGAGGGCAGGACCTGCAACGGACCGAGGCGTATTGCCGGGCGCAAAACCTGTGGGCTGACGGAGCGGATACTGCAATCGAATACGACAAGGTCGTAACGCTGGACCTCGGCCGTATTGGCCGTTCGGTGGCCGGGCCGTCCCGCCCGGAACAGCGCATTGATCTGACCGCAGCGACGGATCGCCTGACCTTGGACGGGGAAACAGAGCGGCGCGTGCCTGTCGCGGGGACTGACCATGACATCGGCGACGCAGACGTGATCATCGCGGCCATTACCAGCTGCACCAATACGGCGAACCCCCGCAACATGGTGCTGGCGGGCCTGCTGGCGCGCAATGCGGTGGCGCGCGGATTGACTGTTAAACCGCATGTCAAAACCTCATTGGCGCCGGGGTCGCGGGTGGTTGCGAAATATCTGGCGGACAGTGGCCTGCAAGACCCGCTTGATGCGCTGGGATTTGAAGTGGCCGCGTTTTCCTGCTCGACCTGCAACGGAATGTCGGGGCCGCTGCATCCGGCCCACGAAAAGGCCATCACGGACAACAAAATCAAGGGCGTTGCGGTTCTGTCGGGCAACCGGAATTTCGCCGGGCGTATTCACCCGCTGGCATCGCGGAACATGATCGCGTCGCCTCCTTTGGTTGTTGCCTATGCCCTGATGGGCACGATTCTGAAGGACATCACGACCGAGCCGCTTGGTGTTGACCGAACGGGCGCCCCGGTGATGCTGTCAGAGCTGTGGCCATCGGCCGAGGAAGTCGCGAATATCGTCGAAACGCATGTCACGCCCGACGGGTTTCGCAGCACGTATTCGGCCATTGGCGATGTGAACGATCAGTGGAACACGCTGGATGCCGGGACAGGTAGGTATGACTGGGGGCCGTCGACCTATGTGAGTTTTCCGCCCTTCGTGAAACAGATCGAACCCTCTCATGACGGGATTGCACCGCTGAAAGGATTACGTCCTTTGGCGATTCTGGGCGACAGTGTCACGACCGACCACATTTCGCCGTCGGGCATCATCACACCCGAATCCGAGGCGGGTCAGTACCTGCAGGCAAATGGGGTTGCGCCGCGGGATTTCAATTCATTCGGTACGCGACGCGGCTGTTCCGACGTGGTCATCCGTTCGACCTTTGCCAACTACAGGCTGCGTAATGAAATGACCCCGGATCATGAGGGGTCGTGGACCCGGATCGAGCCTGAGAGCACTATCGTAAGCATGTACCAGGCCATCGAGACCTATCTGGCGCGTGGTCAGAAGCTTGTTGTGATCGGGGGGAAGGAATATGGCTGTGGCTCGTCCCGGGACACCGCCGCAAAAGCGCCTTGGCTGGCGGGGGTTCGGGCGGTGATTGCCGAAAGTTTTGAGCGGATTCATCGCTCTAACCTGGTGAACATGGGCATTGCCCCGCTGTGTTTTCCCGCAGGCGTGACCCGCAAAACCCTGCAACTGGATGGCTCGGAGACCTATGATATTGCGCTTGACGACGCTCTGACCTGTGCCGCCCTGACCATTCATCGCCGGGATGGCGGGTCCGAGACCACGCCGTTGGAGGTTCGGCTGTATAATGATGGCGAGCGCGCAACATTTGCCGAGGGCGGGCTGCTGCCGCGGGCCTTCCGCAGCTTTCTGGCGGGGGCTGCGTGATGCCCGCGCGTTTACGCGCCGCGTTCTATCGCGGCGGAACCTCGAAAGCGGTGGTGTTTAATGCGGCTGATCTGCCCGCTGACCAGGCGATCCGAGACCGTATCTTTCTGCATGTATTGGGCAGCCCCGACCCGTACGGACGGCAGCTGGACGGAATGGGGGGTGGCCTGTCCTCGGTGTCCAAAGTGGTTATTGTCGAGCCCTCAGACCGCGAAGATGCCGATGTCGCCTATACCTTTGTCCAGATCGGGGTGACCGAGGCCCTCGCGGACTATGGGTCGGCCTGCGGAAACATGTCTTCATGCGTGGGGCCGTTTGCGGTGGAAGAGGGGATGATTGAGGTCAGCCCCGACCAGACCGAGGCGCTTGTCCGCATCTATAGCACCAACACCCAAAGTATCTATCATGCCCGCTTTCCAGTGCACGCGGGCAACGTGGTCGAGCAGGGCGATTTCACCATTCCCGGCGTCTCGGGCACCGGGGCCAGGGTGACGCTTGATTTTCTGGCACCCGGTGGGGCAGGGACCGGACATCTTCTGCCGACTGGGAACGCCATTGATCGGGTTCAGGTGGACGGGCTGGGCATTGTTGAGGTCTCGCTTATCGACGCGGCGAACCCGGTGGTGTTTGTGCGTGCGTCTGATTTGGGAAAGCGAGCGGTCGAGGCGCCGCAGGATCTGGACAGCGATCCCGAGTTGGTGAAGCAGATGGAGCAGATCCGGCGTGCGGGTGCTGTCAGGATGGGCATGGCGCACAATTTGGAGGCTGTGCGACCCTCCAGCCCAAAGGTTGCCATGCTGTCCGGTCCGCAGGATTTCGCGGCTCTGGACGCCAGCCGTTATGGGCCCGACACTCATGATCTGAATGTCAGGTTGGTCTCGATGGGGAATTTTCATCGCGCCATTACCCTGACCGGTGCAATGTGTACCGCCGTCGCTGCCCAGATACCCGGCAGTCTGGTCCATGCAATTGCGCAGCCGGATGGTTGCGACTTGAGGATTGGCAACCCCTCGGGCGTTCTGCCGACAACTGCCGATGTTCAGATGCATCCAACCGGGCCAGAGGCGATTTCGGCCGGGACCTTTCGCACGCAACGACGGATTATGGAAGGCGCTGTGCTGTTCCCGCCCGAGATGTTGGAGGGGACATGACAAACCGCACCCGGACTGCCCTTGTCGCGCCTGAGCGACGGTACACCGACCCAAGCTTGTCGCATTGGATCAGCATGACCGGCCTGACGGTGTTGGCGCAAGTCAAACTGACCCCGACAACACAGACGGGCTGGGCATACAGATGACGCAGCCGCTTGCAGGTATTCGGGTTCTTGATCTGACGAACGTTCTGGCCGGGCCTTTTTGCTGTCATCATCTGGCCCATCTGGGGGCCGAGGTGATTAAGGTCGAAGCGGTCGGGCGCGGCGATCTGGCGCGTCAGCTGGGGGCGGACCCGGACCTGAACGCAAAAGGAATGGGCGTATCCTTTCTGGCGCAGAACGCAGGCAAGAAATCGGTGACCGTCAACCTCAAGCATCCTCGCGGTAAAAAGATGTTTGCCGATCTGGTACAAACAGCCGATGTGGTGGTCGAGAATTTTCGCCCCGGCGTCATGGAACGCCTTGGGTTGGGATATAAGACGTTGAGGTCCCTGAATACCCGGTTGATCTATTGCGCCATTTCCGGCTTTGGGCAGGATGGGCCTTGGGTACATCGCCCGGCCTATGACCAGATTATTCAGGGCGCTGCCGGTGTCATGTCGATCACGGGGGACCCCGAAACGGCCCCCCTGCGTGTGGGGTATCCGGTTGCCGACACGGTCGGCGGCATTACGGCGGCGTTCGCAATTTCTGCTGCGCTTAACGCCCGGCCGCGGGGAACCTTTATCGACGTGTCGATGCTGGAATCGGTGCTGGCCACGATGGGCTGGGTTATTTCGAATTATCTGATTGCGGGTGTCGAGCCCTCGGCCAATGGCAATGAAAACGTGACCTCGGCACCATCCGGCGCGTTTCAGGCAAGCGATGGGTTGATCAACATTGCGGCTAACAAAGACGAACAATGGGTGATCCTGACAGATCATCTTGGTCTGGCCGCGCTTCGGCAACAGCCCGAATATGCCACCCGGGAAGACCGCAAGCGCAACAGAGTGTCGCTGAAAGCCGCGCTTGAGACCGTTTTGATATCCCGAACCGCGCAGGAGTGGGCGCAGGAGCTCAATCAGCTCGGCGTACCGTCGGGGGCGGTTCTGACGGTTCCCGAAGTGCTGAACATGCCGCAGGTCGCAGATCGTGGGTTTCTGCGCAGGTTTAATGACGTACCCGGCGTCGGGCGCGACATTGATGTATTGACCACCGGGGTCAAGATGGATGGGCACCCGCCAGAGGTCGAG
Organism: Ruegeria sp. AL1; assembly: GCF_056540905.1. Lineage (NCBI taxonomy): Bacteria > Pseudomonadati > Pseudomonadota > Alphaproteobacteria > Rhodobacterales > Roseobacteraceae > Ruegeria > Ruegeria sp. AL1. The sequence goes on from NZ_JBQFXP010000004.1 coordinate 333,181, forward strand.
ACACCGCCCCCGACATTGGGACAGCACAACATGGAAATCTGGGGCGCGCTCGGGGTCACGACAGACGAGTTGGACGACCTTCAGAAAGAGGGCGTAATATGAGACCCGACCAAAACGATGTGACGGACTGGTGGGCGACCGAGATCATCGACATGCAACCCGGCCAAATCCGGGTTCGCGGCCATGACATTCAGAAACTGATCGGAGCGCTGACCTTTCCGCAGATGATCTGGCTGATGACCCGCGCCGAGATTCCGACCGAGGCGCAGGCGAAGCTGCTGGAATCCGCGCTGGTTGCCGCCGTCGATCATGGCCCGCAAGCCCCCTCGATCGCGACGGCGCGCATGGCGGTGACCTGTGGGCTTGGACTGAACGGCGCGATGGCATCTGCGGTCAATATGCTGGACGATGTGCATGGCGGTGCAGGCGAACAGGCGGTCGAACTTTACGGCTGGGTCGATGCCGGTGTGAAATCCGGGCTGAGCATGGAGCAGGCCGCTGCGCAATCGATTGATCGATGGCAAGCCGAGCGGACAAAGTACCTCCCTGGTTTTGGTCACCGTTTTCACACACCTGCAGACCCCCGCGCGCCCCGGTTGTTGCAACAGGTGGATCAGGCGGCATCCGCGGGGGTGGTTGACGGACGGTTCGCCCGATACGGGCGCGCGCTCGAAACGATGTTGGCTGTTCGCACAGGAAAACCCGTTCCGATGAACATCGATGGCGCGACCGCTGTCATCTATGCGGAACTTGGATTCCCCGGACCGCTCGCGCGGGGTTTGTTTTGCCTGTCGCGCTCAGTGGGCATCTTGTCCCATGCTTATGAACAGATGACACAAGGCGGGCGGAACAAAGGACCGACCCCGCCAGACTACCTCTGGGCCTATCGTGGGCCCAATCCAATACCGCCACCAGAGTGAGCACCCTTTCGCAGATGCGTTTTCTGTTCGGCGTTCTAGCTGTAAGCCAATGGGCAGGATGCATAGACCGAACGCGCATCCCAATTGAGGGAGCAGACGAACAGATACCGGTCACCGATTGAAATGGTTTCGAACCGCAGACCGGACGGGGAGTGTGCTCCGTTGATACAGCGTCGCTGAGCCTGATAGGCAGCGGCGCGACGCGCATACAGTTCGCTCCCGCCCCGCAGCAGCACCCGACGCTTTTGGTTTTGGACGCATCGATCGCACGCTCGCCGACCTTACAGGTCTTGCGCCTGATCGGTCGTCCGCCCAAACCGGTGACAGCTTGTCCAAAGGTGCTGCCGGGCAAGGCGGCGACAGATGCCGCAACAGTCACGCTCAGATCGCCGTGAAGCCTGCGTCCAGCGCTGTCAGGATCGTTTCGATATCGGTCTGGGCCACGACAAGGGGCGGAGAGAGAATGATGTTGTTGCCAGACACCCGAACCATCGCGCCTGCGTCATAGGCTACTTTTTGCACTTTGCCGATGGTGCCCTTGTCGATGGGCGTTTTTGTGCCCCGATCCGAGACCAGTTCGACCGCGCACATCAGGCCATAGCCGCCGCGCACGTCGCCGATCACATCGTGTTTTGCGGCAAGGGCCTGCAAGCCTTTGTACAATTGAGCGCCGCGCTGGGCGGCATTCTCGTGGACGTTCAGGCGGGTGGTTTCCTTAAGGCAGGCTATTGCGGCGGCCGCACCAACCGGGTGCCCCGAATAGGTATAGCCCGAACCGATATTGCCTTTGCCGGTGGTGTCCGATTCGAACACTTCGGAAATCCCATCGCTGATCATCACCGCGCCAAAGGGGAAGTACCCATTGGTGATCGCCTTGGCGGTTACAGCCATGTCGGGCTGCACGCCGAACCTGCGTGATCCGCTCCAGGCTCCGGTGCGGCCATAGGCGGTGATCACCTCATCCGCGACCAGCAGAATACCGTGTCTTGAGCAGATCTCGCGCACACCGGGCATAAAGCTTTCATGTGGCGGGATCACGCCGCCTGCACCCAGAACGGGCTCCATGATCATGGCGGCGATGGTCGAGGGGTCCTGGAACTTTATCTCGTCTTCCAGCGCCGCTAGGCAAAGCTGTGCCAGCTTCTCGGGGTCGGTTTCACCAAAAGGATTGCGATAGGTGTAGGGCGAGGGGATGTGATGGCATCCGGGCATCAGCGGTTCGTATTGCGTGCGGAAATTGGGGTTGCCATTGACCGATGCGCCCAGAGTATGCGTGCCGTGATAGCCTTTCTTGAGGCTCAGGAACTTGACCCGACCAGCTTCCCCCCGGATTTTGTGATACTGCCGCGCCAGACGCAGCGCGATTTCGATGCCGTCCGAACCACCTGATGTAAAAAAGGCGCGGGACAGGCCATCCGGGGCAAAGAACTCGCGCAGCATCCAGCTGAGTTCGATGACCAGATCATTGGTCGTGCCCCGAAAGATCGAATAATAGGGCAGGCGATCCAACTGGGCCGAGATCGCGTCTTTTACAGGCTGGCAGGAATAGCCAAGGTTGACATTCCACAGACCGCCAACGCCATCCACAACCGTATGTCCATCCACATCCGTAATGCAGACACCTTCGCCGCCGACGATAATGTCCGGCGGGTTCGCAAGGCTGTCGGCAGGATGCGTCATCGGATGCCACAGGTGGCGTGCGTTGTTTTCTTTCAGAAAATTGCTGTCCTTCATGAGATCACCTATTTGGCCAAAGGTTCTGCCCCCCATTGCGGCGGCAGCTCTGCGAAATCCCGGGGGAATGTACCGCCCAGAGCGGTCGAGGCGCGGTCGGCCTCTTTCAATAGAAGCTGCGCGATGTCGCGCAGTTTTTCTGGCCTTGCGCGTCCCGATGGGACAGCAACGGCCAGCGACCCCAGCACACGCCCGCTTTCGTCGAAAAGCGGAGCACCGACTGAGCTGACGCCTTCGTCAAACGCCCCCACAACTGTAACAACGCCATAGCGCCGCACGGCATCCAGCTTGTCTTTCAGAAGCATCGGGTCCGAGATCGTCTGGTCGGTGAATTTCGACAAGGGCCGGGCCAGAATTCGCGCGCGCGCGTCCTCGGGGAAAAAGGCCAGCGCCGCGATGCCCGACGAGGTCGCGTGCAGGGGCAGCATCTCGGCCACGTCGAAATTGACCTGAACACCGTGCAGGGCAGGGTCCGCATGGGCAACGGGGGAAAGGGCCTCACCCTGTAGCAGGCTGGCATGGGCCAGCTCGCCCACAGCCTCGGACAATTCCAACACGATGGGCTGCAGTAATTTGCGCACCGGAAACAATGTCTCGCGCAGGGCCGAAAGGCGCAGCAATGCAGGGCCAAGGCGATAGGCGCGCGTATCCGGGTGTTGTTCCAGATAGCCGTTTTCGGCCAACTCGGTCAGGTGGCGATGCACGGTGGCCTTGTCGCGGCCTGTCAGGCGCACGAATTCGCCCAGCCCGATCTCGGCCCGGTCGCGGGCGAATAGGGACAGTAGGTCCAGCGCTTTGGTTATGGTGCCCATCTAGCGCCTCCCATATTCGAAAAAGGCAGCAATTTCCCGTGCAAATTCCGTGCGATCAGCCGGACCTACGGCGAGGGATTGACGTGCGGATTGTGTGACGTTCTCGCCCACGTAATCCGCATATTCCTCGACAAGATCGGCGATGAACTCAGGCGTCATTTCCGGGTGGTGCTGCACCGTGAAAACCCGGTCGCCGATGGCGTATCCGGCAATCGGGCATCCGGGGCTTTCAAAGATACGTCGCGCACCATCAGGCAAAGTCCCGACCTGTTCGATATGCGAGCCGTAAAGTGCCCATCCATTTGCCCGATCCGACCAGGGAACCGGCCCCACACGCGCGGTTTCGATCCGACCATGTGCCCATCCCTCAGGGTTCCGGATGATCGGAGCACCCAGCGATTTTGCGATGATCTGATGGCCGAAACATGCGCCGAACAGCGGAATTTCCTGTTCGATAATCTGCCGTACCAAATCTTCAAGCCTTTGCATCCAGTCCGCTTCTTCGGTGACCGAGGCGGGGCTGCCAGTGATCATCACGCCGTCAAAGACGGACAGATCATCAGGGAACTCTCCCCTGCAGACCCAAAAGGGTGTGACATGCCAATCCGGGCGTATTTCGGCAATCAAAGTGGCGAATTTTTCGTCATCCAACGGTCGCGCCCGGCAAAAGGCGCTGTCATCGGTGTTGGTGACAAGGGTCGCAAGTCGCATCTCAGATAAACCACACATAGAAATCGAGCAGAGCGTCAGGCTCCATCTCGCGGGTCTTACGGAATTCGCGTTCCTTCATGAAGGCGTGATTTTCGACCAGTTCGCGCCCGACCGCATCCACCAGCGCGTTATCGGCCTGCAGGTCCTGAATGGCCTTGCGCAGATTGGCGGCCGTGCCGGTGCGGGCGTCGACCTTGTCAAAACCGTCGCCGGTTTCGATCGGAGGCAGGGTCATATGGGCCTCATACCCCAGCCGCGCGGCCTGCAGGACCGCAGCGCAGGCGGTGTAGGGATTGGCGCTGGCATCTGCCATGCGATGTTCCAGACGGGCCTTTGCGCCGCCTTCGCCCGAGACGCGGGTGGTCACGCCGCGATGATCCCCACCCCAGTTCTTCCAGTAACCCGACAGGGACGCCGGTTGCAGGCGGCGGTAAGAGCCCGCAGTAGGTGCGATCAGGCCGGCCAGCCCTTCATGGTGATGCACTAGACCGGCAAGGCAGCCGCGCGACAGGTCATTCAGATGATCGGGGCCGCCGACTTCACCGTTGGCCAGCGCGTTCCTGCCCTCGGCATCCTGAAAGGAAAAGTTGATATGCATGCCCGATCCACCCAATTCGGACAGAGGTTTGGGCAGGAAGGTCAGAACGATCCCGTGATCCAGCGCAATTTCGCGCGCCATGAGGCGGAACAGCACGATATCATCCACAGCCGTCAGCGCGTCATCGAAGGTCAATGTATATTCGAACTGAGGGCTGTCGTATTCGGCAGTAATCAGGTCCAGCCGGAAGCCCATTTCCAGCGCCTTGTTCCAGATCACATCGTTGATCCGCATCGGATCGGCGAATGGGCCAGTGCCGTAGACGCCCCCACCCGGGGCATCATAGGGGCGCAAACGGCCATCCTCACCCCCTTGCAGGGCATAGGCCTCAAGCTCGATCCCGAGCATCGGTTTCAGCCCGTGCTGTTCCCAATCGGCAACCGCGCGCTTCAACGCCCCGCGCGGGCATAAGGACAACGGCGCGCCGTCGGCGTCAAACAGATCGCCCAGCACGACTGAGGTTTCGGGTTCCCACCCCTTGCGGACATCGTCGCCCCGCCACCGCAGCTCCATGTCGGGTGCTCCCTCGCGCACTTTCGCGTGCGGCGCGTCCAGCAGCAGATCGCGGTCGTAATGCACCCCGAAGGTCGCGCGCGCGAACCGGGTCGAGGCGTCGGTGATCTTGCTGGCAGGCATGTATTTGCCGCGCGGGATCGAGAGGTGATCGATAAAAAGGGCGCGTAAACGGTTGGACATAAAGGACCTATTGCAAAGTGACGCGAACAGGCATCCGCTTGATGCCATTTACAAAGTTGGACCGAACAAACGCCTCGGGGCCGTCGGGTTCGATGGTTCTGATCCGTTTGACCAGTTCCTGAAACAGCACCCGCACCTCGAGCCGGGCCAGATGCATGCCCAGGCAGACATGCGGCCCGCCTTGCCCCCACCCCAGCTGACGGTTGGGCTTGCGCGACAGGTCCAGGCGGTAGGGGTCATCGAACATATCCTCATCCCGGTTGGCGGAAACGAACCAATAGAGAACCTTGTCACCTTCCTTGATCTGTTGACCGTGCACCTCGACATCCTTCATCGCGGTACGGCGGAAATAGGTGGCGGGTGAGGCCCAGCGGACAATCTCATCTGCGGCGGTGCCCCAGACCTCGCCCGATTGCATCTCTTCCAGCAGGCCGTCTTGCCGCGCGATGGCCTGAATGCCAGCGGCGATGGAATAGCGCGTCGTATCGTTGCCCGCCGCCACCAGCAGGCAGAAGAAATTGCGAAACTCGGTTTCCGAGATCGTCTCACCATTTTCGTCCGGTTGCAGGATCAGATGCAGAATGCCGCTGGTGTCGCCGCTGGCGTTCTTCTTGTCCATCAATGTGCGGGAGTATTCATACAGCTCGGCCCCGGCGGGTGAGTTGAACGGCATCAGCCGGAATTCATCCGTCTGCATCTTGTCGACGACGTGATCGGTAAAATCGGGGTCAGAGTTGGCCATCAGCGCATCCCCTTTATCGACCAGCCAGGGCAGGTCTTCGTCAGGAACACCCAGAATTTGCCCCAGCATCCGCATCGGCAATTCCCGCGCAATATCGCGTGTGGCGTCGAATGTGCCCTTTTCCAAAGCGTGGTCCAGAATGGGACCGCACAGGTCGCGGATCTGATCCTCGAACCCCGCAACCACTTTAGGCGAAAACGCCTTGGCCACCTTCATCCGCACCTTGCGATGCTCTGTCCCATCCGTTTCCTGAAAGGTGCGGCGCGCCATGTATTCCTCGTAGGTCTGATCCTCCATCCGGATGCCGCGCGCGGAGGAAAACGTTTCGGTATCGCGCACCATCTTGTCGATATCCGCGTGGCGCGTGATCGACCAATACCCCTTGCCGCCTTCGAACTCGGACCAGTGACAGGGGGCCTCGCGCCGCAGCCGCGCGAAGGTGTTATACGGCGCGCCGCCCGCGAAACTGTCATGCGAGCCAAGGTCAGCGAACCCGTCGTCTTCAGGAACCCACATGGTCATAGAAGCGCCTCCGTCTTTGTTGTTTTTTGCGGTTCTCGAAATGCCGGTGTGAGCGACCTGAAATCCGTTTTGCAAATGTGTTGGATGCCTTTTTCTGCATCGAGCGGCGATCCACCGGTCGCCATTCCCGCCAGACGCGCCAAATCGTCGAAACAAGGATGATGAGGATGACGCAGAACAGTAGGAAGGCGATGGGGCGGTCGATAAAGTCCAACGGCGTTTTGACCCGCGCCAGAGAGGCGCGCAGTTTGACCTCCATGATGCCGCCCAGAACCATGCCCAGAATGATTGGAACGATAGGCATGTTCAGGCGTTTCAGGACGAATCCCAGCAGCCCGAAGACCGCTGCGATGATACAGTCCATGGTCGAGTTGCGGATCGAATAGACCCCGACAAAGCTGAGCAACAGGATGCACATGCCCAGAAAGCGGTTCGGGATGCGCGTCAGATGCACCAGCCAGCCGGTCGAAACCAGCAGGAAGCCGACCACGATCACGTTCAGGACCAGCAGCGCAATGTAAAGCGCAACAACGAAATCCATGTCGTTCTGGAACAGCCCCGGCCCCGGCACGACGTTATGGACATAGAACACCGACAGCATCATCGCCGTCAGCGCCTCACCCGGGATGCCAAGGGCCAGCAAGGGGATCATCGCCGCCGCGGGAACCGCGTTGTTGGCGGTCTCGGACGCGATCAGTCCCTCGGATGAGCCATGGCCGAACGCTTTGGGGTTTTTTGAGAGTTTACGCGCCGAGGTGTAGGACATGAACTGGGCCGTGAACTCTCCGACCCCCGGGATCATGCCCATGACCACCCCGAAACTGGCCGAGATTGCCGCAACACGCGGGTGGCGGGCCAGTTCGCGGAAGCCTTGAAACAGCGAACCGCGTGACCGGGGCAGCCGGATCTTCTCATCATCCATGGTCAGCAGCAGAAACGCCTGCGACAGCGCGAACAGGCCCAGAACCACCACGATCAGGTCAAGGCCCCCCGCCAGCCAGCTTTGGCCAAAGGTGAAACGCCGGGTATAGGCGGCAGGCTCCAGCCCGACGGTTCCGATCAGAATGCCGAACCCGGCCAGAGCGGCGGCAATGGCCATTTGCCCCTTATGCGCGACAACGACCAGAATAAGGCCCAGTAGGGCGGCCAGAAATATCTCGCGCGAGCCGAACATGGGCGCGATTTTGGCCAGCACGGGCGACAGGAAGATCAGGCAGATGACCGAGAACAAGCCGCCCAGAAAGCTGGCCGAATAGGCCAGCGACAGTGCCCGGCGGCCTTCACCGCGCAGAGTCATCGGGAACCCGTCATAGGTCGTCAGCGCATTGACCGCCGTGCCCGGCGTGTTGATGAGGATCGCGGGGATCGCGCCGCCATACATGGACGAACCATAGATACCCAGCAAAAGGGTCAGCCCGACAATCGGATCCATCGAAAAGGTCGCAGGCAGCAGGATCGCAATGGCCACAGCGGGGCCGACACCGGGGATGGCCCCGATAGCCACGCCGCCCACTGCACCCACCAGCAGGGCCAGCATCACATCCCAGCGGGCAAGGACGTCAATGGCCGAGGTGATCAGTTCCATCAGAGATACACCAGAAAGAAGGTTCGCACGGAGGTGGGTAGGAATTCATAAGTCCACGCTCCGGGGATGTTGACGCCCAGAAAGCCCTTGAACAGGGCGACCATGGCGACGGCGAACAGAGCTGCGATCCACAAAGCGGTCCGGCTGCGATACCCCAGGCGGTAGGTCAGCGCGCAGGCAAACAGCAGGCTCATCGGCAGAAATCCCAACCGGGGCACCGCAGCCACGTAGACCAGAAACCACAGCAGATATTCCAGCGGCTCGGCCCAGCGGCGCGCCTCAACCCAGTCCAAAGCATTGGGTTTCCTGCGCCGCATCAGGCGGAAATGGGCCGCAAACCCGGCCAGCATCGTGATCAGCGCAATCGCAGGCCACAAACGCGGCTGACTGCCGATGTTGCGCGCCTTGTCGGTCCATTCGGTCTGTGTGCCGATCTGCGACAGCAGGACCAGCGTCAGGATCAGACCTGCAATGACAAAAACCACCTGACCCGAGGTCTTTGTGCGCACCTTCAGCAGTTCGGATTCATCCATTGGAACAAAGCCCCGACAGGTTTGAGAGGGCGGGCTTGCGCCCTCTCACATGATCGCAGTTATTGACCCAGAGCGTCCGAAATCGTGCCCAGAGTCGCCTTGTCCTCGGCAATCACAGCCGCGCTTTCATCAGCATTCAGCCAATAGACCAGCGCACCGGTTTCCGCGGCCAGTTGCTGCGCGCGCTCACTTTTCACCGTTTTCTCGGCCACGGCGGCGATCTTTTCGCGCACATCTGCCGGGGTGTCCTTGGTCACGAACAGCCCGTTCCACAGAGAGATATCGAGCGTCGGTTCAACCTCGCCAATCGCCGGAGTGTCGGGAACCTTACTGATCCGCTCGCCGGTGATCGAGACCAGAACATTCACGTCGTCGATGCAGGGCAGGATCAGTTGCAGCGTCGTATTGATCACGTCCGCATCGCCCGAGGCCAATGTATTGCAGTCCAGCGCGTCAAACGCGGCATCGCCGCCCCATTCAAACCCCATGGTCGAAGACAGCGCCTTGGTGACCTGAGTGGGCGTCAGTACATCGCCGAAATGGCCCAGAAACACGTCGTTTTCCTTGGCGTAGTCAGCCAGTTCCTGCATCGAAGAATATGGCGCGTTGCCCGAGGTCGCGATGACAAAAGGATAGGTCAGGAAGATTCCGACGGGGTCGAATTTCTCGGGCGTCAGTTCAGGAATGTCGGTTTCGTGCCCAATCAGGGATACCGCCGGAACAAAGGAGCCGATGGTGTAGCCATCTGCCGGAGCCGTTGCGACCTCGACCGCGCCGGGGAAGGGGCCACCGCCGCCGCCGGGCTTGTTCACCACCGCTGCGGGCACGCCGTATTCGGCCTGAAAATCCTCGGCGATCATACGGGTCAACACGTCCTCAAGATCACCCGGAGGCCATGGAACGATAAAGCTGACGGGCTTTTCCGGATACTCGGCCAGCGCCGGTCCGGCGAGGCCAACAGCAAGCGCGGCCAGAACGGCCCTGGTTGTTTTGGACATGTCATCTCCCTGCGATGCGTAATATTAATCGGTTTATTATTTGAACCTTTAGTAGCATTTATTCTGAATTGGATTTCGTACCTGTCAACAAAAAAATCATTATTGACAAATGCAGGTTTTAAATCAGACAATTTTTCGCAACTGATGGTTCAATATTTAAACCGATGAGGATGACATTGGACTTCTCCAGAATAGATGACCTGCGAACCCGTGTAATCCCGCCCGCACATCATTTAATTGACGGAGCGCGCTGTGGCGCGTCGGATGGCGGGGTCATGAATGTGCTTTCTCCCATCGATGGAACAATGTTGACGACGATGCCAAGGGGGACGCCGCAGGATGCTCAGGCGGCGATCCGGGCGGCACGTGGCGCCTTTGACGATGGTCGCTGGTCCGGGCTCGCGCCAGCGGCCCGCAAAAAGCTGATGCAGAACTGGGCCGATCTGATCGAGGCCGAGGCGCAGGATCTGGCCGTTCTCGGCGTGCGCGACAACGGGACCGAGATTGGCATGGCTTACAAGGCCGAACCGCTCAGCGCAGCAGGTACCATTCGGTATTTCGCCGAGGCCATCGACAAATTGTACGGCGAGATCGCACCAACCGCACCGGGCGCCCTCGGGTTGGTGCACAAGGAACCCGTTGGCGTTGTCGGTGCAATTGTGCCCTGGAATTTCCCGCTGATGATCGGCAGTTGGAAATTGGGACCCGCGTTGGCCGCCGGATGTACTGTGGTCCTGAAACCTGCGGAAACTGCGTCGTTGACCTTGATCCGGTTGGCGGAACTGGCGCTTGAGGCGGGTATTCCACCGGGCGTTCTGAACGTAGTGACCGGAGAAGGCGCGGTTGTTGGCGCGGCCATCGCCGAATCCGATGATGTGGACGCGCTGGTGTTCACCGGGTCAGGGGCGACGGGCCGCAGATTGATGGAGGCATCGGCGCGGTCGAACCTCAAGCGCGTTTATCTGGAACTGGGGGGCAAATCGCCCAACATCGTGTTCGCCGATGCCCCCGATCTGGACGAAGCTGCCAAAGTCTCGGCGGCAGGGATATTTCGCAATTCTGGTCAGGTTTGTGTGGCCGGATCACGGCTGTTGGTACAGCGCGAGATTCACGATGTTTTCGTCGCAAAGCTGGTTGAACAGGCCAAGGCGATGATCGTCGGTGACCCGCTTGATCCTAAAACCCAAGCAGGCGCGGTCAATTCCGAGCGCCAGCTGGTGCAAAACCTTGCCTTTGTCGAAGAAGCCCGCGCCGCCGGGCGTGACATCGTCACCGGTGGGCATCGCATTCTTGAGAAGACCGGCGGTACCTATATGGCGCCGACCATCGTTACAGGTGTCGAAGCCACAGACCGTATTGTTCAGGAAGAAGTGTTCGGCCCGGTGCTGACAGTTCAGGCCTTTGACACAGAAGAGGAGGCGATCGCACTGGCCAATGGCGTGGACTATGGGCTGGCGGCGGGCGTCTGGACATCGGATCTGTCACGCGCGCATCGGCTGATCTCTCGCATTCAGGCCGGAGTCGTGCATGTGAATACCTATGGTGGGGCGGATGTCACCGTTCCTTTGGGGGGCGTGAAACAGTCGGGCAATGGCCATGACAAGTCGCTGCATGCGTTTGACAAATACCTGAACCTGAAAACCGCCTGGATCAAACTCTGAGGACCACCGACCATGACTGAAAAAACCATTCTGCTTGTCGGGACCTATGACACCAAGGAAGACGAACTGAGCTATTTGGCCCAGACGATTCAGGCGCAGGGCGGTCAGGTCTTGTCGATGGATGTCAGCGTGTTGGGTGATCCGTCGGTGCCAACCAATATCTCAAAACATACCGTCGCCGAGGCTGGCGGACATTCCATTCAGGAAGCCATAGACAGCGGGGACGAGAACACCGCAATGCAGATCATGGCCAAAGGTGGGGCGACGCTGGCGGCACGATTGTATTCCGAAGGCCGGATCGACGGGGCGTTGTTGCTTGGGGGGACCATGGGAACCGATCTGGCACTGGATGTGTGCTCGGCGCTTCCTGTCGGGGTGCCGAAATACATCATCTCAACAGTGTCATTCTCGCCGCTTATCCCGCCAGAGCGGTTGCCAGCGGATATTCAGATGATCCTCTGGGCCGGGGGGCTTTACGGTCTGAACTCGGTCTGCAAATCGTCGCTGAGTCAGGCGGCCGGAGCGGTTTTGGGCGCGGCACGCGCGGTGGAAGCGCCGGATGCGGACAAGCCTTTGATCGGCATGACCTCCTTCGGCAAAACCGTGCTGAAATACATGGTTGCCCTGAAACCCGCTTTGGAGGAACGCGGTTATGAAGTGGCCGTGTTTCATGCCACGGGTATGGGCGGGCGGGCCTTTGAAAGCCTCGCGTCCGAGGGCCGGTTTGCGGCAGTAATGGATTTCGCGCCACAAGAGGTGGGAAACCATCTTTTAGGCTCGTCAATTTCTGCAGGGGCCGACCGTATGACCGCCGCTGGTCTGACAGGTACGCCGCAGATCGTGTCTATCGGCTGCTATGATCTGGTGGATTTTGTCGGTTGGCAGGAGGTTCCCGCCAAACTAGCCGGTCAAGAGACACACGCCCACAACCGTTTGTTGTCTTCGGTCATGATGACGGCCGAACAGCGCCGCCAAATGGCGCGCGAGATCTGCGCCAAACTGGGGCAGGCAAAGGGTCCGGCAACGTTTATTCTGCCGACCCAGGGTGGCAATGAGTGGGATCGCCCGGGCGGGCCGCTCAGCGACCCCGAGGGGCTGCGCTGCTTTGTCGACGAGGTCCGCGCCTGCTGTCCCGCCAATGTGACGTTGTTGGAGCTGGACGCGCATATCAATGATCCGGCCTTTTCCGAAGCGGCCCTGCGCATCGTCGATGAATGGATTGCGACCGGGCTGATTTAGCCCCGGGATCTCAGATCAGGACCTGGCCGCATCCTGTTCGATGTCGTCCAGATCGCGCAGCAGCGCTTCGAGTTGATCCAGCAACGCGGTCATGCGATCCGCGCCCACACGCGTCTCGATTTCTGCCCGTATTGCGGCGCTTTCGGGGGCGACCTGCCGGATCAGCGCTGTGCCTTTTTCTGTCAGACGCAGGCTGGCCCGCCGCCCGTCGCCAGGTGTTCGGCTGACTGCAATCAGGCCCCTGTCTTCCAACCCGCGGGTCATCCGGGACAGGGATGGCGCAAGGATGTTGGCCGCTTCGGCCAACGCGCCCATGTCCAGTCCAGGCGCCTCATCCAGAACGCGGATGACACGCCATTGTTGTTCGGTCACGCCGTGGCGCTGCAACAGGGGTCGGAACCGTTGCATCACCTTTTCGCGGGCCCGCAACAGCGCAATCGGCAGGGACCGTCCCGTCGCGTTGAATTCAAATCCGTCTTGCTCTGTCATGTGGCTCACTTTGCGCTCGGTGGTAACAGTCAAAATGATTAACGCGTTATCTATTGACAAGAGATTATTTATTTAACATGTTATTAAAGTGCCTATTGGAGGAGTCATGCCGCATCTGACCATAGAGTATTCGCCGCAGCTTGAGGCCAAGACCGATCTGGCAGCGTTCTGCCGCAAGATGCATCAGGTCCTTGTCGGCTCTGTGGATTTTCCGACCGCCGGTATTCGCGTGCGCGCGCACAAGGCTGATTTTGCGGTGGTCGCGGACGGGCACGACGACAATGATTTTCTGGCCATGACGCTCAGCGTTGGTGACGGTCGCAGTCAGGACCAGTTGCGCCGCATCGGAGATGACCTTTTCGCAGCGGGGCAGGCGCAACTGCACGACCTGCTTGCCACTGGTTTTTTCGCGTTTTCACTGGAAATCCGGGTGATCGACCCGGAACTCAGCTGGAAAGACACACCAATTCACACCCGGTTGTCGGGTCAGAAATGAGGGTTCGATGACCAAGCTGGATGACAATCTGAAAAAGCTCTCGGGCTACCTGTCGAAATACCGCGATGGCGGCATCATGAACCGGATCGCGGGGCAAGACAGGGCGGGCGGCAATGGTGTGTTTCAAACGATCTCTCCGGTCGACAAAAGCGTGATCTGCGACGTCGCATATGGATCGGCTGCAGATATCGATGCTGCAGCCAACGCGGCTCACGCGGCTTTTGCCGATTGGCGCGATATGCCGGCGGTCGCGCGTCGGGACATACTGATCCGCATTGCCGACGCGATTGAAGCCCGTGCGGATGAGATCGCCCTGTGTGAATGCTGGGATACCGGGCAGGCATACAAGTTCATGTCCAAGGCTGCCTTGCGGGGCGCTGAGAACTTTCGGTATTTCGCCGATCAGGTTGTTCAGGCGCGTGACGGTCAGCACCTGAAATCGCCGACGCTGATGAATATCACGACACGGGTGCCGATCGGGCCGGTTGGCGTCATCACCCCGTGGAACACACCCTTCATGTTGTCGACCTGGAAGATCGCTCCCGCGCTGGCCGCAGGCTGCACGGTGATCCACAAGCCTGCCGAAGCGTCTCCGCTGACGGCCCGGTTGCTGGTCGAAATCGCGGAAGAGGCAGGTTTGCCCCCGGGTGTTCTGAACACCGTGAACGGGTTCGGCGAAGAGGTGGGCAAGGCGCTGTGCGAACACCCCAAGGTGAAGGCGATAGCCTTTGTGGGCGAGTCGCGCACCGGCAGTCTGATCACCAAGCAGGGTGCCGATACGCTCAAGCGCAACCATCTGGAGCTGGGCGGAAAAAACCCCGTCATCGTGTTCGAGGATGCCGATCTTGAGCGGGCGCTGGATGCGGTGATCTTCATGATTTACTCGATCAACGGTGAACGCTGCACGTCCTCGTCACGGCTGTTGGTGCAGGACAGTATTCGCGAGGCCTTCGAGGCCAAGCTGATCGAGCGGGTGAATGCCATCCGGGTGGGTCATCCTCTGGACCCGGCGACCGAGATTGGGCCGCTGATCTCAAAGGAGCATTATGACAAGGTCACCAGTTACTTTGATATCGCCCGCGCCGACGGGGCCACAGTGGCGGCGGGAGGTGAGCCTGTAGGCGACAGCGGCTATTTCATTCGCCCGACGCTGTTCACCGACGCCAGCACCGAGATGCGCATCGCGCAGGAGGAGATTTTCGGCCCGGTCCTGACCTCGATCCCCTTTCGCACCGAGGACGAAGCGCTGCAGATCGCCAATGATACGCGCTATGGCCTGACAGGGTATGTCTGGACCAACGACCTGACCCGTGCGCTGCGGTTCACCGACAGGCTTGAGGCCGGGATGATCTGGGTCAACTCGGAAAACGTTCGCCATTTGCCCACGCCTTTTGGCGGCGTGAAAGCCAGCGGGATTGGTCGGGATGGCGGTGACTGGTCGTTTGAGTTTTACATGGAGCAAAAGCACATCGGCTTTGCCACCGGTCAGCACAAGATCACCCGTCTTGGGGTCTCGTGATGGGCAAGGCGTTGCCATGCGCTATGCCCGCGCAGTTTTCAGGCGCAGACCTGACCCCGATCCATCTATCCGTTGAATAGGAGGCTTCGATGCCCGTTCCCGCTCCGAACCTGTATCCCGATTTCAATACAATCCGTCTGAGCCATGTCTGTCTGAACGTTCGTGACCTCGCTGCGTCGCGAAAATTCTACACCGAGATTTTGGGCTTGCAGGTCACCGATGAGGATGACCGATGCATTTACCTGCGCGCGATGGAGGAGAGGGGGCATCACAGTTTGATCCTGCAGCAATCCGACACACCGGGAACCGTGGGCGTACTGGGTTTCAAAACGTTTGACGAAGACGATCTGGATCGCGCCGAGCGGTATTTCCGGGAAAAAGGTCGCCCTACGGAATGGGCTCAGCGCGCGTATCAGGGGCGCACTTTGCTGACATCGGACAATATCGGAATTCCGCTTGAATTTTACCACAAGATGGACCGGCTTGAGCCGATCCATCAGAAATATGCCCTCTATCATGGGGTCAAGCCTCTGCGGATCGATCACTTTAACTGTTTCAGCCACGATGTGGATGCTTCGGTCGCGTTTTATTCGGATTTCGGGTTCCGGGTGACGGAATACACTGAAGATGAAGACAGTAAGAGGCTTTGGGCTGCGTGGATGCATCGCAAGGGCGGGGTTCATGACATGGCATTCACCAATGGTTTGGGGCCGCGGATGCATCATGTCGCGTTCTGGGTGCCCACGCCGCTGAACATTATTGATCTGTTGGATCTGATGGCGACCACGGGCTATGTCTCAAATATCGAACGTGGTCCCGGGCGGCATGGCATCTCGAACGCGTTCTTTTTGTACGTGCTCGATCCGGACGGTCACCGGATCGAGATTTATTGCGCCGATTACCAAACCGTCGACCCTGATCTTGAACCGATCAAGTGGGACCTCAAGGACCCGCAGCGCCAGACGCTATGGGGGGCACCGGCGCCCGAGAGTTGGTTCAAGCATGGCAGTCAGTTTGTCGGTGTCGATACGAAAGAGCCTGACTTGCAAGCCAGCCCGATCATCGCACCATGAGCGGGTCGGATGCGGGCGAAAATACAACTGCGCCGTGCATCGCATATGTCATCCAGAACCGGCAGCACTCCGGTCACCACTGAGGTCCGAAAATGCGTTTTGCGTCGTTTACATCCCATGGCCAAACTTTCTACGGGGCCGTCACCGACAATGGCATGATTGCCCTGAATGACCGGTTCCCGAATTGGCCCACCTTGTTTGATGTTGTGCAGGCTGGTGGTCTGGATGACCTCATGACCGCCTCCAAGGGTGCTCCGGTGACGCATCCAGAATTTGACTATGAGATGGTGATGCCCAATGCACGGCGCATCCTGTGCGTCGGGGTCAATTTCCCGGACCGCAATGCCGAATATAAAGATGGCTCAGAGCAGCCTAAATTCATGTCGCTTTTCCCGCGCTTTGCCAGCGGGTTTACAGGCCACGGGCGGCCTCTGATCCGGCCACCGGAAAGCTATCAGCTGGATTACGAGGGGGAGGTCGCGATTGTCATCGGCAAGCCCGGTCGCCGGATTGCGCAGGCAAATGCCTATGACCATATCGCCGCCCTGACCTTGTGCAATGAAGGCACGATCCGCGATTGGGTGCGCCATGCGAAATTCAACGTCACGCAGGGCAAGAACTGGGATCGCTCGGGTTCGATGGGGCCGTGGTTGGTGCCCTTCACGGATGCGCGTCAACTGGATGAAGCGCGCATCACGACGCGTGTCAACGGTGAGGTGCGGCAACAGGATGCGCTGTCGAACATGATGCACCCGATCCGGCGGGAAATCGAATACATCTCGACCTTCATGACCCTGCTACCCGGTGACATCATCGTCACCGGCACGCCAACCGGATCGGGCGCGCGGCTTGATCCGCCACAGTTCCTGCAGCCCGGAGACGTGGTCGAGGTCGAGGCCACCGGTATTGGCCTGTTGCGCAATACGATTGAGGATGAAACCATATGAGCCCCGAAGATCACGCCCGGGCCGCGAGGCAGTTGCTGAACGCGGAAGAAACCGGACAGCAGATCGGTTTGCTGACGCGCGCGTTCCCCGAGATGAACATGGACGACGCCTATGCGATCCAGAATGCCATCTGTCAGGCGAAGCTGGCGCAAGGGCGTCATATTGTCGGGTGGAAAATCGGGCTGACCTCGAAAGCCATGCAATACGCGTTGAATATCGACATTCCTGACAGCGGTATCCTGTTCGACGATATGGTGTTCGAAAACGGATCCACTGTTCCGCCGGGTCGGTTTATCCAACCCCGTGTCGAGGCCGAGATCGCCTTTGTCATGAAAGACGCACTGGGCGGTGAGTCTGTCACCCGCGACGACGTGCTCGCGGCGACAGAGCATGTGGTGCCTGCACTCGAAATTCTGGACACCCGGATTGTCCGCGTGGATGCCGAAACAGGTGCGACGCGCAACGTATTCGATACAATCGGCGATAACGCGGCCAATGCCGGGGTGGTACTGGGCCCGCAGCGACATCCGGTTGATGCATTTGATCTGCGCTGGGTCGGAGCAATCACTTTCCGAAACGATGAGGTCGAGGAAACCGGGCTTGGGGCAGGCGTGCTGAACGATCCGGTCGAAAGTGTCGTCTGGCTTGCCCGCCGGATGGCGCAATACGGGCAGAGCATCCAACCCGGTCAGATCATCTTGTCGGGCAGTTTCATCCGCCCCCTCGAATGTCCCTCAGGCACTCGTGTTCTGGCCGATTTCGGTGCGTTCGGCAGGGTCGAGATTGGCTTTGATTAACGCCCAGGGAACGACCCTGGATAGCTGAACCCCAGACCAAATGGCTGGATTCGCCGCTTTGCCGGTAATGTGCTAGGCTTTTCGGCAGGTTTTGTGAGTTTTCAGCTGTTTCAGGGCACCAGATGTATCGGCCTCGCTATTCTCTAATCCTGATTTTGGCCGCTGCCCTGTGGATGGGCGGAACGGTCAAAGTCTATGCCGAGCGTGTGGCGCTTGTGATCGGAAACGCCCTTTACGATAACGTTTCGAACCTGCCGAACGCGGCGCATGATGCACAAGACATTGCGGCAGAGCTCAGGCGGATCGGGTTCAATGTGACCGAGAAGTACAACCTCGATTACCGGGCCATGCGCCTGACACTCCGCGATTTCTCTGAGCAGATGGCCGGTGCTGAAATGGTACTCGTTTATTTCGCCGGGCACGGGATCGAGATCGACAACACCAATTATCTGATTCCGGTCAACGCAGAGCTGAGAAGCGACAAGGATGTCGAGTTTGAGGCGATCCGCCTGGACACGATGTTGAATGCGGTGTCCACGGCGCAGGGTTTGAAACTGGTGCTGGTCGATGCCTGTCGCAACAACCCGTTCCTGACGAATATGGTGCGCACCACGGCCACACGCTCGATCGGACAGGGGTTGGGGCGGATCGATCCGGGCGGTGTTCTTGTTGGGTATTCCGCCCGCAGCGGCACTCTGGCGCTGGATGGAGAAGGGCGCAACAGCCCATATGCGGAAGCATTGCTGGAACATATCGAGGTGCCCGGTCTGGAGTTGGGCAAAATGTTCCGTAAAGTGCGGGATACCGTTTTCGATCTGACCGACGGATATCAAGAACCGTTCACCTATGGCTCATTGCCCGGACGGGACTTTTTCCTTGTGCCTGCTGCGGTCGAGGGTCCGGTCGCTGGGATTGCGCAATCCCCGAACACCGCCGCACAACCTCAAGAGGACCGCGCCATTTCCGCGCAACGCATTCTGCAAGAGGCCCTGCGTATGGAGGATGAGGCCGCCAGGAAGGGCGCGCTGGCAATGATTGCGCAGTTATTCCCTGACACATCTGCCGGTAAGTACGCCAAGGAGGTTGCCGCCGCGTTGCGTATCGAAAGCCAGCAGACCACGCCACCGCCTCCTCCCGGACCTGAGGCTAAAGTGCCGGTAAAACCCGAGCAAGAAACGGATCAGGCAGCGATTGTCGCCGAGCCGAAGAAACCGGGTCAGGACGTTGAGACCGCGCTGAAACTCAGCCGGACCGACTATCGTAATATTCAACTTGGATTGAACGCGCTTGGCTATCAGGCGGGACCTGCGGATGGGATATTCGGACCGCGCTCGCGCGCGGCGCTCAAAGGCTTTCAAGCCAAAACTGGCGTGGCGCGGACCGGGTATCTGACCGCTCAAAGCTATGCGGCCCTGAAGAAAGCCGTTCCGGCGCAACCATCGGCTCAAAGCCAACCCCAGACACGAGGGCAGAGCGCGCCTTCATTGTCCGGTACAACGGTGGGCGAGTCCGGGGCCAATGCGTATTTTGGAGACTACGTGATTGACATCCGTCGGCGGCCCGACCCGCTCGGGGCAGAAGCGGGGACACGCACGGAAACGATGCTATGGCTGAAATATCGGAAATCAGCGGCCGGATTTCAGTTGATCAGCGCAGTTGACCGTTCGAGCGGCGGCGAGGCGAGATCGAAGAAATATCGGGCCTCGTTATCGGATTCGGGCCGTTTGCGCATCAGCGGCAGGACCAACTATCTGTTCGGAAAAACTCGTGTTGTGCCCTTTTCTATATCGATAGATCTGCCGCCTGATATGTCGTCCAGCAAACGTATTCGCAGCACCGAAGGCCGGTTTGACCCAGCTTACTATGTGGATGTTGTGGTTTCGAAGCAGTAGGTTCCATGCGCCAGTTGCGAAAGTGAAGCCGCCTGAGATCAAAGCCTGCTACATCGCATTGATCACGTTAATCTGTGTTACCCCGTCGTCGTGGCAAAAGCTGGACAGGACAGGCCAGTTTGCCCCGGCATCAATCAGGTCGGCGGTGGATTGGGTCATGCAGACCGGGCGAAACCCGTCGCCATCCGGCGACAGCGATTTGATCCAGCTTTCCAGACGAGCGGTGACATTGATCGTGTCGCCGATCACATTGTAATGCATCGAGCCGCTGACGCCCAAACTGCCCCCCAGCGCTTCACCGCTGTTCAGGGCAATGCGCAACCGGTATTGTGGTTGATCCGTGATCTCTTTGTTGAGGACAATGGCCGCAGCGCGCATCGCGTGGGCGCAACGTAACCCCGCGACTGCGTCGGCTTGTCGTTGCTCTGATGTCTCGCTTGGGATTGGTGCGCCAAAGACCACGAGGATGCCGTCGCCGGTGTATTTCTCGACAAAGCCACCATGTTGCCGCGCGACTTCACCAAGCTTGTCCAGAATGCGGGAAATCCAGGTCATGAATGCCTCTGCATCCATCGCGTTTCCGGTGCGGGTCGACCCTTCGATATCGGCCAGCAGGGCGGTCACAAACACTCTGCGGGATTTCGGCTTGCCGCCGGACAAAAGCTTTTTGCGTTGTTGCCAGATTTCCGAGGACAGTTCGTCGGACAAATGAGACGAGAAAACCTGAACGATGGTGCGTCTTTGTCGGCGTGACAGTCCGGCGATGATTGCGAACCCGATCAGGAAACCGAATGTCCAGCCCAGTACCGAAGGGGCCACTGGCAAAAGCAGCGCAAGGTTCTGGAATGCGGACAGACCCACGGCCAGCAGGACGACTCCGACCCCGGCCAGCACAATTGCCTTGGAGGTAGCCCGCACCAATACGGCGAGACACGTGCCCGCAAGGACCGACGCAAAAATCAACACAGTCGAGAGCGGACCGTCGATGGAAATATGAGGCGAGAGCGTGCCATTTGCATAGTCGATCAATTGCTGGGTGATGGCTGCATGAATCTCGGCACCAAAGGTAAACCCGGCCCCGGTGGATCGATTGAGCGGCGTCGAAAAGTAATCTTTGACCGAATGACTGGTGATCCCGATAATCACCGCCTTCCCCTTGAAACGTGCAGGATCGGTCTGCGTCAGAACC
Organism: Ruegeria sp. AL1; assembly: GCF_056540905.1. Classification (NCBI taxonomy): domain Bacteria; kingdom Pseudomonadati; phylum Pseudomonadota; class Alphaproteobacteria; order Rhodobacterales; family Roseobacteraceae; genus Ruegeria; species Ruegeria sp. AL1. Next base: position 354,334 of record NZ_JBQFXP010000004.1, read on the forward strand.
TCGGCCGCAGGAACATGCGAAGCAATCGGACGGGTGTTTCGATAGGCAATGGTGATCTGATATCCGGCCGTATCGGCATTTCGAAACAGGTTCGATCCGGGCTGCAAGGGCCTCAGTACGGTGTCGCCAAACATCAGAAAACGTGGATTGTCAGGGTCGCTTTGCAAGGCGGGTTGATCCGCGAACCTTGCCGCAAGCTGTAACGGCAGGGACAATGAAACCCCGTCTTGCGTGCCTACCAGTAATAAGGCCCGGCGGGCGACACCGTCCGAATCGATAGGTATGTCCGAAAACCCGGTTCGGGCGTTCGGTGGGGCTGTAATACCGGTCCCGTCCGCGTCAGGTAGTTTGGAGATCACGAAAACCCGCGGGTCGTTCAGAACCTCCAGCAGCCCTGCGCGTCCGGTACCTGCGGGCACATCCCGGTAAATGTCGATCCCGACAGCGCTGGCCCCGGCAGCCAGCACAGCTTGAGTCAATTGCGTCAGCTTGTCGTCGGGGACAGGCCAGCCCCATTCGCCCAAGTCCCGATCCGAGATTGCCACCAGTTGCACGTCCTGCACGGGTCGAGGGCTGGCGATCGCCGAGGTGGTCCAGTCATACTGAAGCAACTCCACCGGTTCGAGTACGCCGCGTTCACGAAGTTCGACCAGAACACTGCCTATGCCGAGTGTGATCGTGAGGATCAAAACCCAGCGCTGCCAAAGCGGTAACAGTGTTGATGCCCCCAACCCGGGCGGGTGTCGAGACTTGTACGTCACTGCGTTACGCCAGCCGTAGACAACAGCTGATCAAACTTGTCCGGGTCCAGCACGCGCACCCGCCCGCTCAGACCGATCTCGGACAATTGCGCAAGGGCATCAAACCAAAGTCCTGCTGCAGCCGGATTGGACGCGCGCATGCTCTCGGGAACACGTTCGATCAAAGCGACCTCCCGCGCTGCCGCAGTCCCTGACGTAGTTACCAGCAGGGTAACAGTAAGCTCGTAAATACGTCCGGTTTCCATTTCGAAACCGGATCGTGCAAGGTCCAGCCCATAGTTACCAGGTGGAAACGGACCGCGCAGTGTCAATTCGGCGCCACCCCCTGAAACCGGGGTCAGCGCAATTGTCAGGTCGCCCCTGTGCCCGCGCGGCAATCTCCAGATCAGAGGCGGAGACGACAAGGTCGTCAGCCCGCCGCCGTCCGGCACAAGAATTTGTAACGTGTCTGTGCTTTGATCCGATGTGGTGCTTCGCGTGCCTGCTCCCATACGGTCCTTGGGGGCTCCGATGTCGGGTGGAACAAACACGACATCGTCCCGTGGCTGTTGGCTTTTGCTTTCGCCTGCGGCGCGGGCGGGATGACTCGCGCAGATGGTCAAAACCAATGCAAACAGGAAGACGGCGCTGAGAACTCTGACCCACGACACATTAAGCCTCGGGAAATTAACGGATTTGAACTGACACTTTCCGGCTGAGAGTAGGTCCGATTTTCACCAGAGTCCAGTTTGGGGGCATCAAGGCCCGAATAAGCGGCCCGTTCGCACTTTTGCAGTTTTGTGGTATCGTCCCTTGCGTAACCGGTGTTGAGGTGAGTCCTGCCTTATGTTTTCGAAACGTCCCTGGCCAAGCTGCCATCTGCTGTATCTCGTGGTGTTCTGTATAGCTCTGGTTCCAGACCGGGGCCTTGCCAATCAAGATCGCGTGGCGCTGGTGATTGGAAATTCAGCCTACCAAAACGTCTCCAGCCTGAACAACCCAGCCAATGATGCCGAGGATATTTCGAAGTCTCTGCAGAGAATCGGTTTTGCCGTCACAACCAGTCAAAACCTTGATTACAACGCGATGCGTTTGGCGCTGCGTGATTTTGCCGAAGCCGCATCTGGCGCGGAAATCGCGTTGGTTTATTTTGCCGGGCACGGAATCGAGATTGAGAACACGAATTACCTGATACCAGTCAATGCCACGTTGAAAAGCGACCGGGATGTCGAATTTGAAGCGATCAGGCTGGATACGATTGTAAATGCCATATCCGACGCGCCAGGGTTGAAAATCGTGTTGGTGGATGCCTGCCGCAATAATCCGTTTGCCGCGCAAATGACCCGGTCGTCGTCCACACGCTCGGTTGGCCGCGGTCTGGCGGCGATTGAGCCAGGCGGTGTCATCGTCGGCTACGCCGCGCGCGGAGGAACCCTTGCGCAGGACGGAGAAGGCAGAAACAGCCCTTACGCGACCGCACTGCTGGAGCATCTGGAACAGCCCGGTCTTGAACTGGGCAAAATGTTCCGCCGCGTTCGGGATCGGGTGTTCGCGTTGACAGACGGGTTTCAGGAGCCCTTTATCTATGGCTCTTTGCCGGGCCAGGACATTTTTCTGGTCCCGCAAGCCGAACCTGCCGCGTTGAAGCTGCCCGATGTCCCGGTTTCAAGCGCGCCTCTGCCCGCATCCCGGCAGGAAGTGATGGCGGCAGCAATGAAGGTGAATACCCTGCGGGGCTGGAGCTTGACCGCCCAAAAGTACCGCGCGACCTCGATCACAACGCCGGATGTGCTGGCCCGCATGGCCCAGATCACCCCGAATTGGGCCCGCAAGCAGGGGCAGGCACGTGCTGTCGAGGATGTTTTGCTGCCGAACCGGACCCGAAAGAGACAGCTGCAAGAGGCCCTGAACACAGCGGGTTTCGACGTGGGAACACCGGATGGTGCATTTGGACCCAAGACCCGGTCCGGCATCCGGGCTTTGCAGGCCGCGCATGGGCTGGAGCCGACAGGGTTTACAGATCCTGCTGTTTTGGCGCGTCTGGGGATCGGGTTTCAGGATGGGGTGGATGAAGGCTTCATCAGCAACCCTTTTGCAGTGCGTCAAAACCCGGACGAGCTGGAGGTGCTGGGCGAGACCGAAGAGATTACCGAGATCCTGAAATGCCTGGGCTTACGAAAAAGTATCTATGGCACGTTTCGCGACAGTTTGTACGTGGCGTTGGTCTATGGGGGCAGCATCCAGACAGCCCGCAGCGACGCACAGAAATGTGGTGTTGATCTGGCCTCGATCACATCCGCCGCGGAAAATGCTTTTGTCGTGCGCATGATCGCCAATGAGCCTTCATTTTTTGATGCGGGTTACGACAGCAGAACGAATATTAGTTACAAGGAAGGTCCATATTTCGGATTTCGGAAAGACCCGCAGGAAGACAACGATGTCATCGGGTGGCGCTGGTACAGCGGCGAGGCCGTTGCCTATACCAACTGGCTGCCGTCTAAGCCGAACCGAAAGCATGGCAGTGGTCAAAAAGCCTTTGCGCAGTTTCAGCACGAACGAAAAGGCCGGCGCGATCTGAGCGATGTGGTTCCGACGCAATGGTTCGATGGGTCGGGTCGGTACGCACGATCGGTCATTCTTGAAGCCCGGCTGCGGTGAGCTGCTCTTTATCCTCTCGCGATCAGCACAGGCGCTGTAATCGTGCGGGGCCGCTTTTCGTGATACAATATCCCGAAGTTCAGCTTTTATAGGTGGTTTAGCGTTGATCCGTGCCATGTTGTTTCGGGTGTCATACAAGTTGATTTTTGTACTGGTCGCGCTGTGGCAGGTGTTCGCCGCAGCGGCTTACGCAGAAGCACACCGTGTGGCGCTGGTGATTGGCAACGCGGAATATCGCCACGTGGCCAATTTGCCCAATGCAAGAAACGACGCAGACGATCTGAGTTCGGCGCTGGAACGGATCGACTTCAAGGTTTGGAAAAGTCATGATCTGGACTATCGCGGTATGCGCCTCGCCCTGCGGGATTTCGGTCGGGCCGCCAAAGACGCGGACATGGCGGTTATCTATTTCGCCGGTCACGGGATCGAGATTGACAACACGAACTACCTGATCCCGGTGAATTCCGAGTTGCGCAGCGATCAGGATGTCGAGTTTGAGGCGATACGGCTGGACACTGTCATAAGCTCTTTGGCAGCGGCGAAAGGTTTGAAAGTCGTGCTGGTCGATGCCTGCCGCAATAATCCGTTTCTGAATACGATGACCCGCGAGAACGGAACCCGCTCGATCGGGCGCGGGTTGGGACGGATCGACCCCAGCGGAGTTCTAGTCAGCTATGCGGCCAAGGGAGGAACCCTTGCGCTGGATGGTGACGGGCGAAACAGCCCCTATGCGACCGCGTTGCTGCAACATATCGAAGAGCCGGGTCTGGAATTGGGCAAGATGTTTCGCAAGGTGCGGGACACGGTCTACCAGATGACAGACGGGTTTCAGGAGCCGTTCACCTATGGCTCATTGCCCAGCGAGGACATCTTTCTGGTTCCCGCAGTAGCCTCAGCGCCACGTGTAGCAGGGAAGTCCGAGGCCATAAGCAATCAGATTTACGCCGATTTTGAGCTGGCGCGGTCTCTGGCAACGCTGGAGGCGGTTGACACCTTTCTGGAACGCTACGCGGATCAAAGGGACCATTTTGCGGTGACGCTGGCCTTGTCTCTGCGCGAAGACTTGCGGCAGAAAGAAGCGCAACCAGCCCCGGCTGAAGACGATCCGCCATCTCCGCCGGACACCGTCGCATTGCCGCCCAAGCAACCGGACGACGACGCCCGAACGCGCGCGCTTGTCCGCGATATTCAAAGTGAACTGAACAGGGTGGGGTGCAGCGCGGGTACTGCGGATGGCGTCGTGGGCCCTCGCACAAGATCGGCTTATTCACGGTATCGCAGTGCGCGAAAAAACCTTGGTCTGGCGGCAGACGGACACGACACGCCGGCAACGCTCGCGGCCCTGAGAAAAGAGCAGGGCCGGGTGTGTAAAGAAGTTGTGCCGAAAGCAGCAGTGGGATTTGACGGGGATTATGTCATCTCGATCCGACGCAGATGGGACGACGATTTCTGGCAAACGACCAGCCGCCCGGATTCGGCCTATTACCCCGGCAAGGTCGAACCGCTTGCTGCCCTTCGGATCAGGAAAAGCGGAAACACCCTGACGCTGGTTTCGGCACAGGCCTTCACCGGTGGCGGGCCTTGGTTCAGGGACTTCAAGGGCAGCTTTGATGACAGCGGTCAGTTGACCCTGCGGTTTACCCTCAGTTCGCATTTCGGTCCTCCGGTTACGCCTTATAAGGTCCGGATCGACGTGAAACTTCCGCAAGGGTTGGAAACAGGGCGCAGACTGGTATACGAACCGCGCCGTATTGACGGACAATTCTTCCTGAATTTCCTCGTTCGACGGGCCAGTTGAGCGACACGTGGCTTTGGGCAATCCGGTTTCTCAGGCCTGCAAGCGCTGTGCCAACGCGCCGCAAAATTGCCGTCAGAAAGTGTTGGAGTTGAACGCGTAGCCTACGTATCCTGAGCCGGGATGCCTGTATGCAGTGGAGTATCCAGTTGTCGCGTTTTTGGCCAATCATGTCTCCTAAGTCGGTGCGGTTTGTCCGAAATTTCTTTTTGGTCGCGCGAGCGCATCAGACGGTGGCAGCATTGTGTCTTGCCCTGTTTATAGGGCCCAGCGCAGTGAGCGCCGCACTGGATTGTGGGGACAGGCCAGTTCCGCAACCCTCCACCCTGATCGCATATGAGCCCGTTTTCGACGACACAGTACGCGCTGCAGACCCGTTAGTGCTGCCTGAATTGCCCCTTGAAACCTCACCCAGGCCAAGATTGCGGCCCTGCAAGTTCCAGCAGATTTCAGTAGGGCGCGCGCAAATGCGCCAACGCGGCGCGGTTTGTGGTGACTGGACCATTCTGGGGGAAACGCGTGCGCCGATCCGGGGTAAATTCCGAGGCTGTGGCATCGCCGAGCCCGTGCGGATCTACAATGTGTCGGACGTCGCGCTCAGTCAGTTGGCGGTCATGGATTGCCAGATGGCGGTGACGTTGAAGACATGGATCGAGATCACGGCCAAACCCGTATTCGCAGAGCTTGGGGGCGGCTTGAAAGGCATGCGGCTGGCCGGTCACTATGCCTGCAAGACCCAGAACAACCAACCCCGTGCCCGTCTGTCCCAGCATGCCAGGGGCAGGGCTGTCGATATTTCTGCGTTTGTGCTGAACGACGGCACGATCATCAAAGTCAGCGATGGGTGGGGGTCCGACAAATTCGGCGCGGCCCTGCGTGACCTGCACGCCGGTGCCTGTGGTCTTTTCGGCACCGTGTTAGGCCCCGAGGCCGATCGGTTTCACAAGGGGCATTTCCATCTGGATCTGGCGCGCCGCAGCAACGGTTCTCTGTGCCGGTAGCATCATCTTGCCGGATCAAACGCTTTTATTGATTGGCCCCGGACAACCGTCGTGACGCTTGAGCGTTACGCCCCAAGCCGTTGCATCAACCGGACATATGCGGTTTGTCCCCGCCGGAATGTGGGCAGGCGAAAGAACTCGTCCGGGGCGTGCTGGTTTTCGTCCTCGTGGCCGAAGGCGAACATTACTGCGTGAAGCCCAAGCTGATCCAGCAGGGTGGACATGACAGGGATGGACCCTCCGACGCGGGTCTTGAAGGGGGCCTTGCCGTAGACCTCTTCCAGAACCTGTCCGGCGATAGCCGTGGCATTGTGACCGGCAGGCACAAGAAAGGGATCGGCCCGACCGGGGTTTTTCGACACTTCGGCGGTCACGCCCGGGGGGCAGTGCGCTTTGACATGGGCTGTGATCAGATCAAAAACCCGCTCGGGATTTTGATTGGCGACCAACCGGCAGGTGATTTTGGCTGACGCGGTCGAAGGCAGAACCGTTTTGGTGCCGTCCCCCTGCCAGCCGCAAGTGATCCCGTTAACCTCCAGCGTCGGGCGCGCCCACAACGCTTCGCGCGTGGTGTACCCGGGTTCTCCATAGGTGGCGGGCGCGCCGGTCTGCGCCAGATAGGCAGCTTCGTCCCAGGGCACGCGCGCAATTGCCTCGCGGTCTTCATCCGTCAGATCGACCACGTCGTCGTAAAACCCATCGACGGTAATGCGCCCGTCAATGGACTTCATACTGGCCAGCAGTTGCGACAATGCCATCCCGGGGTTTGCGACGCCGCCACCATGCATCCCCGAATGCAGGTCGGACCGTGCGCCCGTCACCTTGACCTCCAGCGATGTCAGCCCCTTGAGGCCCAACACGACCTGAGGTGTTTCGGTGTCCCACTGGCTTCCATCTGCAGAAAAGATCATGTCGGCCTGCAGCAGGTCCAGGTTTGCTTCGATGAATGGCGGCAGATCGGGCGAACCGATCTCCTCCTGGCCTTCGAAAAAGAACCGCACATTGACCGGCAGACGTCCGGTTTCGGCCAACAATGCCTCAGCCGCCACGATCGGCACGAACATGGCGCCCTTGTCATCTGTCGCACCGCGTCCGTATACCCTGTCACCGCGGATTGTGGGTTCAAACGGTGGCGAGGTCCAAAGGTCGAAAGGCTCGGCCGGTTGCACGTCAAAATGACCGTAAATCAGGATCGTTGGCTTGTCGGCCCCCGCATGAAGCCAGTCGGCACAAACCACAGGATGCCCCGCGGTTTCATACATTTTTGCATTCTCGATCCCGGCGGCGGTCAGTCGGTCGATCACCCACTGACCGGCTGTGCGAACATCGCCTGCGTTCTCGGGTTTGGCGGACACCGAGGGGATGCGGATGAAATCGCAAAGCTCGTCGATAAAGCGCTGCTGATGCGTGTCCAGATAGTTTTCCCAACTCATGATCCGTCCCCTTTTTCCGGCAATTCCTGCACTGTGACGCGGCATCCGACATCTGGCAAGGTGCCGTCGGCAAATGGCAATTGTATCATTTCCGAAACAGGAAGTGACCGCAGTTGCCTTGCCGCAAGCGCAAGTGGTGAATAGATTTATTTGTATGTGGTCTTTTGCAGACATCCGACCGGCGTACAGCCGGGCCGAACGCAGAAGCGATGGTGTGGTTCACATATTGGGCGTGTCTCTGGCCCTTGTTGCTGCCCCGGTGCTGGTCGCGTCGACCATTCTGTATCAGGGTGACCCATTTGCTGTCCTTGGGGCCTCGATCTACGGTTTCACGCTGGTTCTGATGCTCAGCATGTCGGCGCTTTACAACATGATCGAAAGCGAGAAGTGGTCGGGATTGTTGCGCCGTCTGGATCATTCTGGGATCTACATCAAGATCGCGGGGACCTATACGCCGTTTCTGCTGTTGTCCGGTGCGCCGGTTTCGGGGATGCTGTTTGGCCTTTGGTCTTCGGCCACTTTGGGGTCTGCGCTCAAGATGGTGGATCCGCATCGGTTTCGCTGGATCGGGCTGGCGCTTTACGTGTTGATGGGTTGGGCCGTGATCTGGGCCGGACCCGCCATGCTCGAGGAACTGTCGCCGACGGTGGTGTTCCTGATGATGGCCGGAGGCATCGTCTATACGGCCGGGATCGCGTTCTATCTGATGGACTGGTTGCCCTTCCACAACACGATCTGGCATGTCTTTGTTCTGTCGGGCACGGGCCTGTTCTTTGCCGCCGTGAGTATGCGCATTTTTCTGATGCCCGGCTTTGAGGTGTGACGCTGCGCGTGCTTTAAAACCTGCGATCTAAGCGTTTGCTCCGCTTGACAGCCTTGTCCTTCTGCCGCTCGCGCAGAAACACAAAGATACCCGCGCTCAGGATCAGTGCAATGCCGATTGCGACGGGCAGATCGGGCAACTCGCCCCAGATCATCCAGCCCCAGAATATGGCCAGCGGCAGCCCGACATATTCAAACGGCGCAACTGTGGCGGCATCGGCCAACCGGTAGGCTTGACCAAGGCAGTATCCGACAACGGCCGAATTGAAACCCAGACCCGCAAACAGCCAGATGTCCGTGCCCTCGGGCCGGACCCAGGGACGCAGTAGAAAGATGAGGCTTTCGTTTTCAATGCCGTCCAGATACCGGCCATCGCCAGCAAAGACCCAAAACAACAGGCTGACGGCGATAAAGGCGCTTTGGATGTAGACTGCCATGGCTGACGCCTTGGACTTTGCGCCCAAAAACCGTGTCATGACAGTGTTCAGCGCATAGGTGAACGCGGCCAGAACGGGCAGCAGGTAGACCAGCAGGCTGATCTCGCGGTTGTTGCCGCTTTCCCATGGCCGGGTCATGATGATCACCCCGGCAAAACCAACCAGCACCGCTCCGATCCGCAGCGGGCCGACCTTTTCACCCAGCAATGGGATGCTGAGCAGGGTGATCATCAGCGGGGCCACAAAGAAGACGGCGGTGGCCTCGGCCAGAGGCATCACCGCAAGGGCGGTAAAGAAGGTCAGGTTGGCGATAACCAGCACCAGCCCGCGCAGCACATGCAGGCCCGGCTGATCTGTTTTGAGAATGCGCCACCCCCCTTCAACCTGTACAAGTGCCAGGCTGAAGCCGATGCCGATCAGCGACCGGGTGAACACCATCTGGTGCAGGGGATAGCCGCCGGACAAGAACTTGATCAGCATATCGTTGACCGATATGGTCAGGATTCCGACCAGCACGAAACCGATGCCCGCCGACGGGTAATGTAGTGTTTTCCGGTGTGTCATCGAAGGGCCTCTGTCCGGCGCTTATCATGGCGCGCGGGGCGGGTCACTCCTGTTTGCGACATCTCGGGGCGGCGCGGCTGACCCCGGTGGGATCAGGACAGCCCGCGCCAGACCTCGTGGATGACTTGCGGGGCCATCATGACCTGATCGCGTGTCGTGTCGAACTGACCGACCTGAAACCGGATGATCTTGCGGCCTTCGAACATGCCCTGGGTCAGGTATATCCGGCCATCATCGTTAAGCGCATCGACCAGCCGCTGCTGTGCCGCATCATCGCCGGGGCACCGGAAAGAAAACAGGCTCAGGATCGGCTCGGTCACGATGTCAAACCCGTCCATGGAACGGATCGCCTCGCACACGTCATTGGCCCAGGTCACATGGTTTCGGATGCGCGTGCGCAGACCGTCCAGGCCATAGGCGCGGATCAGGAACCATATCTTCAGGGCCCGGAAACGGCGACCCAGAGGGATGGTCCATTCCGAGTAATTGGTCACTTCGGCCCCGGTGGTCTTGAGATATTCGGGTTCGATTTTCAGGGTATTGAGTTGCGGCACCGGATCGCGCAGGAACTGCACCGAGCAATCGAACTGCGCGCCCAGCCATTTGTGCGGGTTGAACACGATGCTGTCGAACCCTTCGACGCCGTCCCAAAAGTCACTGCGAAACTCGGGGCAGATCATGGCAGACCCGGCCCAGGCGGCGTCCAGATGGGTGTACAGGCCTTCTTCGGCCGCAACCGCAAGGACCGGCGCCAGTTCGTCACTGGCCCCGATCCCGGTGCCCCCGGTCGCGGCAATCAGACCGGCGGGAATATGGCCATTGGTCCGATCTTCGCGGATCGCCGCGCGCAGCGTCTCGACCTCCATGGCGTGGCGCGGCCCGGTGGTGGGGATTTTGACCAGATTGTTCTGCCCGATCCCGGCGACCCAACAGGCCCGATCGATCGAGGAATGCACCTGTTCCGAACAATAGATACGCAGATCGCCTTTACCGTTCAGCCCGTCGCGATTGCCGGTGTAACCTGTGGCCCGTTCGCGCATGGTCAGGACGGCCGAAAGCGTGGCCGAAGAGGCGCTGTCCTGGATGACGCCGGTATAGTCTTGGGGCAGGGCCATGGCCTGCCGCAGCCAATCCACCATGACGCCTTCCAACTCGGTCGCTGCGGGCGAGGTCTGCCACAACATGCACTGCGCTGCGATGGTCGTGATCAGCATGTCCGCCAGCATTGACGGCGGCGCGGCGTTGGCCGGGAAATATGCAAAAAAGCGCGGGTGCTGCCAATGGGTTATACCGGGCATCACGATGCGTTCAAAGTCGCCGAGGATGGTTTCCATGGTCTCGGCCCCATCCGGCGCGTTCCGAGGCAGCAGAGCCGCAATCTCACCAGGGGCGGTTTGCGCACGTACGGGACGATCTGACAGCCCTTTGTGATAGTCTGCCGCCCAATCGGAAATATGCTTGCCCCAATGATTGAATTCGTCCCAGTCCATGCGATGCTCCCAAAGACGTTATGATCGGGGTGGCCAAAACCGCGCCCGGTGCGCAGCTTTCGGCCTGATCCCGGTCCGGGTCAAGTCGTTTGATGCCGGGCGATATCGATCATTGTGAGGGAAGCGCCCAGTCAAATTTTGCGATAGACGAAGTCCATGGGGCATTTTCGGATTGCTCGACAGAAGTACCTCATACTGCGCATGCGTTGGTATTTTTTGGCAGATCAGGTCTGTCGCCCCTGCATCCCCGGCCAGCGCATAGCCCGGCTGCGGCTGCTGCCAAAATCGATCTCCTTCCGGTCGCAGCTCTGGCAGAGTTCGGGCATTCAATCCGTGCCACGATCGGCATTGAGCGCGTCGCGTTGGTACCAGTTATTCGACAGAGGTTTGTCGTGCACCGTATCGCACGTCAAATGTGTGATCATCTCGTCATCGTCCCAGAGCGGTCCGTCAAAAAAACTGATCAGAATTTGTGAGCCGGTCCAGCAGGTTGTCCGATACCTGCGCGCAGCCGGGAATTTAACAAGCAATCTTGTCGCCCGAGCTTAGGCGGACCCCAACGGTTTATTCGCCGATCAGATTGGTCTGAACTGCGCACTATTACATGAACAAGGTGATTTTGTCGGGTCCGGCGAACAGACTGGCCTGCAGGCTATCCCAAAGCGAAAGTACGTCCCGAAGGTCAATCTGCCGACGGTCCGCCGCATCGAAAAATTGGTTGTCTGCCAACACATTCAGAATGTCACGGGTAGCAAACGGGCCGAACGGCGTCTGGTTCGCGCAGGTTTGGCAATCTCGCGATATGATCAATGCCCCCATTGGCCAGCAGGACCGACGCAACAGGAGTATCGCGCAGCGATCTGAGGTGTATTCCACGATTATCTGGCATCTGCTGTCGAATATCAGGCGAGGCGTTCAGGATGCTCCACCGCACCCCATCTGGCGACACCGACAAAGACAAGTGTCCGGAAGGCAGAATGTTCCCTTTGCGGGCATCCGCGTAGTTCCGGCACCTACAATTTCATGGCGGCAGGTCACCGCTTGCAGAAGCCCCAAGACCCGGAAAATACACTTAGGGCCTCCGCTGCGTTCAGGTGATCAGAACAGGTCGCGCTCGTGCTCGCGGCCTTCGTCTTCGGACGGAGAATACATGTTGATCTCCATGCCGCAGTTCACTTCTTTCAGCTTCGGTGCGCTCCAGGCCATAATGTCCTCCCATGAATGACTGGTGGTAGGCAGAAAACCTACAACCTGTGCCCCTCTCGGAAAATGCTGCTTTGGTCGTAAGGGTGCCGATGGGTGTCTGTGTCGGCGATCCGCCCGTCAATGGCCTTGGGGTCGTAGATGCAAGCACTTAGGACCTTTGTCGAATGTCGCCATGGCACACGGACTTATAATCTCGCGCTTATGCGCGCGTTCATTTGCAGCCTTCTGTTATTCCTTAACGGACTGTCGGCCCTTGCCGAGCCGTTGCCGCGCGCGCAGATCGAAACCTATGTCCGGGCTCCGTTCTCGCTGGGCGATGTTTTGAACGACAAGGGCGTCTATGCGCTGTTGAATTCAGGCGGCATCGAGGCGGGATATGTCTTTGAAACAGAACCCTTGGCGCCTTTGCCTGGATTTTCAGGCGCGCCGATCAACGCGTTGGTGGTGCTAGACCTCGAAGGCCGTTTCATGGACGTCCAACTGATCGAACATAACGAGCCGATCTTTGTATCCGGACTGGGTGAAGCACCGTTTCACAAGTATTTCGAACAATATGGCGGCCTGTCGATTTCGGACTCGATTGTGGTCGGGACACCCTATGGCGACGCGGCGTCCGGCTCACAGCTTGTTTACCTTGATGGGGTCACCAAGGCGACAGCCAGCGTGCGGATCGCGCACGAATCCGTCATGGGGGCGGCGCTGGCGGTCGCCCGCGAAAAGATGCAGGGCCTTGCCACTGCGCCACCTGCCTTCCCGAAACCCGACCATGATGAAGCGCTGGACTGGGAAGATCTGGTCACCCAGGGAATTGCCACCCGCAAGACCTACACCAACGCCGAGGTAGGCGCGCTGTTCGCAGGCACGCTTTGGGAAGATGACGACCCCGAGGCGCAGGATTACCCTGACGAGGCTTTTCTGGACCTGTGGATCGTCGATCTTGGCCCCAAATCCATCGCCCGGGCCGCACTGTCAGAAGACAGCTATGAAGACCTGCAGAACTTCATGGAGATTTCGGACAATGACGAGCCGATCCTGTTGATCGAAACCGCTCGTCACGGCTTGGTCAGCGAGGATTTTGTGCGCAACACCGCCCCCGATTGGATTTCCGCCGAACAGGATGGTTTGCCGGTTGCGCTTCGCGATGCTGACCTGCTGGTCGAACTGGCCGATGACATGCCCGATGGGGTCGCCATGATCCTGCGCACAGATCGCCGCCTTGGTTTTGATCCTTCGCGCGAATGGGTGCTCAAGGTGTTGGCCGTCCGCGAACACGGGATGTTTCAGCCCGAAACCGGCTCGGTCACGCTCGACATTCCACATGCGACGCCTGAACGGTTCTTTGACCGCCCGGTCCAGATCACCCCGGCCCCGCCATGGCTTGAGGCACTGCGCAATCGGCAAACCGACATGATCATTCTGAGTGTCTTTCTTGTGGGCCTCGTGACGACGTTGGGCGTGCGGATGAACGCGCTTGCCGGGCAACCGGCGTTCACGCCGATCCGGCTTGGTGTGTTGGCCGTTGTCGTGGGATTTGTCGGATGGTGGGGGCAGGGACAATTGTCCATTGTCACGGCTCTGGGAACATTGCGCACGGCGCTGGATGGGGGCAGTTACGCGTTCTTGCTTTACGACCCGTTCTCGCTTTTGATCTGGGCCGTATCCATCGCCGGTCTGGTCGCCTGGGGCCGGGGGCTGTTCTGCGGCTGGCTCTGCCCGTTCGGTGCCCTGCAGGAATTCGCGCATCATATCGGCAAGTTCCTTGGTATTCGTCAGATCGAACCGTCCCGTGTGTGGGACCAACGCCTGAAATGGCTGAAGTACATCGTGTTGGCCGGGCTAGTCGCCATGGTCTTTGTTGCGCCCGATCAGGTCGACAAGGCCGCCGAGGTCGAACCGTTCAAGACAGCCATCACCACCTTTTTTGTGCGAGAGTGGTATTATGTCGCCTACGCGCTGTTCTGGCTGTTGTTCGGGATGGTGCTGTTCAAGGGGTTCTGCCGCTATGTCTGCCCTTTGGGCGCGTTTCTGGCGATCGGGGGGCTGATCCGTGGGCGCGACTGGATCGAGCGTCGCGCCGAATGCGGTTCTCCGTGCCAGCTTTGTAGGGTCAAATGCAAATACGGAGCGATCAGAAAGACCGGAGAAATCCAGTACGACGAGTGCTTTCAATGCCTGGATTGCGTCGCGATCCATGATGACCGCACCCGTTGCGTTCCTTTGATCGTCGCAGCACGACGCCAGTCCAGAGGGATGGCAGCAAAATGATGAACCGCCGTCGCTTCCTTGCTATCTCGGCCGCCGCCGCTGCTGCTCCGGCCTCGGCCACGCCGACCCGGTGGACCGGCTATGCCATGGGTGCCGAAGTCAGCCTCAGCTTTGATGCTTCCCCCGGCGCGGCAACGACCGCCATCATGCGCGTGCAGGACCTGCTGGACAGGTGCGAGACCCTGTTCAGCCTGTATAGGCCCGAGTCCCGTCTTTCCCGCCTCAACCAAACGGGTCTTCTGGTCAACCCCGAGCCCGAGTTTCTGCAAGTGATGCAGGCCTGCCAGAAAGCCCATGACGTTACCGGTGGTCGATTTGACCCGACCGTTCAGCCGCTGTGGTCCGCTCTGGCGCACGGCGAAGACGAAACGTCGGCCCGCCAACTGGTCGGGTGGGACCGTGTAAGTGTCTCGCCGGACCGGATCATGTTGGGAACAGGGCAGTCCCTGACATTGAATGGAATTGCGCAGGGCTTTGCGACGGATCTTGTCGCGCAGGAACTCAAACAATCCGGTTGGAGTGATGTTCTGATCAATATAGGCGAATTCCATGCCGGCGGTCGGTATTGGACGCTGGGCGTGTCCGACCCAGAGTTTGGATTGGTTGAAACTCTGCGGTTGAAGAATCGCGCGATCGCAACCTCCAGCCCCGGGGTTATGGAGTTGCATGGCGGTCAGTCCCATATCCTGAACCCAATAGGCACAGCAGGCCCGATTTGGTCGACCATCAGTGTGCAGGCCGCTGACGCGACAACCGCCGACGCGCTGTCCACCGCGTTCTGCTACGCAGATTCTGCGGAAATCGCCGAAACTCTGAGGCGCTCAGACGGCACCCCGACAGCGATCTGCGTGCATCCGACCGGTCTGATTCAGACGATCACCGGGTAACCCCCCCCCGGCGTTTTGTGCCGGGGGCATGTGTGTTTCCCGCTTTGTTTTGCGGTGTATCAGGTACAGGCGTTGACGGCGCGTTTTGTCATGAC